>NZ_JBVKAT010000008.1:0-292305 GCF_055598485.1 Streptomyces sp. NPDC107521
CGCCCTCGTCGGCGCCCTCCGCTCCGAAGGCTTCCCCGCCACCGTCCGCGACGTCTTCCACCACCGCACCATCGCCGACCTCACCGCACACCTCATCGAAGGGCAGTCCACCGATACCGGCGAACCGGTGGGGGCGGTCCGCGCGGTGGAGCCGTTCGCCCTGGTCGCGGACGAGGACCGGGAGCGGCTGCCGGAGGGGCTGGTGGACGCCTACCCGGTCGCGCGGATGCAGCTCGGCATGCTCGTCGAGATGCTCGCGGGCGACGGGCTGAACAAGTACCACAACACCGCCACGTACCGGATCGAGGACGGCCGGCCGTTCGACGCCGACGCGCTGCGCCGAGCGGCGCGCACCGTGGTCGGGCGGCACGAGATGCTGCGGACCTCCTTCGACCTGGAGACCTACTCCGTACCGCTGCAACTGGTGCACCCGGCCGCAGTGCCGCGGGTCACCGTGAGCGATCTGCGGGCGGCGGACGGGGCAGGGTTCGACCGGGCGCGGCGGGAGCACATCGCCGCCGAGCGGGCCGCCCTCTTCGACCTGGACCGGCCGCCGCTGCTGCGGTTCGCGGCGCTGGTCGAGTCCGACGGGGCCTGGCACCTCGGCTTCACCCACTGCCACGCGATCACGGAGGGCTGGAGCCAGCACTCGCTGCTGCGGGAGGTCCTCGGTCTCTACGAGGCGTACGCGACCGGTGCGGAGGTGGTGGAGCCGGAGCCGGTGGCGGTGCGCTACGCCGACTTCGTCGCCGCCGAGCAGGAGTCGCTCGCCTCGGCCGAGGACAGCGCCTTCTGGCAGGGCGTCGTCGACCGGTACGCACCGTGCAGGCTGCCGGAGGAGTGGGGGGCCGGGAACGGCGCACCCCGCGAGGACTTCAAGCTGTCCGTGGACTTCCGGGACCTGGAACCGGCCCTGCGCGAGCTGGCCCGGACGACCGGGACCTCGTTCAAGGCGGTGCTGCTCGCCACCCATCTCCGGGTGCTGGCCGCGGTCACCCGCGAGGAGTCCTTCCACACCGGGGTGGTGTACAGCGCGCGGCCCGAAGCACCGGGCGCCGAGCGGGTGTTCGGCATGTACCTCAACACGCTGCCGTTCGGTCACGACCGCTCCGCGCGCACCTGGCGCGAACTGGTGCGCCAGGTCTTCGACCGGGAGGCCGGGGTGTATCCGCACCGCCGTCATCCGCTGCCGGCCGTGCAGCGACTCGCGGGCGGGGAGCGGCTGTTCGACGTGATGTACCGCTACCAGGACTTCCACGGGGCCGACGGCGGCCCGGTCGACGTGCGCGCGGGCGCGGGGGACAGCTCCAACGAGTTCACGCTGTCCGTGGCCAACGTCCCGGGGCGGCTCGTCCTGCGGGCGGTCAGCACGGGGCTGGACCGGCCCCACGCGGAGCGGATGGCGGGGATGTACCGGGCGGTGCTGGAGGCCATGGCCGCCGACCCGGACGGCGACGCGCACGCGCCCCTGCTGTCGGCGGCCGAGACGGCGCGGATCCTGGGCGACTTCAACGACACCGAGGTGGAGTGGGAATGACACGCTACGTCCACGAGGTGATCGAGGGGCAGGCGCTGGCCACCCCCGACGCCGTCGCCGTGCGGACCGGGGAGCGGTCGCTGACGTACCGGGGGCTCGACGAGGAGGCCAACCGCGTCGCCCACCGGCTGCGGGAGGCCGGGGTGGGGCCGGAGTCGGTGGTCGGCGTGCTGCTGCGGCGCGGTCCGGACACCCTGCCGGTGCTGCTGGGCGTATGGAAGGCGGGCGGCTCCCACCTGCCGCTGGACACCACACTGCCGCCCGCCCGGCTGCGGTACATGCTGGAGGCGGCCGGGGCGCTGCTGACGGTGACGGACGGCGCGGGCGCCGGGCTGCTGGGTACCGGGCACCCCGGTGGCGTCCTGGACCTGGACCGGGAGCGCGAGCGGATCGCCGCCGCTCCCGGCACGCCGCCGGACCGCCCGGCGGAGGACCGGCCGGACGATCCGGCGCGCGCCCACCGGCTGGCGTACACCCTGTTCACCTCGGGTTCCACGGGGCGTCCCAAGGGGGTGCAGATCGGTCACCACGCGCTGCTGAACACGCTGTTCTCCATGCGGCGCTGGCACCGGGCGGGGCCGGAGCACCGCTGGCTTGCGGCCACCTCGCTCGCCTTCGACGTCTCCACCGCCGAGCTGTACCTCCCGTTGATGACCGGTGGCCGGGTGGTGCTCGCGGACGACGGGGAGGCCCGTGATCCGGCGGCCCGGCTGCGGCTGGTGCGGAGCGCCGGGGTCACCCACGTACAGGCCACCCCGTCCGGCTGGAAGCTGCTGCTGGCCGCGGGGATGGACCGGCTGCCGGTCACCGCGGTCACCAGCGGCGAGGAGTGCCCGCCCGGTCTGGCGCGGGAACTCGCGGTCCGCGTGGACCGGTTGTGGAACCTGTACGGGCCGACGGAGACCACGGTCTGGTGCACGGGCGCCGAGCTGCCGCGGGAGGCGGTGACGGTCCCGATCGGCCGTCCGCTGCCCAACTGCCGCGCCTATGTGCTGGACACGGAGCACCGCCCGGTGCCGGTCGGCGTGGTCGGCGAGCTGTACGTGGCGGGCGCGGGTCTGGCGCGCGGCTACGCGGGGCGGCCGGGTCCCACCGCCGAGCGGTTCCTGCCGGAGCCGTACGGCGGGGCGCCCGGTTCCCGCATGTACCGTACCGGCGATCTGGCCCGGTTCCGGGCGGACGGGCAGCTCGAATGCCTGGGCCGGGCCGACGGCCAGGTCAAGATCCGGGGACACCGGGTCGAACTCGGGGAGATCGAGGAGGTGTTGCGGTCCGGGCCGGAGGTGCGCGACGCGGTGGTGGCGGCCCGGGACGACGGCCGGGGCGAGAAGTGGCTGGCGGCCTACGTCGTGGGCGCCGGCGGCGCGGAGCCCGATCCGGCGGCCCTGCGGGAGCGCCTGTCGGCCGTGCTGCCGGTCTACATGGTGCCCTCGGCGATCATGCCGCTCGCGGCGCTGCCGCTGAACCCGGCGGGCAAGGTCGACCGGGCCGCGCTGCCCGTGCCCGGCCGGGCCGCCCTCGCCTCCGACCGCCCCTACGTGGCCCCCCGTACGCCCGTCGAGCAGGTGCTCGTCGACGTCTGCGGGGACGTGCTGGGCGTGACCGGCGTCGGGGTGCGGGACCGGTTGCGGGACCTCGGCGCCGACTCGATGCGGATCGTGCACGTGCTGGCGGCGGCGCGGCGGGCCGGGCTGGACCTGACCCTGCGGACGCTGCTGGACGGCGACACCGTAGAGGACCTGGCCGCGGCCCTCGACGGGGCCCCGCCCCCCGGTCCACCGCCCAACGGCACTCCACCGGCCGGGGCCTCGCCCAACGACTGGTCGGCGCACGGGACTTCACCGCACGCCTCCCCGCACGGGGGCCCGCCGGAGCCCGGCGCGACCGGGTCCGGAGCGACGGGGCGCGGCACGGCACCGCACGCCCCGTCCACCCCCGGCGCCGCACCGGGCCGGGGTCCCGAGCGGCCCGGCGCGGGGGCGACGCACGGGCACGGCACGGAGGACGACACCACGGAAGCCGACACGGCGGCGGTCGGCACGGCGGGAGAGGGCGGGAACGCGGCGATGACGGCGGTGGCGCACACGGGCTCCTACGGGGACCTGACCCGGACCATGGCCGGGCACGGGGTGCCCGGCGCGGCGGTGGCCCTGCTCCGGGAGGGCCGGCTGGTGGGCGTCCAGGCGTACGGGAAGCGGTCCGCGGACAGCGGCCTCCCGGTCACCCTGCACACCCGCTTCCAGGCCGGGTCGGTCAGCAAGCAGGTGACGGCGTTCGCCGCGCTGCGCCTGGTCGGGCGCGGCGTCCTGGACCTGGACGCCGGGCTGGACCGGTACCCGGTGCGCGGAAGGGTGCCGCGGGCGCCGTCGGGAGCCCCGCTGACCCTGCGCCATCTGCTGTCGAACACCGCGGGGCTCTCCGCCTCGGCGGCCACGTGGTGGCGTCCCGGGGAGCCGATGCCGGAGCTCGGCGCGGTCCTGGACGACGTCACCGCCGAGCACGAGCCGGGCAGCCTGTTCCGCAAGGCGGGCAGCCAGTGGGCGCTGACCGAGCGGCTGCTGACGGACGTCACCGGGCAGGACTTCGCCGATCTGGCGGCCGAGTGGGTGTTCGCGCCGCTGGCCATGGCCGACAGTTCCTTCACCGCCCCGCCCGGCGGGCACGGTGGCCGGGACGACTGGGCCCTCGGCCACGACCTGCACGGGCGTCCGCTCCTCGACGGCTTCCGCACCCGGCCGGTACGGGCGGGCAGCGGGCTGTGGTCCACCGCCGCCGACCTCGCCCAGCTCGCCGGGGAGATCCGCCGCGCCCACCAGGGCTGCTCCGACCTGCTGTCCGCCGGGCTCGCCACGCAGATGCTCACCGAGGCGTTCCCCGGCAGCTTCTACGGACTGGGCACGGTCGTCGACGGGGACCTGGCGGAACCGGAGTTCGGCCACGGCGGGGAGACCCCCGGTTTCCGCGCGCTGGTCTCGGTCCGGCTGCGGTCCGGCACCGGCTGCGTGGTGCTGACCAACGGGGACGGCGGCAAGCACGTGCACCGGGCGGTGGCCGCGTCACTCGGCCGCGACCTGGCCGTCGTCGACGGCTGACGCGCGGCCGGGCGGCGAGGGCCAGGCGGCGGGCGACAGGCGGCAGGCGGCGGGCGGCGGGCGGCAGGCGGCAGGCGGCGGGCGGCGAACCGCCCGCAGGCCGGGCTCACGGCGACAGACCGGGCACGCGGTCGGTCGCGCGGTGACCGGCCGCCGGACGGCCGACAGCGCGGCGGTGGGGCGGCCGTACGGAGGCCGAACGGGCGACGACCGGCCGCACGGCCGATCGGCCCGGGACGACGACCGGCCGCACGTCGGTCGGTCGTCCGGCGGTCGGTCGTCCGGCGGTCGGTCGTCCGGCGGTCGGTCGTCCGGCGGTCGGTCGTCCGGCGGTCGCGGGCCGGTGGGGTGAACGCCGGGCCGGGCGGCGGCCGGTGGCCCCGGACGCCGGGCGGCGGCCGGTGGCCGCGTCCGACGGCCGGACCGCCGCCGGCCGCTGCCCCTGCCCCTGCCCCTGCCCCTGCCCCTGCCCGACGGTCTCCCCCGACGTCCTCCCCGGACGACACCCGGCCCCCTCCCGGCACCCGCTCCACCGCACTCCCGGCCGCCCCCTTCCGACGGCCCCTTCCAACAACCCCGGAAAGGCCGGAAATCGGCCGTGGGCCACGGGGGATACCGAACGGATAACGCGAGAATGGAAGCCCCGCATAGCTTCGGCGGAGCAGATGTTCATCCCATGCCAGACGGGGGGTGCCGCATGGACTTCCGAGTCCTCGGCCCGGTGGAAGCGCACAGGAACGGTTCACGGATCCCGCTCTCGGGCTCCAAGGTGCACACGGTGCTGGCGGCCCTGCTGCTCGCCCGGGGGCGCGTGGTGTCGGACGGGAGACTCTGCCTCCTGCTGTGGGGCACGAAGCCGCCCGCCTCGTCCGGGACCCAGATCTACACCTACATGTCGCGCCTGCGGAAGCTGCTCGGCGACGAGGTGCGCATCGAGCGGCGTCCGCCCGGCTATCTGCTCCGGGCCCCGCACAGCACGGTCGACATGCTGGAGTTCGAGCGGCTCGACCGGCTCGGCCGGGCCGCCCTGGCCCGCGAGCACCACGAGGAGGCGGGGCGGCTGCTCGCGGAGGCCCTCGGGCACTGGCGCGGCACCGCCCTCGCCAACGTCACCGAGCACCTCGCCGAGGCGGAGCTGCCGCAGTTGGAGGAGGCGCGGATGCACGCCCTGGAGAGCCGCATCGAGGCCGACCTCGCGCTGGGCCGGCACGAGCAGCTCACCGCCGAGCTGACCGGCCTGGTCGCGCGGCACCCGCTGCGGGAGAAGCTGCGCGCCCACCTGATGACCGCCCTCTACCGCAGCGGACGGCAGAGCGACGCCCTCCAGAGCTACTACGAGGGCCGCTCCCTGCTCGCCGAGCAGCTCGGCATCGATCCGGGCGAGGGCCTGGGCTCCGCCTACGCGGCCATCCTGGAGGGCACCCGGGGGCCCGGTCCCGGCGGCGCCACCCGCGGCGCCCGCGATCCGGTCGCCGGGCACCGCGCCCCCGACACCCTGCCGCCGGACGCCGAAGGCTTCGTCGGCCGCGACGACGAAGTGGCCCTGCTGCGCTCCCAGTTGGCGGAGTCCGCCGCAGGCAGGGCACCCCGTCGGCTGCTGGTCACGGGGATGGCCGGGATCGGCAAGACGGCCCTCGCCACGCGCGTCGCCCACCTGTCGGCCGGGGACTTCCCCGACGGACGGGTCTTCGCCGCGCTGTCCGAGCCCGACGGACGGCCCCGCCGCCCGCACGACGTCCTCACCGACCTCCTGCGGGACCTCGGCGAACAGCTCCGCGAGCCGGGCCCCGCGCGGCCCGCCGTCCGGACCGCCGACGACCGCGCCGACCACGAGCACCTGGTGCGGCTGTGCCGCGCCCGGACCGCGGGCCGACGGATGCTGGTGGTGCTGGACGGCGCGCCCCGGGGCCGGCTGCTCGACACGCTGCTGGCCGGGCTCCCGGACGCGGTGGTGCTGATCACCGGCCGTACCCGGCTCGTCCAGGTGACCGGGGCCCGCACCCTCGCGCTCGCGCCGCTCGGGGACGCCGCGGCGCTCGAACTGCTGGCGGCGGCGGCCGGACGGCCGCGCCTGCTCGCGGAACCGGACGCCACCGACGACCTGCTGGCCTACTGCGGCGGACTGCCGCTGGCACTGCGGATCACCGGGAGCCGCCTCACCGCCCGGCCGTTCTGGCCCGTGGCCCGGCTCGCGCAGCGGATGGCCGACCCGGGGACACGGCTGCGGGAGCTGTCCTTCGGCGGGCTGGACGTGGCCGCCGTCCTGCGGCCCTCCCTGTACGCCCTGCCCGCCCAGGCCCGCGCGGTGCTGGCCCGGCTCGCCGGGGCCGGTGACGGCCCCTTCCCCGCCCACCGGGCGGCGGGCCTCCTCGGCACCACCGAGGCGACGGCGGAGCGGTGGCTGGAGCAGCTCGTGGACGGGACACTGCTCGACCTGTGCGGGGTGGACCTGCGGGGCCGCCCCCTCTACCGCTTCCACGGGCTGGTGCTGCTGTTCGCCGCCGCCCAGCCCGCGCCGTCCCGGCTCCCCTCCCCCACCTCGGCGGCGGGCTGACCCGGCACGGCGGAAGGACCCTCGACGGGGACACGGTCCACCGGCGCCCGCCGACACACGGCGGGCGCCGTCCGCCGTCGATACGCCGACGGGGACACCGGGCCGTACGGAGGAGACGCGCCCTCGGCCCGGACGGCGGGCGCGGACCCCGCGAACGGCGTCCGGCGCCCGGCCCCGAAAGGCGGGCGGGCGGGCGACGGCATCCGGGACGGCCGGCGAAGTCCGGGGCGGCGGTCGGCGCCCCCGACGCCCCCGATACGCACGAGGCGGGCCGCGGAGCCCTTCACGGCCCCGCGGCCCGCCTCGTCATGGACCCGGCGCGCGGTCAGTGCCAGCTCTCGTCGTCGCCCCGGAACATCCGGGCGGCGTGCGGGGCGGTGGGCGGCTTCATGGCGTGCGGACGGACCACATGGTTGTTCGGCATTTCTTCTCCCCCTCGCGGAATGTTGGCACTTACGCTAGAGAAGAGGGATTTCCGCTCATTATCGTTCAGCCTTCCGGTAAAGAAAGACAATCCTCCCCAACCGGAATGCCACCGTTTTCCTTTCCGTCCACCGGTCGCCCGCGCCCGGCTTCCTTACCGGAAAGTTCCGCGAGGGCGGTGCGCGCCCGCGCCCTCCACTTCGGCACACCGATGCGGTCGAAATCCGCCAATGCCCCGAGGAGATACCGCCGGGCCTCGTCCGGGTCGCCGCATTTCCCGCCGAGGGTGCCCAGGGCGAGCTTGATGCGGCCCTCGACGAGCGGGCTGTCCAGCAGCGCGGCCACCTCCATGGCCTGGTGCAGCGTCGCCCGCGCCTCCCGCCACCGCCCGGCGCCCGTCCGCGCCTCGCCGAGGGCGAGCAGCCCGTGGGCCAGACCGAGGGTGTCCATCTGCCCCCGCACGATGTGGATGACCCGCAGCAGGGCCTCCTCGGCGAGCACGTACTCGCCGCGCGCCAGGTGCACCCGGGCCAGCCGGTGGGTGCCCAGGGCCAGGCTGCGCGCGCCGCCCTCCCCGATGGCGGCGGAGACCCGTACGGACTCCTCGCTGAGCCGCTGCGCCGCGTCGACGTCGTCCTGGTCGAGGCGGATCTGCGCCATGTTGTTCAGGACGTGGGCCTCCGAGGAGCGGTCGCCGACGGCCCGGAAGACGGTCAGCGCGGCGGTGCTGTGCCGCATGGCGGAGTCCAGTTCGCCGCGCATCTCGTCGATCATCGCCATGTTGCGCAGGACCAGGGCCCGGCCGTGCGCCTCCCCGGCCTGCTCGTGCAGGCGCAGGGCCCGGGTGAAGAGGTGGTAGGCGGTGGTGAAGTCCCGCAGCCGCATCTCCAGGGCGCCCAGGACGTGCAGCATGGCCGCCTCGCCGCGGGCGTTCCCGGCGGCGCGGACGGCGGCGAGCGAGCGCTCGGCGCACTCCCGCCAGTCGTCGAGGTAGTTGCGGGTCTCGAAGAGGACCAGGACACAGAGGGTGAGGTCCCAGGCGAACTCGTCCATGCCGGCGGAGGCGGTCCGGGCGACGACCGCGACCAGGGAGAGCCGTTCGGCCTCCAGCCAGTCCAGGGGGCGGGCCAGCAGCCGGCCGGTCGTCTCGGGGTCGAGCCGCCGCCGGGCGACGGTCCCGTGGATGATGCTGAAGTCCCCGCCGTAGGAACGCCGGTGGGCCTCGGCGGCGAGGAACAGATAGGTGCGGTGGACGCGGTCGAGGACGGCGTCGCGCTCCCGCTCGCTCTCCTCCTGGGCGCGCTCCCGGGCGAACAGCCGGAGCAGGCTGGGGAACCGGTAGCGGGTGTGACCGGCCGTGTCGGGCCCGACGACGTCGAGGAACCGGGCGTCGACCAGTTCCTCTATCAGGCGTTCACCGGTGTGCGGGTCGGTGTCGAGCAGGGCGGCGGCCACCCAGGGGGCGAAGTCCGGGACGTCCAGCAGGCCGAGTCCGCGGTAGAGCCGGGCGGTCTGCTCGGCGAGCCCCCGGTAGGTCAGCGCGAAGCTGGCCCGGACCTGCGACTCGCCCTGGCTCAGTTCGTCGAGGCGGCTGCGTTCGTCGCTGAGCCGGCGCACCAGATGGGCCACCGACCAGTGCGGCTTCGAGGCGAGACGGGCCCCGGCGATGCGCAGGGCCAGGGGCAGCAGGTCGCACAGTTCGGCGAGGGTGACGGTGGCGCCGGGCTCGTCGGCGACGCGGTCCTCGCCGACGATGCCTCCCAGCAGTTCGACCGCCTCGTGCGGGGAGAGCGGCCCGAGCCGCACCCAGGCCCTCGGCGGCCAGGCCACCAGCTCCGGTAACTGTTCGCGCCCCGTGACCAGGACGCAGCACCCGGCGCCGCTGGGCAGCAGCGGCCGGACCTGGGCGTGGCTGCGGACGTTGTCGAGGACGACGAGGACCCGCCGGTCGGCGAGGAGGCTGCGGTAGAGGGCCGCGCGCTCCTCCGGGGCGGCGGGGATCTGGGCGGCGGGCACGGCGAGGGAGCGCAGGAAGCGGCCCAGCACCTCACCGGCCAGGGTGGGTTCGAGGCGCTCGTCGTAGCCGTGCAGGTCGGCGAAGAGCTGGCCGTCGGGGAAGAGGCCCGCGACGCTGTGCCCCCAGTGCACGGCCAGGCTGGTCTTGCCGACGCCGCCGACGCCGGTGATCAGGCCGGTGGCCGGGCCGCCCGCGGTGCGGTCGGGATCCAGCAGGGCGCCCAGCCGGGCCAGTTCCTCCTTGCGCCCGGCCAACCGCGAGACGTCGGGCGGCAGTTCCAGCGGGGGGCAGGCCGGGGTGTGCGGGGTGACCGGCTCGGGCTCCGGTTCGGGCGCGGAGAGCGACGGCCGGTCCTGGAGGATGGCCTGGTGCAGTTCGGCCAGGGCGGGGCCCGGCTCGATGCCGAGTTCCTCCTTGAGCCGCCGGCGCCCCTCCTGGAACGTCTCCAGCGCCTCGGCCCGCCGCCCGGAGCGGTACTGGGCGGTGATGAGCTGGTGGCGGGCTCGTTCGCGCAGCGGGTGTCTGCGGACCATGGCCGCGAGGTCGGGCAGCGCCCGCTGGTGGTCGCCGAGTTGGAGCCGCACCTCGGTGGCGTTCTCGAAGGTGTTGAGCCGCAACTCCTCCAGCCGGTGGGCCTCGTCCTCGGCGCGGTGGGCGGTGACACCGGCGAACGGCCGTCCGCGCCAGAGCCGCAGCGCCTCCGTGTAGGCGCGGGCGGCCTCGGACAGCCGCTCCTCGCGCACCGCCGCCTCGGCCGCGGCGACGAGCCCGGCGAACTCGACGGTGTCGAGCGAGTGCCGGCCGAGCCGCAGCAGGTAGCCGGGGTGGGCGGTGACGATGATCTCGTCCGGACAGCCGACGCTCTTGAAGACCTTGCGCAGGGCCGCGATGCAGATGGAGACCTGGGTGCGCGCGGTGGCGGGCGGCCGCTCGTCCCACACGGCGTCGATCAGGGTGTCGACCGGGACGACATGGCCGGGCGCGAGCAGCAGGAGCGTGAGAATGGTGCGGTGCCGGTGGCCGCCGAGGGAAACCTGATCCTCTCCGGCGCGCACGTCGAGCGGTCCCAGGACGCGGAATTCCAGCCGCTTCTCCATGTACCCCTTGCCCCCCGTGCTTCCCGGACGGCGGAAGCAGTAGTCCGACCGCCCTGATTGCCACCCCGACCCAGGACGCCACCCCCCACGCGGCCAACGATACGACGACGAATGCGGCTACCGAGCGGTAACGCGGGGCGAACCGTCGGTAAGGGAGACGCATCCGGCCGGAATGGGGCTCGTGCGGGAAACTCTCCGCAGGCGTAAGTGAGCGGTGTTCAGTTTTCCACCGGCATTTTCCGGCCGAATTGCGCCACCCCGGAAGAAGAAACTCCACGCGCCACCCGCGCCCACGGTCCGACGCCCGTCGCACGACGCGGGCACGGCCGGGGGACGACCCGGGGGCGGGGCCGCGGGCGGGGCCCGGCCCGGGTGCGGCGAGGGGGGCCGGACGTCCGGAGGCGGTCGAGAGGGCCCGGCCCGGAGGCGGGCGGGCAGGGCGGGATCGGGCCGACGCACGGACGGCGCCCGGCGGCGGGACCGGAAGGCGTACGGACGGGCGCCGGACGGCAGGACCGCGCGACGTACGGGACGGGCCGGACGCCGGCGACGGGGCGGGACGCCGACGACGGCGGAGCGGGACGGGGCGGCGGCATACGGACGGAGGCCGGACCGGGCGGCACGGCCGGCGGCCGGACGGGGCCGCCGGGCGGCACTCGGTTCCGGACCGGACGACGGCACCGGACGGCGTACGGGCGGGGCCGGACGGCGCGACCGGACCGCGTACGGTCCCGGACCCGACGGCGCGAAGGGCGGCATCCGGTCCCGCACCGGACCGCCCATCGGCGGGCGTGTCCCGCGTACGCCGACGGGGCCCGCCTCCCCCTGGCGTCCCGGCCGGTCAGGGGCGCCGCGTAGGCTGACCGGGCAGCCGGTTCGCCCCGTCGGCCCGACGGGAGGCGTCGCAAGAGGGAACCCGGTGGGAATCCGGGACTGCCCCGCAGCGGTGAGCGGGAACGACCGCCGTCATACAGCACTGGCCCCGGACGGGGCCGGGAAGCGACGGCCAGTAGGAGCCCTCCGGGAGGAGTGGCGCGCCCGCGAGTCCGAAGACCTGCCCGCTGCCCGCGCCCGGGACGTCCGGCGCGCGGAAACGTTCCGCCGCGACTCGCGAAGGAGAGTTGACGTGGCCGATCCCACCGTCACCGTCCCCGCCCCCGTATCCACCACCCGTCGTACCAAGACCCCGGACGACTCACGGGTGGTCCTCGCCCACATCATGAGCGAGCACGACACCAATCTGTACGGCACCATCCACGGCGGTGTGATGATGCGGCTCATCGACGACGCGGCGGCCGCCGCCGCGGGGCGGCACGCGGGCGGCCCCGCCGTCACCGCCTCGGTCGACCGGATGACCTTCCTGGCCCCCGTGCGGGCCGGCGACCTGCTGAGCGTCGGGGCGGCCCTCCGGCGGGCCGGACGGACGTCGATGACGGTCGGGGTCCGGGTGACCGCCGAACGCTGGAACCACTCGGGTCCGACGACGGAGGTCGCCACGGCGACACTGACCTTCGTCGCCATCGACGCCGACGGCACCCCCCGCCCCGTCCCCGCGCTCGCCTCCCCGCCGCCGGCCGGGGACTGACCCCCGCCCGGTCGGGCCGGGGCCGCCCGGGGCCGTACCGACCGCCCGGGACGGAACCCCCCGGACGGCCCGCCCCGTCTCCGCGTCACTCCCGCCCTCCGCGTCACTCCGTCCGGGGCGGCGGGGTGACACGGACGGGAGGCGCCGCGCACCGCCGTCGGACCGGATCGGTACGCGGGTCGACGACCCAGTGGTTGCTCCTCAGGACCCGGTCGGCGAAGGGCACGTCCTCCTCCCCCAGGAAGCGGAACCCGAGACCGCGGCAGATGCCGTTCGACGGGGCGTTCGTCGTCGCGGGGAAGGCGTGGACGAGCCCCCACCGGCCGTCGTCGCGGGCCTGTTCGAGCAGCATGCGGACGCCCCGCCTGCCGAACCCCCGTCCCTGGAACTCGGGCAGCACCATCCACCCGATCTCGGAGATCAGCCCGGCCCCGGTGTGGTGGGGCCACAGGGTGACGGTGCCCGCGACCGTCCCCGGTCGGGCCGCGTCGGGCACGATCATCCTGGTCCAGTCGGTCCCGGCCCGCGCCCGCTCGACATCGCGCCGGACCTTCTCCTCCATGCCCTCCCGGGGCAACGGACCGCCCAGCTCGGCCATCATCACCGGATCGCACCGCATCCTGACGTAGGCGTCGACGTCCCCGTACTCGACATCACGCAACAGCATCCGTATCCCCTTCCCTCCACGGGCGGGCGCAGCGCCCCGCCTTCGCCCTCGTCGTCCTCATTCCCCCGGTCCGGCACGCGGACGGGCCTCCCCGCGCCCCGCCGTGGCCGTCGGTTCACCATCACGACCGAAGCCGCGACGCACCGCACTCACCATGTGACCCCGGAGTACCCCCGACCGACACCCCCGGCACACGGACGCCACCGAGTGAAGCCGTCCCACGCCGAACGGGCCAAGTGCCCACGGCTTCCCTTCCGCGCCGACCACGCCGAGGTCACATGCGAGGGAACCAGTCCGACAGACGCCCGGCGGCGTCGGATACGTCGACGCGGTCCTGGGCGACGTCCTCGACGAACGGCCCTGCGACGGAGACGGGCGGCGGGGCGGTAGCGGCGCTGACACCGTTGAAGCGCAGGAAGACGCGCATCGCGAGCCAGGCGGTGCGCTTGTTGCCGTCGACGAGCGCGTGGTTGCGGGCGACGGAGTGCAGCAGGGCCGCGGCCTTCTCGTGCGGCGTGGGATAGAGCTCGGCCCCGAACACATGGGTACGGGGCCGCTCGATCGCCGACACCAGAAGCCCCATGTCACGCACGCTGTGCTCGGTGCCGTTGACGGCGCGGGCGATGGCCAGGACCTCGTCGACCCGGATACGGCGCACCCCGTTCACCTCAGGTAGTCCAGAATCTCCGCGTCACTGTCCATCAGCTCGGCCAGAACGTCGTCGACCTTCAACTCCGCCCGCTCCAGGGCCTCACGGATGGCCTCGATGACGAGTTCCTCCTTGCCGCGTCCCTCACGACGAGCACACACGGTCAGCTTCGCGTCAAGATCCTCGGGAAGTCGGAGTGTCATCGTCATGTCGGGAGGGTACCGAGCCGGTACCTGAACGGCGAGGCGATATCTGCCGCCGGAATCCATGCGCCTGCCTGCTGGTTCGACCTCGACTTCAACCTCGACCGGAAGAACCCACCGACTGGGCGCGCTTCCGAAAGGAGCCGGAAGCCTCCTGCCGGCCAAGCCCTCTCCGCACACCCTGCCGGTCCCACAACCGCCGGGTCCGGGCGGTGGGATGAGGAACTCGCCTCCGAACAGAGAAGCCCCCGAGGCCCGGTGCTGTGCGTGACGCCGACGAGTTCGCGGCCCGTGCTTCCGCACTCGCAGAACCTTTGGACGCGTCGCCCTGCTCACCGTCGGGGCGTCGCGGTCACCACAGCCACCGGCGGCGGTGCGACCGTCGCTCCCGGGGTGGCGTACCGCAGTCCGGCGAGCAGCCGTCGCGGATTCTCCCGCGCGAGGGCGTGCGCCCCGGGGTGTCCTCGGCGAACCGCTCGCGCGGGGAGAACGCCTCTTCCTCGGCGGCGAGGGCCCTGTTCCTGCGGACGGTAGCGAGGTACACGCGGGCGGGCGCGTCGAGGCCGCGGGCCAGGTGGTGCGCCGACGATCGGGCGTCGGTGCCGGCAGGTCGACGCGCGGCGGCGACGTAGCGTTCCAACAAGCTCCAGGGCGCCTGCCGGACGACCGGTCGTCGTCCGGCAGGCCCGCCCCGCCGGGGCTGAAGGCGGCCCGGCTCAGCCGCCGTGGCGGCTCGCCGTCAGGCCGCTTGGCCGAGCGGGCCGAGCAGCCAGTTGCCCGGCGCGTTCTCGTCCGCGCTCAGGTAGAACTCACGGATCGCCAGCCGGAACTCGTCGCGACTGATCACACCGTTGCCGTCCCGGTCCAGCCTCCGGAACGCCTCGTTCGAGGCCGTGGGCGGAACGCCGACGATGTCGAACAGGCGGACGTACTCGTCGATGTCCAGCACCCCGTCACCGTTGGTGTCGAGCGCGTCCAGGAAGCCGTCCGCGATCTTCACCACCGTGGCGTCGAAGTTCCCGTCGGCCGTGATGTCGCTGAACATCAACTCCGCGAACTCCTGCGGGTCGATGCGCTCGTCGCCGTCCTTGTCCCCGTGGGCGAGCAGCAGCCGCCACCACTCGTCGAAGCCCTCCCGGATCGCCCCGGCGGCCGCCCCGCGGTCGGCCGGAGCGGCGCGCTCGAAGAGCGCCGCCAGGGCCTGGAAGTCGTCCTTCGTCAGGAAGCGGTCCCCGTCCTGGTCGAACCAGTCGAACACCGCACCGAACTTCCGGTCCCGCACGTCATCCGGCATCTGTGCCACCCTCCCTGATGAGCAAGTTCTCCATGGGCCGACGGCCCCGCGTCACGGTAGGACCGGCAACGGAGACCGGACTTGGGGAACGAACCCCGCGTCATCCGTACGGGTGACAGACGAGGTCGCACAAACTCGCTGGGGGTGTGACGCTCCGCACTCCCTCCCCGTCCGGCGAGCTGCGAGCTGCGAGCTGCGACACGAAGACCCCCCCGGTGGGACCACCCGGCATGCCCACCCGATGACGTCCGCCGTCGGATCATTCGGCCACGCAACCCCGATGGGGGGGCAGGGCACCCGGCTCCCTCAGTCACGCAGGGGCCGACCACACCCTGACAACGCTCCGCACCCCTGCGCGGACGAGCCGGACGGGCCCGCACACGTACGGGAGCGGCTACCGGTGACGGCACCGTGCGGGCCGGCGGTCAAACGGGGTGGCACGCCACCGCGGCGGCCCGAGGCCGGAGACGGCGCGGACGGCTCCAAAGGGGCTCTGCGGGGCTGCCGTTGTCGCGGTGTCGCGGTGTCGCGGTGTCGCGGTGTCGCGGTGTCGCCCAAGGTACGGCCGATGTGCCGGGGCCGAACTCCGTCATCCGTCCAGGTGCCGCCTCGGGATCCGGAGAACACCGAGGCCCATTTCCGACCAGCCGATGTGGTGGACGCGGTGTTGGCGGTCACCGCCCGGCCCGCGCCTCCGTTGCCGTCCAGGACGAAGCCCGTCGCCGGTTTGGTCAGGGCGTAGGTCCCGACGGCGTTCCGAGCCATCTGCCAACGCTGGTTGACCGCACCCAGGTAAAGGGCCGAGAGACCTGTCCCCGGCAGTGGTCGGCACGGTCAGGCGGCGCGGGATCATACAGCTGTCGAGATCCGCACGGCGTCCGGAGTGCGCGCAGAACATGATCCGGGCGCCGGGACACCACTCGCAACGCCCACGGCATGCACCCCAAGTTCCTTACCTGCGCCCCTACTTCACCGGCTCCAGAATCGCCACGCACTCCACATGATGCGTCATAGGAAACAGATCGAACGCCCGCAGCGTCCGCACCCGGTAGCCGCCCTCGCGGAAGTACGCCAGGTCGCGGGCGAGGGCGGCCGGGTCGCAGGCGACGTAGGCGATGCGGCGGGCCGCGAGGGTGGTCAGGTGGGCGACGGTGGCGCGGCCGGCGCCGGCGCGGGGCGGGTCCAGGGCGATGAGGTCGACCTCGGTGATGCCCGTGCGCGGCAGGACGGACTCGACCTTGCCCTGCTCGACGCGGACGCGGTCGAAGGAGGCCAGGTTGTGCCGGGCGTCCTCCACCGCGCGCTTGCCGGACTCGATGCCCAGCACCGCGCCCTCCTCGCCGACCCGGTCGGCCAGCGCGCCCGCGAAGAGGCCCGCGCCGCAGTAGAGGTCGAGGGCCATGTCGCCCTTGCGCGGCAGCAGTCCCTGCATCACCGCCGTCACCAGGGTGTCGGCGGCCCTGGGGTGGACCTGCCAGAAGCCGCCGGAGCCGACCCGGTAGGTGCGGCCGTCGGCGCGCTCGCGGACGAAGGGGCGGCCGTGGACGCGGTGGACGCCGCCGTCCTTCTCGCCGACCCGCATCACGGAGACCGGCCGGTCCAGCTCCACGAGGGGCAGCCGGGCGCCCGGCCTCGGCGTCAGGATGACCTGGCGGTCCTGGGAGCCGGTGGCCGCGATGGCCTCGACGGAGGCCATGCCCGTCCAGTCGCGCCGCTCCACGCCCAGCTCGCTCACGCCCTCCGCGGCGATCATGCAGTGGTCGATCCGCTCCACCTCGTGCGAGCGGTGCCTCCGCAGTCCCGCGTGGCCCTCCGCGTCCACCGCGTACTGCACACGGGTGCGCCAGGCCGGCACCTCCCCGGCGGGCAGCTTGTCGCCCTCGGCCGGCATCACCGTGCCGTCCCAGCCGGCCTCCTCCGGGGTGAGGCCCGCGAGCCGCTGGAGCTGCTCGGCGACGACCTCGCCCTTCAGCCGCCGCTGGGCGCCCGGCTTGGCGTGCTGCCAGTCACAGCCGCCGCAGCGGCCCGGACCGGCGTACGGGCAGGGCGCCGCCACCCGGTCCTTGGACGCCTCCAGCACCTCGACGGCGTCCGCCCGCAGGAAGCGCGCGCCCTCCTCGCCCTCCGTCACCCGGGCCACCACCCGCTCGCCGGGCAGCGTGTGCCGGACGAACAGGACCTGGCCCTCGGCGGTGCGGGCGATGCAGTGGCCGCCGTGGGCGACCGGGCCGACCTCGACCTCGTACTCCTCGCCGACCAGCGATCCCGCCTGCGACTTCTTCGGTTCTGCCTGCATGGCGGGGTGACTCCAGTACGGGGTACGAGGGGTGGGGACGGCGGTGTGGGAACACCAGCCTGCCAGTCTACGTGGACGGCGTGGTGTCCTTCGACCGGTCGGGCTGGGCCGGGCCCCGGCGGACGGCGCCCGGCGCGTTCCAGTTCTGCCGGCGGCGGGCCCGCTGCCGGGCGGCCTCGGAGGACTGGAGCTGGTAGGGCACCGAGGTGACCATGACGCCCGGGGTGAACAGCAGCCGCCCCTTCAGACGCAGGGCGCTCTGGTTGTGCAGCAGGTGCTCGTACCAGTGGCCGACCACGTACTCGGGGATGATCACGGAGACCGCGTCGCGCGGCGACTCCTTGCGCAGGCTCTTGACGTACTCGATGACCGGGCGGGTGACCTCGCGGTAGGGCGAGTCCAGGATCTTCAGCGGCACGTCGATGCCGCGCCGCTCCCACTCCTCGCGCAGCGCCTTGGTCTCGGCGGGGTCGACGTTGACGCTGACCGCCTCCAGCGAGTCGGAGCGCAGCAGCTTGGCGTAGGCGAGGGCGCGCAGCGTGGGCCGGTGGATCTTGGAGATGAGGACGACGGAGTGGACGCGGGACGGGCGCACGATGTCCGCGGGCACCTCCTCCGGGTCCTCGGGGGCGGCGATCTCCTCCGCGACGCGGTCGTAGTGCCTGCGGATGGCGGTCATGGTGGCGAAGAAAATGCACATGCCGAGCAGGGCGATCCAGGCGCCGTGGGTGAACTTCGTGGCCAGGACGACCACCAGCACCAGACCGGTGAAGAAGGCGCCGAAGGTGTTGATGGCCCGCGAGCGGATCATGTGGCGGCGGGCGGCCGGGTCCCGTTCCTTGGCCAGGTGCCGGTTCCAGTGGCGCACCATGCCGGTCTGGCTGAGCGTGAACGAGACGAACACGCCGACGATGTAGAGCTGGATCAGGCGGGTGGAGTCGGCGCCGTAGACGACGACCAGCAGGGCGGCGGCCCCGGCCAGCAGCAGGATGCCGTTGGAGAAGGCCAGCCGGTCGCCCCGGGTGTGCAACTGGCGCGGCAGGTAGCGGTCCTGGGCGAGGATCGAGCCGAGCAGCGGGAAGCCGTTGTACGCGGTGTTGGCGGCGAGGAAGAGGACCAGCGCGGTCGCCGCGGCCAGCACCACGAACAGGAAGCTGCCCTTGCCGAAGACGGCCTCGGCGACCTGGGAGATCACCGGGTGCTGGATGTAGTCCTCGCCGACGGGGGTGCCGTCGCGGAGCAGTTCGGTGGCCGGGTTCTCCGACATGCGCACGCCGGTCGCGGAGGCCAGCGCGATGATGCCGCAGAACATGGTGACGGCGAGCAGGCCCATCATCGCGAGGGTGTTGCCCGCGTTCCTCGACTTGGGCTTGCGGAAGGCCGGGACGCCGTTGGAGATCGCCTCGACGCCGGTGAGGGCGGCGCAGCCGGAGGAGAAGGCGCGCAGCAGCAGGAAGATCAGGGCGAATCCGGCCAGCCCCTGGTGCTCGGGCTTGATCTCGTAGCCGGCGGTCGGCGCGCGCATGGTGTCGTCGAGGACCAGCCCGCGGAAGGCGCCCCAGGCGATCATGAGGAAGACGCCGGTGACGAAGACGTACGTCGGGATGGCGAAGAGGGTGCCCGACTCCCGGACGCCGCGCAGGTTCATCAGGGTCAGCAGCACGATGACGCCGACCGCGCAGGCCACCTTGTGCTCGACGACGAACGGGACGGCGGAGCCCAGGTTCTCGATGCCCGAGGAGATGGAGACCGCGACGGTCAGCACGTAGTCGACGAGCAGGGCGCTGGCGACGGTGAGCCCGGCCCTGGGCCCGAGGTTGGTGTTGGCGACCTCGTAGTCGCCGCCGCCGCTCGGGTAGGCGTGCACGTTCTGCCGGTAGGAGGCGACCACGGTGAACATCAGCACGACGACCGCGACCGCGATCCAGGGGCTGTACTGGTACGCCGACACGCCCGCGATGGAGAGGACCAGCAGGACCTCGCCGGGGGCGTAGGCCACGGAGGAGAGCGGGTCGGAGGCGAAGACGGGGAGGGCGATGCGTTTCGGCAGGAGCGTTTCGCCCAGCCGGTCACTGCGCAGTGCGCGCCCGATCAGAATCCTCTTGGGCACGTCGGTCAGTTTGGACACAACAGGGGATCGTAGGCCCATGGGCGGGGGGCCGACCAGCCGCCACCCCCGATGAGTCGGACGTCTGCCCTCCGGGTGAATTCCGGGGACGGCGCGGCCGTGGATTCCGCAGGTCGCGGGGGTGCCGTGGCTATATGGCCAGCCATCGGCCCGATACCACCGGGCACCGCTCCGCCCCGGCCGGGCGGCGCACCCGTCACCGCCCCGGCACGCCCGGTCACCCTTCCCGCACAACCGGTCACCGGCGGGCACGGTCGGCCGCGGTTCCGGCACGGACGGTCACCGGGCGGGCCGGGCGCGGAGGCGCCGCGCTTCCACGGGCCGGTCCGGGCCCGGACGCGGACCGGGGCCGGGAGCCCCGAGACCCAGGAGGTCCCATGCGTCTGTCCGCGGAACTGATCGGCGGTGCCGCCGCCCTCGTCGGACTCGGCGTTCTGACCGCCGCGAGCATCCGCAGCATCGGCCGACGGCGGTCGTCCACCGGGCGGTGACCCGGAGCCGCCACGGCGCGCGCCACCGCCCGGCGCCTCCCGCACCCGCACCCCACGCCCGGCGCACCCGACGCCCGCCGCCCGCCGCCACGACCGCCCGCCGCTCCCCCGAAGGACCCCGGGCCCCTCGCCCGCCCCTCGTCGGGTCCACCCGGACGGGGCCCTGGGGCGCCGGACGGGCATGATGGACTCGGGCGGCCCCGCGCGGGACCGCCGCACGTGTGGCCCGTCGATCCGAAAGAGGAAAATGAGCGGGACGTTCGCCCAGGTCAGAGGGCTCACAAGAGGGGCGGTGTAAGGCCGTGCACATTGTCATCATGGGTTGCGGACGCGTGGGCTCCGCTCTGGCCCAGACGTTGGAGCAGCAGGGGCACACGGTCGCCGTGATCGACCGGGACCCCACCGCCTTCCGCCGCCTCGGCTCGTCGTTCGGCGGCCGCCGGGTGACCGGCATCGGCTTCGACCAGGACACCCTGCGCGAGGCGGGCATCGAGGACGCCGGGGCCTTCGCCGCCGTCTCCAGCGGTGACAACTCGAACATCATCGCCGCCCGGGTGGCCCGCGAGATGTTCGGCGTGGAGAACGTCGCGGCCCGGATCTACGACCCCCGCCGCGCCGAGGTCTACCAGCGGCTGGGCATCCCCACGGTCGCCACCGTGCGCTGGACGTCCGACCAGATGCTGCGCCGCCTGCTGCCCTCGGGCGCCGAGCCGCTCTGGCGCGACCCGACCGGCGGCGTCCAGCTCGCCGAGGTGCACACCTCGGAGTCCTGGGTCGGGCACCGGATCAGCCGGCTCCAGGAGGAGACCGGCGTGCGGGTCGCGTTCCTCACGCGGCTCGGGGAGGCGATCCTGCCCTCCTCGCAGACGGTGCTCCAGGAGGGCGATCTGGTGCACGTGATGATGCGCACCGACGAGGTCGACAAGGTCGAGGCGGCGTTCGCCACGGGTCCCGAAGAGGAGGGCGGTCACTGATGAGGGTCGCCATTGCCGGAGCCGGCGCGGTCGGCCGTTCGATCGCGGGCGAGCTGCTGGAGAACGGCCACGAGATCCTGCTCATCGACAAGGCGCCGACCGCGATCTCGGTCGAGCGCGTTCCGATGGCGGAGTGGCTGCTGGCCGACGCCTGCGAGATCACGTCCCTGGACGAGGCCGCGCTCCAGCGCTGCAACGTCGTGATCGCCGCGACGGGCGACGACAAGGTCAACCTGGTCGTCTCCCTGCTGGCCAAGACGGAGTACGGGGTGCCGCGCGTCGTCGCCCGGGTGAACAACCCGAAGAACGAGTGGCTGTTCAACGAGTCCTGGGGGGTGGACGTCGCCGTCTCCACCCCGCGGCTGATGTCGGCCCTGGTCGAGGAGGCGGTGAGCGTCGGCGATCTGGTGCGGCTGCTGCGCTTCAGCCACGGTGACGCCAACCTCGTCGAGCTGACGCTGCCGGAGGAGTCGGCCCTGGCGGGCACGCAGGTCGGTGACGTCCAGTGGCCGGAGGACACCTCGCTGGTCACCATCATCCGGGGCAACCGGGTGCTGACGCCCTCGCGGGAGGACTCCCTGGAGGCCGGTGACGAGCTGCTGTTCGTGGCGGCCCAGGCGCGGGAGGAGCAGCTGGAGGACCTGCTGTCCGCCCGCCGCCGGGACCCGCTGAGCTGAGCCGTACGACGACGGCGGGGTGTGCGTGGGACGCCCTCCCCGCACACCCCGCCGTCATGTCACGCGAGGCTGCCCCGTCCCGCGGGACCGTCCGTCACGAGGGGCCGTCCGTCGCCGCGCGCCGTCGGTCCGGGGTCCCGCCCGGGGCCGCCCGGGGTCCCGGGGCGCGCCGGGCGGACCCGGGCACGTACGAGGAGCGGCCGGGCCGCCGTGGAGGACGGCCGGGCCGGTCAGCCCTCCCGGTGCGCGCCGCCGCGGGACTCCCCCGCACCGGACGGCGTACCGGAGCTGCCGGAGGCGCCGGACGTACCGGAGGTGCCGGACGTACCCGGGGTGGCGGACGCGCCGGAGTCGCCGGACGGACCGGCCCCGGCCCGCGCCCGCTCCTCCTCGGCCTTCTCCGCCGCCTCCATCTCCGCGAACACGTCGATCGGCGCCGGCGCCTTGGCCAGGAAGACCCAGGTCAGCCAGACGGCGAGCAGGAACGGCGGGATCTTGAGGAGGACCATCACCCAGCCGAGCTGCTCGGTGTCGGCCCACCAGTACAGCGGGAACAGGACGGCGCACTTGGCGAGCAGGATCAGGCCCCAGGCGTAGCTGGCCTTGGTGTACGCCTTCTTGCGGCCCGGGTTGCGGCTGCGCCAGGAGAGGTTCTCCTTGAAGACCGGGCCGAGGATCAGGCCGATCAGCGGCACCCCGGCCACCGCGGTGATCAGGTACGCCAGCGCCAGGCCCAGGGTGTAGAGCATGCCGGGCAGGTAGAAGTTCTTGGCGTTGCCGGTCATCATCGCGAAGACCACGCCGAAGGCGACGCCGAAGACGCCGCTGAAGGCGTGCTTGACGGTGTCCCGGCGCACCAGGCGGACCACGACCAGCGCCAGCGCCACGCCCAGCGCGGCGATGGCGGACATGTGCAGGTTGCCGTTGATCGTGAAGATGGTGACGAAGAGCAGGCCCGGGAGCACGGTCTCGACCATGCCCCGCACCCCGCCGAACGCCTCGAACAGCGCGGCCTCCGTCACCGCCCGGGCGTCGTTCGCTTCCGTTTCCGTGTCTTCGGTCGGCTTGTCGAGCGACGTCACCGGCTACTCCCGTCCGAGGGGTCTCAGTTCGTATTTCGGGTTGAAGAGCACCCGGCGGCCCCGGCTCATCGAGACCCGCCCCGATGCGATGAGCTTGCGTCCCGGTTCTATGCCCACGATGGAACGCCTGCCCAGCCACACCACGTCCAGGGCGGCGGAGCCGTCGAACAACTCGGCCTCCAGGGCCGGAACACCCGCGCGTGGACGCAGGGTGACCGTGCGCAAGGTACCAGTAACCGTGACGACCTGCCGGTCCTGGCAGTCGCCGATGCGGGTGCAGCCGGTGGTCTCCGCGTCCTCCCGCAGCTCCTCCGACTCCAGGTCCTCCTGGGAGGAGGAGAGCCGGTCGAACATGCGCCGGAATCGGCCCACCGGCTTGCCGGAACGAGGAACAGCACTCATATCTGAAGCGTACCGGGGCGCGCCGGCGGTCACGCACCGGCCGGACCCCGGTATCGGAAGACTCACGTTCCGCCCCCCTCGCGCCCCCGGGAACCGCACACCCGGGCGCCCGCGCGCACGCCCTCCCACGCGCCCGCGCCCGGTTCAGCGCGCCCGGCCCGCCACCCGTGGCGCGGGCCGCTCACGGCGCGGGACCCGCCGCTCACCGCTCGAAGCGGTACCCCATCCCCGGCTCGGTGATGAAGTGCCGGGGGTGCGCCGGATCGGCCTCCAGCTTGCGGCGCAGCTGCGCCATGTACACCCGCAGGTAGTTCGTCTCCGTGCCGTACGACGGCCCCCAGACCTCCTGGAGGAGCTGCTTCTGGCCGACCAGCCGCCCGGTGTTGCGGACCAGCACCTCCAGCAGGTGCCACTCGGTGGGCGTCAGCCGGACGTCCCTGCCGTCCCGGTGGACCTTCTTCGCCGCCAGGTCGACCGTGAACCCGGCGGTCTCCACGACCACGCCGTCCTCGCCCCCGGGGACCGGCTCCGCGCGGCGGACGGCGGCGCGCAGCCGGGCCAGCAGCTCGTCCATGCCGAACGGCTTGGTGACGTAGTCGTCGGCCCCGGCGTCCAGCGCCTCGACCTTCTCGTCGGAGGAGTGGCGGGCGGAGAGCACCAGGATCGGCACCCGGGACCAGCCGCGCAGCCCCTTGATCACGTCGACGCCGTCCATGTCGGGCAGGCCCAGGTCGAGCACGACCACGTCGGGGTGGCGGGCGGCGGCCAGCTCCAGCGCGGTGGCGCCGTCGTGCGCGGCGTCGACCTCGTACTGGCGCGCCTTGAGGTTGATCACGAGGGCACGCACGATCTGCGGCTCGTCGTCGACCACGAGCACCCTGGTCATGGGGCGGCCTGCCTTTCCGGGGTCGCGGGATCGCGGGGCGGGTGGGACCGGTGGGGTTCCCGTGACGACGATACGGCCGACGGCGCGGCCGGTGCCGCCGGTGCCGCCGCACGGAGGGTCAGCACCATGGTGAGCCCTCCGCCCGGGGTGTCCTCGGCGTTCAGGGTGCCGCCCATGGCCTCGGCGAAGCCCCGCGCCACCGCCAGGCCGAGGCCGACGCCCGCCCCGCGCGGGGCGTCCCCGTAGCGCTGGAAGGGCTCGAAGATGCGGTCCTTGGCCTCGTCCGGCACCCCGGGTCCCCGGTCGACGACCCGCACCTCGACCCGGTCGGCCAGGGCGCTCCCGGCCACCAGGACGGTGCGCCCGCCGGGGCTGTACTTGACGGCGTTCTCGACCAGGTTGGCCATCGCGCGCTCCAGGAGCCCGGCGTCCACCGCGACCATGGGGAGCGTC
Source organism: Streptomyces sp. NPDC107521 (assembly GCF_055598485.1). Taxonomy (NCBI): domain Bacteria; kingdom Bacillati; phylum Actinomycetota; class Actinomycetes; order Kitasatosporales; family Streptomycetaceae; genus Streptomyces; species Streptomyces sp. NPDC107521. Next base: position 24,508 of record NZ_JBVKAT010000008.1, read on the forward strand.
TCCGGGATGTCCAGGTCGACGCTGCCCTCGGGCACCCCGCCCAGCGCCATCGGCACCACCTCGTCGACGTCGATCTCGCGGATGAGCGGGGTGACGGTGCCGGTCTGGAGACGGGACATGTCGAGGAGGTTGCCCACCAGGTGGTGCAGCCGGTCGGCGCCCTCCTCGATGCCCTCCAGCAGCTCCGCCCGGTCCTCCTCGGTCCACGCCACGTCGTCCGAGCGCAGTCCGGTGACCGCCGCCTTGATCCCGGCCAGCGGGGTGCGCAGGTCGTGGCTGACGGCGGCGAGCAGGGCCGTGCGGATGCGGTTGCCCTCGGCCAGGGCGCGGGACCGGTCGGCCTCCTCGCGCAGCCGCCGCCGGTCCAGGACGACGGCGGCCTGGGCGGCGAAGGCGGCCAGCACCCGGCGGTCCTCGGCGGGCAGGACGCGACCGGTCAGCGCGAGCGCCATGTGGTCCCCGACGGGCATGTCGACGTCGGCGTCGTCGGGCCGCTGCACCGGCGGGCCCTGCCCGGCGCGGCCCGCGCAGGTCCAGGGGGCCACGTCGTCCTCCCGCTCCAGCAGGGCGGCGGACTCCATGCCGAAGGTCTCCCGGACGCGTTCGAGCAGCGTCTCCAGGCTGGTCTCGCCGCGCAGCACGTCCCCGGCCAGGAAGGAGAGGATCTCGGCCTCGGCGCGCAGCCGGGCCGCCTGGTGGGTGCGGCGGGCGGCCACGTCGACGACGGAGGCCACGGAGAGCGCGACGCCCACGAATATGGCGAGGGCGAGCATGTTCCGCGGGTCCGCGATGGTGATGCGGTCGACCGGCGGGGTGAAGAACCAGTTGAGCAGCAGCGACCCGACGGCGGCCGAGGCGAGCGCCGGGTAGAGGCCGCCCAGCAGGGCGGCGGCGACGGTGAGCGCCAGGTAGAGCAGGACGTCGTTGGCGAGTCCGAGGTGGACGGTGTTCAGCAGCAGGGTGAGCAGCAGTGGGCCGCCGATCCCGGCGATCCAGCCGCAGACGCGGCGGGAGCGGCCGAGCCGGGCGCCCCGGGCCACGGGGAGTCCGCGGCCCTTGGCGACCTCCTCGTGGGTGACGATGTGGACGTCCAGATCGGGGCCGGACTCGCGGGCGACGGTGGCGCCGACGCCGGGGCCGAGGACGTACTGCCAGGCCTTGCGGCGGGAGGAGCCGAGGACGATCTGGGTGGCGTTGACGCCGCGCGCGAAGTCCAGCAGGGCGGCGGGGACGTCCTCGCCGAGCACGTGGTGGTAGGTGCCGCCGAGGTCCTCCACCAGGGTCCGCTGGACGGTGAGTTCCTTCGGGGAGGCGGCGGTGAGTCCGCCGCTGCGGGCGACGTACACGGCGAGCACCTCGCCGCCGGCGCCCTTCTCGGCGAGGCGGGCGGCGCGCCGGATCAGGGTCCGTCCCTCGGGGCCGCCGGTGAGCCCGACCACGATGCGCTCGCGGGAGCCCCAGATCCGGGAGACCCGGTGCTCGCTGCGGTAGCGCTGGAGGTACTCGTCGGCGTGGTCGGCGACCCAGAGCAGGGCGAGTTCGCGCAGGGCGGTGAGGTTGCCGGGGCGGAAGTAGTTGGAGAGCGCGGCGTCGACCCGGTCCGGCTGGTAGATGTTGCCGTGGGCCATGCGGCGGCGCAGCGCCTGGGGCGACATGTCGACCAGTTCGATCTGGTCGGCGCGGCGGACCACCTCGTCGGGCACGGTCTCGCGCTGGCGGACCCCGGTGATGGACTCGACGACGTCGCCGAGGGACTCCAGGTGCTGGATGTTGACGGTGGAGACCACGTCGATGCCCGCGGCGAGCAGTTCCTCCACGTCCTGCCAGCGCTTGGCGTTGCGCGAGCCGGGGACGTTGGTGTGGGCGAGGTCGTCGACCAGGGCGACCCGGGGGGCGCGCTCCAGGACGGCGTCCAGGTCCAGTTCCGTCCTCGCGGCGCCGGCCCGTCCGGACGTCCGGGGCGCCTGCTCCAGGCCGTGCAGCAGGGTCTCGGTGCGGGCCCTGCCGTGGTGCTCGACGGCGGCCACGACGCAGTCGGTGCCGCGCTGGACCCGCCGGTGCGCCTCGGAGAGCATGGCGTAGGTCTTGCCGACGCCGGGTGCCGCGCCGAGGTAGATCCGTAGCTTGCCGCGTCCCATGCCCTCGTCGTCCTCCGGTCGGTCCTCTGGGGCTCCCGGGGGTCCGGGTGGCGGTGAGGACGGGGGTGCCCGCGGGGCCGGGGTCGCCGGGCACCGGGCCGGTCGGCGTGGGTGCGCCGCGCGCGTTCCGGGGCGGTGGACCCCTGGTGCCGTCGGGACGGCACCAGGTGCCGCTCCGGTGGCGTTCCGGGCCGTTCTCCGGCGGTGCTCCGCCGCGCTGTCCCGCCTCGCGCCGGCCGTCCTTCGGCCCCAGTATCCGGAGCCGGGGGTCCTCCGCGCGAGCGGCCCCCGCGGGCGGTCCGGCCGCCCGCGCGAGCGGGACGTGACGGGCGGGGCCGTGCCACGCGGGCCGCGGCGGCGCCGGGTGCCTTCCGGGGCGCCGGGCACGGACCGGAGCACGGGGCACGGACCGGGGCACGGACCGGGGCGCGGGGCGCCGGAGCGGCCCGGACGGGCCCCGGACACGGCTGAGGGCCGCGCCGGCGGACGCGGCCCTCGGTGTGGCCGGGGAACCGGGCTCAGCGCACCTCGGTGATCTCCGGTCCGCGCTGGAGCTGGCCCATGCCTCCCGAGAACCGGGAGGTCTCCTCCTGCTGCACGCCCTCGGGCACCATCTGCGCGTCGTTCGGCAGCTTGAGCACGATCGGGTCCCTGGGGGCCATCGGGCCCTCGCCGCGCACCACCACGGTGTCGCGGAAGATCTGCTCCAGGAGCCCGGCGGCCTGCGGCTGCACCGCGCCCTGTCCCGAGATCACCCCGCGCAGGAACCAGCGGGGTCCGTCGACGCCGACGAACCGCACGACCTGGAAGCCGCCGGTGCCGTCGGGCAGTTGCACCGGCACCTGGGCGCGCAGCTCCCAGCCGAGCGGGCCCTCGACCTCGTCGACGATGCCGCCCTGCTGGGTGATCCCGGAGCCGATCTCCTCGCGGACCTCGCCCCAGATGCCCTCGCGTTTGGGGGCGGCGAAGCCCTGGAGCTGGATGGCGCTGTCGCGCAGCACGACCGTCGCGGCGACGATCGCGTCACCGGCGACCTCCACGCGCAGTTCCATGCCGTCCACGCCGGGGACGAAGAGTCCGCCGAGGTCCACGCGGCCCTCGCCGGGCTCGCCCACCTCACTGCTGTCCCAGGGGCCGTCGGGGCGCGGTTCGGGTTCGAGGCGCACGCGCTCGCGCTGCCCCTCCGCGCCGGGCTCGGCGTCGTCGACGACCTGCTCGGCCTCGCCGGCCGCGTCATCGGCGGCATCCATCTTCTTGCGACGTCCGAACACGTCACTGTCCTTCCCGGTCGGATACGACCGAAGCGTATCGATTCCCACCCGCCGGGCCGCCCTCGGCGACCCGGCCGCTTGTGCCGCTTGCACGGTCCGTGCCGGCGTGGCCGCCGGTGGACCCGAAGCCCCCCTCGGCCCGCGCCGATCCGGGAAGTTCCGCGACCTGATGGAAGCGGACCCTCTCGACCTGCTGGACGACCAGTTGGGCAATCCGGTCGAAGCGCTCGAACCGCACGGTCTCGTACGGGTCGAGGTTCACCACGATCACCTTGATCTCCCCACGGTACCCGGCATCAATCGTTCCCGGGGCATTCACCAGGGCGACGCCGCAGCGGGCGGCCAGTCCGGAACGCGGGTGCACGAAGGCCGCGTACCCCTCGGGGAGGGCCAGCGACACCCCGGTGGGCAGGACGGCGCGTTCGCCGGGTGCGAGGACGTGGGCGACGGTGGTGCGCAGGTCGGCCCCGGCGTCGCCGGGCATCGCGTACTCCGGCAGCGGGACGTCGGGGTCGACGCGGCGGAGCGGCACCTCCAGGGGCTCCCGGCTCACGGGTTGACCTCGAAGGCGCGGGCCCGGCGGACCTGGTCGGGGTCGTCGAGGACGGCGCGGATCTCCTCCTCGCGGCCGTGCTCGACGAAGTGGTCCACCTTGACCTCGACGAACAGGGCGTCGGCGCGGACCGCGACGGGCCCGTCGGGGCCGCCGATCCGGCCGGTGGCGGTGGAGTAGATCTTCCGTCCGGCCACGGCGGTCGCCTCGGCCGTCAGGTGCAGGGTGGTGCCGACGGGGACGGGCAGCAGGAAGTCGGTCTCCAGGCGGCCGGTGACGGCGATGGTGCGCAGCATCCAGTTCAGCGAGCCGAGGGTCTCGTCGAGGGCGGTGGTCAGCACGCCGCCGTGGGCCAGGCCGGGGGCGCCCTGGTGGGCGGGGCGCACGGTGAACTCGGCGGTGACCCGGACGCCCTCGGCGGCCCGCGCCCGCAGGCGCAGTCCGTGGGGCTGCTCGTCGCCGCAGCCGAAGCACTGGCCGTAGTGCGCGCCGAGCGGCTCGCCGGGAGCGGGGGCGTCGGGGTGCCGTACGGGCCGTACGGCGTCGGCGGGGGGCCGGAGAACCGGGGAAGTACCACTCACAGGCGCAGACCTTACCCGCGCGTCGGCCGATCACCGATACCTGCCAAGCTTGCTCCATGCAGCTCTCCGCCACCCCGTACGAAGAACGTCTCACCGCGCCCCGCTCGTGGTGGCTGATCTCCTTCCTGGTCGGGCTCTCGATGGCCCTGGTCCTGCTGCCCCTGGGCACGCTGCCGATGCTCGGCGGCCTCGCCGGGGGGACGGCGGTGGCCGCGGTGGCGGCCAGTTCGTACGGCTCGGTCCGGATCCGGGTGGTGGGCGGCTCGCTGGTGGCGGGCGAGGCGACGGTCCCGGTGGGCGCGCTGGGCGGGGCGGAGATCCTCGACCCGGAGGAGGCCCGCGCCTGGCGCACGCACAAGGCCGACGCCCGCGCCTTCATGCTGCTGCGGGCGTACGTCCCGCGGGCGGTGCGGATCGAGGTGACGGACCCGGCGGACCCGACGCCGTACCTGTACCTGTCGACCCGGGAGCCGGAGCGTCTGGTGGAGGCCCTGAAGGCGGCCCAGGCGGCCGCGTGACGGGGCCGCGGCGGTCCCGGGCGGTTTTCCCTAGCCCTTGTCCCGGCCGGGGCGCAGACGGCGCGTGAGGCCGCCGGTGAGGCGGCGCGCGTCCATGTCCAGGGCGTCGCGGGGCTCCTCCAGGGCGGGCAGCTCCCCGAGGGCCTCCCAGGGCACCTGGCGGCGGCGCAGGTCGGTGCGGACGCGGGCGGCGAGCCTGCGGGTGTCGCGGCGGTTCATCACGGCGCCGACGGCCGCGCCGACCATGAACGGCATCAGGTTGGGCAGGTCCCGCACCGTGCGCTTCATGACCTGCTGGCGCAGGTGGCGCTTGGCGTGGCTGTTCATGGCGGAGCCGAAGGTGGCGGGGTTGACCACCTCGACGCCGCGCTCGTCGGACCAGGAGCCGAGGTAGGCGGAGCTGCGCTGGACGAGGGTGCCCGGCGGACGGAGCCCGTAGACCTCGTGGAGTTCGGCGATGAGCTTGAGCTCGATCGCGGCGACGCCGGTGATCTCGGCGGCCAGTTCGGTGGGCATCGCGGGCGGTACGGGCATCATCGCGGCGGCGCCCACACCGGCGCCGACGGTCGCGGTGGCCCGGGCGGCGGCGGCGATCAGCCGGTCCGCGATCTCCTCGGGGCCGAGGCCGGGGAACTGGCGGCGCAGGGTCGCCAGGTCGCGCACGGGGACGCGGGGGGCCAGGTCGATGATCCGGTCCGCGAGGTGGGCCAGGGCTGCCCTGGCGCGGTCGCCGCCCTTGCGGACGCCCTGTTCCGCCCGGTCCCGGAAGGCCGCCGCACGGCGCCGGGCGGCGGGCGCCCGCACGGGGGCGGGGCGCTCGCCCCGGTCGTCCGATACGCCGAGCGGGGCCTTTCCCTCGACGGTGGGGCCCCGCTCGTCGTCACGCGCGCTGTCCGGGCCGTGGGACGGCCCTTGGTCCGCTCCCCGCGAGGAGGGGCGGCGCTTCCAGGGAGGGGTCGAGCCGGTCACGGCCGACCCCTCCTCAGTCGCAGTCGCGGCAGATGGGCTGGCCGTTCTTCTCGCGGGCCAGCTGGCTGCGGTGGTGCACCAGGAAGCAGCTCATGCAGGTGAACTCGTCCTGCTGCTTGGGCAGCACACGAACGGCCAGTTCCTCGTTGGACAGGTCGGCGCCGGGCAGTTCCAGGCCCTCTGCGGCCTCGAACTCGTCGACGTCGACGGCCGAGGCGGACTTGTCGTTCCGCCGGGCCTTCAGTTCTTCGAGGCTGTCCGAGTCGACGTCGTCGTCGGTCTTGCGTGGAGTGTCGTAATCGGTTGCCATGGTCGCTCTCCCCCTCTGGGTGTCTGCGGTGTCTCCAGCGCACGTAACGCGTGAGAGGCCGGACTTGTGCCCGACCCGAGGCGGAGATTTTGCCTCACATCAAGGTCTGTTACTCAATCGACACCCAACCGGACCCCCCGAAGGCGATCGGCTTGGATGGCGACGGTGACCGTACACGGTCCGATCGCCGCACTTCAAAGGGCGTCTCACCGTGTACTTCCCGTGATCCCGGCCCCCGAAAACCAGGATTTTCCCGGCTTTTCACAGGGGTCATGATCACGGAGAGTAGATGACCGGAAAGTCGCCACTGTGATCGATCACACAGGGAGGAGCCGGGCCGGCGACCCGGAAATTCCGCCCAAAGCGAACATCACCGGGTCCCCGGCCGAATGTCGGGGCCATGGTCTCAGATCGGCAGCGTGACGCGCATCACGAGCCCTCCGCCCTCCCGGGGGCGCGCGGAGATGTGCCCGCCGTGCGCCCGCGCGACCGAGCGGGCGATGGACAGGCCGAGGCCCACGCCCTTGTCGCTGCCCGTCCGCTCCGTCCGCAGCCGCCGGAACGGCTCGAAGAGGTTGTCGATCTCGTACGCCGGGACCACCGGGCCGGTGTTGGTGACCACCAGGACCGCCTGGTGGTTCTCCACGGCGGTGGTGACCTCGACCCAGCCGTCCTCCGGCACGTTGTAGCGCACGGCGTTCTGGACGAGGTTCAGCGCGATCCGCTCCAGCAGGACCCCGTTGCCCTGGACCACCGCCGGGGCGCGCTCGCCGCCCAGCCGCACGCCCTTGGCCTCGGCCTCGGCGTGCACCTGGTCGACGGCCTGGCCGGCCACCTCGGCGAGGTCCACCGGTTTGCGCTCGACGATCTGGTTGTCGCTGCGGGCGAGCAGGAGCAGGCCCTCCACGAGCTGCTCGCTGCGCTCGTTGGTGGCGAGCAGGGTCTTGCCGAGCTGCTGGAGCTCCACCGGGGCGTTCGGGTCCGACAGGTGCACCTCCAGGAGGGTGCGGTTGATCGCCAGCGGGGTGCGCAGCTCGTGCGAGGCGTTGCCGACGAACCGCTGCTGGGCGGTGAAGGCCCGCTGGAGCCGCTCCAGCATGTCGTCGAAGGTGTCCGCCAGCTCCTTCAGCTCGTCGTCCGGGCCGTCCAGCTCGATCCGCCGGGAGAGGTCGGAACCGGCCACCGCGCGCGCGGTGCGGGTGATCCGGCCCAGCGGTGACAGGACGCGGCCGGCCATGGCGTACCCGAACGCGAAGGCGATGACGGCGAGGCCGAGCAGGGCCAGCAGGGAACGGCTGAGCAGCCGGTCCAGGGCGACCTGGCGCTGGTGGTCGATGCACTCGCTGATCGCCGCGTTGAACTGGGTGAGCGAGAGGTTGCCGTGGGTGACGCCCGGGCAGTCGGTGCTGGAGACCTGGAGGCCGTCGAAGTCGACGATCTTGTACAGGGGCTGGTTGCCGGTGCGAACCGCCTGGGCGGCCAGCAGGTAGATGATCGACAGCAGCAGTATCCCGGCGATCAGGAACATGCCGCCGTACAGCAGGGTGAGCCGTATCCGGATGGTGGGCCGCAGCCAGGGCAGCGGGCTCACCGACCGGGGGTCCCAGGTGGGCTTGGGGGGCACCCCGGGGGGTGCGGGAGAGGACGCCACGGTCGATCAGATCCGGTACCCGGAGCCGGGGACGGTGACGATGACGGGTGGCTCGCCCAGCTTGCGGCGCAGGGTCATCACGGTGACCCGCACGACGTTGGTGAACGGGTCGGTGTTCTCGTCCCAGGCCTTCTCCAGGAGCTGCTCGGCGGAGACGACCGCGCCCTCGCTGCGCATCAGCACCTCCAGCACCGCGAACTCCTTGGGCGCGAGCTGCACCTCCCGGCCGTCCCGGAAGACCTCCCGGCGGTTGGGGTCCAGCCTGATCCCGGCCCGCTCCAGGACGGGGGGCAGCGCGACGCTGGTGCGCCGGCCCAGGGCGCGGACGCGGGCGATCAGCTCGCTGAAGGCGAAGGGCTTGGGCAGGTAGTCGTCGGCGCCGATCTCCAGGCCCTCGACCCGGTCGCTGACGTCGCCGGAGGCCGTGAGCATCAGCACCCGGGTCGGCATGCCCAGCTCGACGATCCGGCGGCAGACGTCGTCGCCGTGGACCAGGGGGAGGTCGCGGTCGAGGACGACCACGTCGTAGTCGTTGACGCCGATGCGCTCCAGGGCCGCCGCACCGTCGTACACGACGTCGACGGCCATGGCCTCCCGGCGCAGTCCGGTGGCCACCGCATCGGCGAGCAGTTGCTCGTCCTCGACGACGAGTACGCGCACGTGGCTGGTCCTTCCTGTGTCCGCCCCGGGCGGCCTCGCGCGGGCGCGCGGGAGCGGGGGGCTCGTGGGGGTGTCGGCACCATCCTGCCCTTTTCGGCCATAAGTCGGCGGTAAGGCGGGAGGTGGGAGGGGCCGCCGGGTCCCTCCCGGGCCCCCGGGGGCCGTGCGGTGGTGGCCGGGCGGCGGGCGGGGAATCCGGTGAGGACGAAAATTTCTCGTGCGGGAGAGGTTTCCGCGAAAGAGAGTGCGGGGAGGACCGGTTTACACCCCACGATCGCGCTCTGCCCGTACCGCATGCCACGCGGTGCGCCGCGGTCCGCTCCCGCGGAGCGGGCGTGGGTGTCCGGCACCGTCGCCGCCCAGTGGGGGGCGCTGGGCACTCCACCGGAGAGGTGATCGTCCCTTTCGATCGGCACACCCCCGTGCCACCGACCCACGACCCAGGACGAGGGGGCGCAGCATGGACGCTTTCACCGCAGGACTTCTGCAGCGCATAAAGACGACCGAGTCCGACCTCTCCCGGGCCCGCGACGAGGGTGACGACTTCCTCGTCGAGGTGGAGCTGGGCGAACTCGACGACCTGCGCCGGCTCGCCGCCGAGCACGGCGTGGAGGTCGGCGCGTCCGCCAACGGCAACTGAGAGGCCCGTGAACACCAGGCCCCGGCGAGACCCAGCGCCGGGGCCCTTTCGCGCGCGGCGCGGCGGACGCGGGCGGCGGGGCGGACGCGGGCGGTACGGCGCCCGTCCCGGGGACCACCACGCCGGCCCGGGGCCCGCACGGGCCCCGGCGGCTCACAACACGGATCCCGGGTGTCACGACGCCCGGCCCGGACCCCGCACGGCGCCGGGAGCACGGCACGGGACACTCGGGCGCGGCACAGCCCGGGTGTCACGGCGCCGGTCCCGGGACCCCGCACGGGCCCCGGCGGCTCACGGCACGAGTCCCCGGTGCCACCACGACGCCCGCCCCGGCGCCCGCACGGATTCCTGGGGCACGGTACGGGTCCCGCGGCACGGTGCGGGACAGGTTCCGGGTGTCACGGCGCCGGGCCGGGAGCAGCGCCACCGCGCCCGGCCGGTGCGCGCCACGGCGACGGTCCCGGCCCAGGCCAAGGCCCAGGCTCCGGCCCCGACGGACGACCGGCGGGTCCCCGGCCGCGAGGGGGCCGGGGACCCGCCGGTGGTGTCACGCGCCGAAGTCGACCAGCAGGCTCCGCAGCGGGGCGAAGACCGCGGGCGTGGCGGCGACGGTCAGGGCGCCGGACGGCGGCTCCCCGGGGTGTCCGCCGGTGACCGCGCCCGCCTCCCGGGCGATCAGGTCGCCGGCCGCCAGGTCCCAGGGGTGCAGCCCGCGCTCGTAGTAGCCGTCCAGGCGCCCCGCCGCCACGTCGCACAGGTCGATCGCGGCCGAGCCGCCCCGCCGGATGTCGCGGACCAGCGGGATCAGCCGCCGGGCGACCTCCGCCTGCTCGGCGCGGACCTCGGCCACGTAGTTGAAGCCGGTCGACACCAGCGCCCGGTCCAGCGGCGCGGCGGCCCGGCAGGAGAGCCTGCGGGCGCCCTCCCAGGCCCCCGTCGCCCAGGCGCCGCCGCCCCGCACCGCGTAGTAGGTCTCGCCCCGCATGGGCGCGGTGACCACCCCGGCGACCCGCTCGCCGTCCTGCTCGGCGGCGATGGAGACGGCCCAGGCGGGCTGCCCGTAGAGGTAGTTGACGGTGCCGTCGAGCGGGTCGACGACCCAGCGGACACCGCTGGTGCCCTCCCGGGCGGAGCCCTCCTCGCCGAGCAGGCCGTCGTCCGGGCGGCGGTCGGTGATCAGCCCGGTGATCAGTTTCTCCGCCGCGATGTCCATCTCGGTCACCACGTCGATCGGGCTGGACTTGGTGGCGGCGACGGCGAGGTCGGCCGGGCGGCCGTCCCGCAGCAGTTCGCCCGCGCGCCGGGCGGCGTCCCGGGCGATCTCCAGCAGTTCGGCGTGGAGCGGGTCGGTGGCGGTCACGTCGGTCACGGGACTCCTCACGCGTAGGGGCTGTCGGCGCCCGCGGCGGCGGGGCGCGGGGCGCGGGCGGGGCAGCAGCCGACCGGGCACAGGTCGTGGCTCGGGCCGAGGGCGCCCAGGGCGCACGGCGTCACCGGGGTCCCGCGCTCGGCGGCGGCGCGCTCCAGGACGAGGTCGCGCACGGCGGCGGCGAACCGGGGGTCGGCGCCCACGGTGGCCGAGCGGCGCACCGGCAGGCCCAGTTCCGCGGCCTTGGCGGTGGCCTCGGTGTCGAGGTCGTACAGGACCTCCATGTGGTCGGAGACGAACCCGATGGGGGCCATGACGACGGCGGGCACCCCGGCCTCCCGCCGCTCCGCCAGGTGGTCGCAGATGTCGGGCTCCAGCCACGGGATGTGCGGCGCCCCGGACCGGGACTGGTACACCAGCCGCCAGGGGTGGTCGGTGCCGGTGCGCTCGCGGACGGCGTCGGCGATGGTCCGGGCCACGTCGAGGTGCTGGCGCACGTACGCCCCGCCGTCGCCGTGGTCCCCGGGCGGGCCGGAGGTGTCGGCGGCCGAGACGGGGATCGAGTGGGTGCAGAAGGCGATGTGCGCCCCGTCCCGGACCTCCTCGGGCAGCTCGGCCAGGGCCCGGACGACCCCGTCGGCCATGGGCTCGACGAAGCCCGGGTGGTTGAAGTAGTGCCGGAGCCTGTCGACGGCGGGCGGCTCCAGGCCCTCGGCCGCCAGCGCGGCCAGCGCGTCGGCCAGGTTCTCGCGGTACTGGCGGCAGCCGGAGTAGGAGGCGTAGGCGCTGGTGGTGACGACGAGGACGCGGCGGCGGCCGTCGCGGACCATCTCGCGCAGGGTGTCGGTGAGGTACGGCGCCCAGTTGCGGTTGCCCCAGTAGACCGGGAGGTCGAGGCCGTGCCCGGCGAAGTCGGCGCGCAGCGCCTCCAGCAGGGCGCGGTTCTGCCCGTTGATGGGGCTGACCCCGCCGAAGAGGAAGTAGTGCTGTCCGACCTCCTTCAGGCGTTCCTCGGGGATGTCTCTGCCTCGGGTCACGTTCCGGAGGAACGGGACCACGTCGTCCGGGCCCTCGGGGCCGCCGAACGAGAGCAGGAGGAGGGCGTCGTAGGGGGTGGCGTCGAGCACGTCTGGCATGCCCCGATCCTCCCATCCGGCGCGCTCGCCGGACGCCGCCGGGTGGGGCCGCCGGGGTGTGTCCCGGGGCGGCGGGACGACCCGGGGAAGCGGGGGACGCCGGGGCCGCGGCGTGCCGGGCGGGGGCTCCCCCGGGCGGGGGCTCCCCCGGGCGGGGCCGGTGTTCCGGGGCGGGGCTCCCCCGGGGCGTGACGAGGCGGGCGTCCCGGGGCGGGGAATCCATCGGCTCAGAGGCCCCGCCGGAGCGAGGGCCCCGCCGGAGCAAGGTGCCCCGGCGCGAGGGGTCCCGCCGGGGCGGCCCGCGCGGTGCGCGGGGGACTCCCCGGAGCGCACCGTCCGGAACGCCGCGGACCGGCCGGGGGCAAAGGGGCCGGGGCGGGGCCGGAGTGGGGCCGGGCTACGGGATGGGCGGCCCGGGGAGCGGCGGCCCGGACGTGGGCGAAGTGTCCGAAGCGGGGGGTGTTGTCGGGGCTCATCGGCACGTAACCTGTATGCGCCGCGTTCGCACCTTACGAGACGTGCCGCGGACCCCGTGTCCCGGTGCCGCGGGCACCGCGCCACCCCTCGTCCCGCCCCTCCCCCCGCGCCCTTCCGGAGCCCGTGTTGCCCAGCCCCTACCGCGCCCTGTTCGCAGCCCCCGGCACCAGGGGCTTCGCCACCGCGGGGTTCATCGGCCGGATGCCGCTGTCGATGATGGGCATCGGCGTGGTGACGATGATCTCGCAGCTCACCGGGCGGTACGGGCTGGCCGGAGCCCTGTCGGCGACGATCGCGCTGGCGGCCGCCGTGGCCGGGCCGCAGGTCTCCCGGCTGGTGGACCGGTACGGGCAGCGGCGGGTGCTGCGCCCGGCGACCCTGGTCTCGCTCACCGCGGCGGCCGTGCTGCTGCCGGCGGCGCACTACGGCTGGCCGGACTGGGTGCTGTTCGTGTCCTGCGTGGGCATCGGCTGCGTGCCGAGCGTGGGCGCGATGGTCCGGGCCCGCTGGGCGGCGATCTACCGGGGCACCCCGCGGCTGCACACCGCGTACTCCTTCGAGTCGGTGCTCGACGAGGCCTGCTTCGTCTTCGGGCCGATCATCTCCATCGGCCTGTCCACGGCCTGGTTCCCGGAGGCCGGTCCGCTGCTGGCCGCCTGCTGCCTGGCGGTGGGCGTCTTCTGGCTGACCTCGCAGCGGGCCACCGAGCCCGTGCCGCACCCCCGGGAGCAGCACGGCGGGGGCAGCGCGCTGCGCGCCCCGGGCCTCCAGGTGCTGGTGGCGACCTTCGTGGCCACGGGCGCGATCTTCGGCGCGGTCGACGTGGTCACCGTGGCCTTCGCCGAGGAGCGGGGGCACAAGGCCGCCGCCAGCCTGGTGCTGGCCGCGTACGCGGTCGGCTCCTGCGTGGCGGGCCTGGTCTTCGGGCTGATCCGCTTCGCCGGGCGCCCGGAGCCCCGCTGGCTGCTGGGCATCTGTGCGAACGCCGTGAGTATGATCCCCCTCCTACTGGTCGGAAACCTGCCGTTCCTGGCCGTGGCGCTCCTCGTCGCGGGTCTCTCCGTCGCTCCGACGATGATCACGACGATGTCCCTCGTCGAGGAGCACGTATCTCGCGCGCAGCTCACCGAGGGCATGACCTGGGTGAGCACCGGCCTCGCGGTCGGGGTCGCGCTCGGCTCCTCCGCGGGCGGCGTGGTGATCGACGCCGCCGGGGCGCGCGCCGGGTACGGGGTTCCGGTGGTGGCCGGGGCCGTCGCGGTGGCGGTCGGTTTCCTCGGGTACCGCCGGCTCACTCGGCCGGCGCCGCGGCGGGGAGGCACCGTTGGACAGCACACGCACGGCAGGCGGGACGGCACGCGCCGGGAACGGGACATGGCGTAACTGGGGCGGCAACGTCACCGCGCGCCCCGCCCGGCAGACCGCTCCCGCGTCGGTCGGGGAACTGGCCGCGGTCCTGCGCCGGGCCGCCGAGGAGGGGCTGCCGGTCAAGGCCGTCGGCACCGGGCACTCGTTCACGTCCATAGCCGCGACGGACGGCGTGCTGATCCGTCCCGGTCTGCTGACCGGCATCCGCGGCATCGACCGCGAGGCGATGACGGTGACCGTCGCGGCGGGCACCCCCCTCAGGCGGCTGAACGTGGCCCTGGCCCGCGAGGGCCTGTCGCTCACGAACATGGGCGACATCATGGAGCAGACGGTCTCCGGTGCCGTCAGCACCGGCACCCACGGCACGGGCCGCGCCTCGGCCTCGCTCGCCGCCCAGATCAGGGGCCTGGAGCTGGTCACGGCCGACGGCACGGTGCTCACCTGCTCCGCGACGGAGAACGCCGACGTGTTCGCCGCCGCCCGGATCGGGCTCGGCGCCCTGGGCGTCGTCACGGCGATCACCTTCGCGGTGGAGCCGCTCTTCCTGCTCACGGCGCGCGAGGAGCCGATGCCGTGGGAGCGGGTGCTGTCGGACTTCGACGAACTCTGGACGGAGAACGAGCACTTCGAGTTCTACTGGTTCCCGCACACGGACGGCACCAACACCAAGCGCAACAACCGCAGCACGGGCCCGGAGCGGCCGGTGGGCCCGGTCCGGGCCTGGCTGGAGGACGAGTTCCTGTCCAACGGCGTCTTCCAGGCGGCGAACTGGGTCGGCCGCGCGGCGCCCGGCACCGTCCCCGCCCTCGCGCGGCTCTCCAGCAGGGCGCTGTCCGCGCGGACGTACACCGACATCCCGTACAAGGTGTTCACCTCGCCGCGCCGGGTGCGGTTCGTGGAGATGGAGTACGCGGTGCCGCGCGAGGCCGTCGTGGCGACGCTGCGCGAACTGCGGGCGGTGATCGAGCGGTCCCGGCTGCGGATCAGCTTCCCGGTCGAGGTGCGCACCGCCCCCGCCGACGACATCACGCTGTCCACCGCCTCGGGCCGGGACAGCGCGTACATCGCCGTCCACATGTTCCGGGGCACGCCCTACCAGGCGTACTTCACCGCCGCCGAGCGGGTGTTCGCCGCGCACGAGGGGCGCCCGCACTGGGGGAAGGTGCACACCCGGGACGCGGAGTACCTCGCCGGGGTGTATCCGCGGTTCGGCGAGTTCACGGCGCTGCGGGACCGGCTGGACCCGGACCGGCGGTTCCGGAACGACCATCTGCGCCGGATCCTGGGGTCGTAGCGGGGCCCTCCGGCGCCGTGCCCTCCTGGGCCGGGTCCTCCGGGACGGTGCCGGTGGGCCCGGTGCCGGTGGCGCCGCCGGTGACGTCCGGGGCGGGGTCCCCGGTGCCGGTGGCGGAATCGGGGCCGGTGCCGTCGGCCGGGGCGGTGGGGGCGGGCGTCGCGGACGGGGCGGACGGGGCGGTGGCGCCGCCGTCGCCGGGGCCTCCCGGAGTGGCGGAGCCGGCCGGGTCCGGTGCCGGGGAGCCGCCGTCCGGTGCCGGGGAGCCGGAGCCGTCCGGCCCGCCGGGGCGCGGCGCGGGGCGGTCGTGGCCGGTCAGGACGCCGCCGATGGTGGTGCTGCGGTCGCCGCTCAGATCGTGCCCGGCGGCGGCCTCGTAGACGGTGATCCCGGTCATGGCGACGCCGAAGACGAGTGCCGCCCCGACCAGTTGCCGCCGGCGGCTCCTGCCCCGGGTCCGGTGGACGGTGCCCTCGGTGTACCCGCCCGGCGCGGGGGCTCCGGCGGCCTCCCGGCGGCCCGGGCCCCGGCGGCCGCCGCGGGCGCGGCCGGTGACGGTGCGTGCGGTGGCGGTGCGCGGGACGGCGCTGCGCGCGGGGGCCGTGCGGTCGCGCATCCGCTCCCCCGTCCGCCGGAAGACGTGCTGGAGGACCGAGCCTCCGCAGGTGGCGACGACGCTGATCAGACCGGCGCCGAGGATCGTGCCGTAGACGCCGAAGGAGGAGGCGAGCTTGGCGGCGACCACTGCCGCGAGGGCGCTGCCCGCGACCTGGGGCACGCTGAGGTCGATCCGCCTCCGCTCCGCCCGTCCCCCCGCTTCCCCCTCCGTACGCATGTCCGCATCACCCACGGCATCGGGCCTTCCACGCATCACCGGACCTTCCCTGACGTTCCCCCAGGCAGGGGATCAACCGCATGAGAAGGGGACGCATGGCCGGAATCATTAGTTCCGGTTACGGCGATGACGTGAAGTACGCCACCCGCGGGATCCCGGAGGCCCCGCCGGGACCACCGGGGACCGGGCGGGACACGGGGCGGGAGCGGCCGGGGGCGGCCGCTCCGCGGAAATCCGGCGGCGCGCCACCCCACGCGCATGGTCCCAATGGAGTAGTGTGGCGAGCCCTGGGTCCGGGCTCCCATCAGGGTGTCCAGGATCCCGAAGGACCGCCGGGAGGGGGCTACTTGCGCAGGGTGACGCCGTTGGCCACTGAGCGTTGCGAACAGGTAACCGTGCCATAACGGCGATCCAGGCCCCGCGTCCGACACGCCGGGCAACTCGGCAAGGTTGTGGCAGGCTGCACCCGGGCAGGCCACACTCGACAGAGCGGAAGCAGCGACGCACGTGACGTCGGCAGGCACCACCCGGGAGGTCCCCATGCCCGAACTGCGTGTCGTGGCCGTCTCGAATGACGGCACACGGCTGGTGCTGAAGGCTGCGGACTCGACGGAGTACACCCTTCCGATCGACGAGCGGCTGAGGGCAGCCGTGCGCGGTGACCGCCCCCGCCTCGGCCAGATCGAGATCGAGGTGGAGAGCCATCTCCGCCCCCGCGACATCCAGGCACGTATACGAGCCGGCGCGACGGCGGAGGAAGTGGCCCAGATGGCCGGCATCCCCGTTGACCGCGTGCGCCGTTTCGAGGGTCCCGTGCTGGCCGAGCGCGCCTTCATGGCCGAGCGTGCCCGCAAGACCCCCGTCCGCCGCCCCGGCGAGAACTCCGGCCCGCCCCTCGGCGAGGCCGTGCAGGAGCGGCTGACGCTGCGCGGCGCCGAGAAGGACACCGCGCAGTGGGACTCCTGGCGCCGCGACGACGGCACCTGGGAGGTCCTGCTCGTCTACCGGGTCGCGGGCGAACCGCACTCGGCGAGCTGGACGTACGACCCGCCCCGGCGGCTCGTCCAGGCCGTCGACGACGAGGCGCGCGCGCTGATCGGGGAGTCCGACGACCTCGGCTCGCCCGAGCCCAGCTTCCCCTTCGTCCCGCGCATCGCCCGGCTGCCGCGCGACCGCCCGCTGGACCGCAGCCTCGACCGCGAGCTGCGGGAGCGGCCGGTCCTGCCCGCGCCACCGTCCGACCCGCCGGAGGACCTCGCGGTCACCGCGTCCGGGGAGCGGGACTCGCTCACCAGCCTGCTGGAGGCGGTGCCGAGCTTCCGGGGCGACCTCGTCGTCCCCGAGCGGGCGCCGGAGCCGCCGGAGGAGCCCGCGGCCGAGGAGCCCGAGCTGGAGGAGCCCCCGGCGCCCGCGGCCTCGGCCGGTTCCGCCTACGCCGACGTGCTGATGCCGCGTTCGGTGGGCAGCCACCGCGACCGGCTGATCGGCTCCACCGACCGCCAGGCCGAGGCGGACGGCGTCCGCCCGGGGCGGCGGGCGGCGGTGCCGAGCTGGGACGAGATCGTGTTCGGCACCCGCCGGAAGAAGCAGGACTAGGGCCTCTCGTTTGGATCATGCCGGGCTCGCGGGCCCTGGCACCGCACCTCGCCGCGCTGTCGTCGGTCGCCAGGGCGCTCCGCCCTGACTCCCTCTGCCTCGCGACGCACGGCGCCGGACCCCGCCTCCTGATCCGGCCCGATCCAAACGCAAGACCCCAGCGCCCGGCCGCGCCGGGCCGCGGCACCGTCCGCCGGGCCGGGCCCATGGCGGACCGGGACGTGCGCACCTCCCGCCCCGCCGTGTGCGGCGCCGCCCGTACGGCGGTCGCGGCGGCGTCGGGCCGGGCCCGCTTCGGGCCCCCTCGCCCGCAGCCGTGCGGCACGGTCCGCCCGTGCGGGGTCCGGCGTTGTTCCGGCGGGTTCCTGGGCGTCACGACGCGCCCCGACGGCTCCGGCGCACGCCGGGTCGGCCCCGGCGCACGCGGGCGGGGCGCAGGACCGTGACGGCCCGTCGGCGGCCGGTGCGCACCAGGGCCGCGCCGCGGGCCGGTGCATGACCCGCCGGTGGTTCAGCCGTTGACGGCGTGTTCGGTGAACCGGCCGCAGGAGCGGAACCCCAGGCGGCGGTAGACGGGCTCGCCCTCGGCCGACGCCTGCAGGACCGCGACGCGGTACCCCTCGTCGCGCGCCGTGCGCAGCGCCGCGAGCGTGACGGCCCCGCCGTGGCCGCGTCGGCGGTGGGCGGCCAGGGTCGAGATGTTGTAGACACCGGCGACCCCCGCGTGGAGGAACACCTCCGCCGAGCAGACCGGGCGGCCTTCCACGTATCCGACCAGGTAACGGGCCGGACTGTCCGCGGCCAGCGCCCGGGGCGCGGCCAGGGCGAAGAAGCGGCGGACGGTGTCGGCGGGCGGGTCCCAGTTCGCGGCGAGGACGGTGGCGTAGTCGGCGAGCTGTCCGGGCGTGGTCACCCGCCGGATGTCGGGCTCCGGGGCGGGGGACGGGGTCGGGACGCCGTCGTCCAGCGCGGCCCACATGGCCGTCTCGTGTTCGGACGCGGGCAGACCGGCCGCCGTCAGACGGGCGGAGAGGTCGGGGGGCGTCGAGGCGGGCCCCACCCACCAGGAGAAGGGGCGGCCGGTGCGGGCCAGCGCCCCGGCGGTGCCGGCGATCCGGGCCGGGGCGGTGTCGGCGGTGAAGCGGGCCGCGGCGACGATGTTGAACGTGTCGTCGTCCAGGCCGCTGTCCGCGACCAGGAGGTCCCCGGTCTCGGTCACGGTGGCACCGGGCAGGCACCGGTGCAGGTGGCAGGCGTGCTCCGCCAGGTTCCGCTCCATCCGGTCCGTCAGATCCGTCAGATCCGTCAGATCCGTCAGGTCGGCGGTGTCCGGGGCGTCGTGGTCCATGGCGTCGTCTTTCGGGGCGGTGTCGTTCGGGATGTCGTTGTTCATGGCGATCGATCCCAGCATGACGGAGCGCGGACCGCACGCGCATTCGGGGGTCCGGCCCACGGTGCCACGGCACCCGGAACCCGGCGGACACGGACCCCGGCCCACCGCCCGCACCGGCCGCACCGGAAGGCCCTCGCGGAGCGCCGTGGTTCGACCAGCGCGACACGGACGGCGCGACGCGGACAGCGGCAGGGGCGGGGGGTGCCGGGCCGCGTCCGAGGCGTCCATGCGTAGGCCCCGATCCGGGGGCAGGGCCGCAGGACGGGACCGGGGCAGGGGGCGGAGTCCGGGGCAGGGCCATCAGGACGGGGGGCTTGCGGGAGGGCCGGGGGCGGTAGGCCGTCGAGGGACGGGCTCGCGCCCAGTGAGTTACGCGACCGGCGGGCACGCGACCGGCGGACGGCCTAGTGGCGCGGATCCCCCGTGGACGGACCCGCCCGTGGCCGCCCGGTGGGCACACCCCCCGCGGGGACGCGGCCGTGGCCGAAGGACGCGGACGGACCGCCCCTGGGCGGCCGGTGGGCACGCGGCCGTGGGCGGGTGGCCCCGGAGGCGCCCCCTCGTGCGGAAGGGCTCCGGGACCGCCCGCGTCCGTCACTGCGGGTCGGGGCCCACCGCCACCGGGCGGGCCGGGTCCGCCGACCACTCCGACCACGATCCCACGTACAGCGCCGCCGGGATGCCCGCCACCGCCAGCGCCAGGACCTCGTGGGCGCCCGAGACGCCCGAGCCGCAGTAGACGCCGACCGGGGTGTCACCGGCGGCGCCCAGGGCGGCGAACCGGGCGCGGAGTTCCCCGGCGGGCCGGAACCTGCCGTCCGCGCCGACGTTCTCCGTGGTCGGTGCCGAGACCGCGCCGGGGATGTGGCCGCCGACCCGGTCGATGGGCTCGACCTCGCCCCGGTACCGCTCCCCCGCGCGGGCGTCGAGCAGTACCCCGGAGCGGGCCAGCGCCGCGGCCCCGTCCGCGTCGAGCACCTCCTCCGCGCGCGGCCGGGGCACGAAGTCGCCCCCGGCGGGGGCGGGCGCCCCGGTCGACAGCGGGCCCTCCCAGGCCGGCAACCCGCCGTCGAGGACCCGCACGTCCGGGTGACCCGCCCAGCGCAGCAGCCACCAGGCGCGCGCCGCCGCCCAGCCCTGTCCGCCGTCGTAGACGACGACCGGGCGTCCGGACGACACGCCCGCCCGGCGCATGGCGGCGCCGAACGCGTCGGCCCCGGGCATCGGGTGGCGGCCGCCCGCTCCGGGCGCGGCGGCCAACTCCCGGTCCAGGTCGACGAAGACGGCGCCGGGGAGGTGCCCCTCCGCGTAGGCGGCGCGGCCGTCGAAGGACGGCGTGCCGTCGGCCGCGGGGGCGCTCAACTGCCAGCGGACGTCCAGCAGCACCGGTGGCTGCGGGCCCGCCAGGGCCCCGGCGAGTTCGGATGCGGAAACGATGGCGTTCATGTCCCCATCCTGGCGCACGGAGTGGCCGCCCGGTCGTTGTCGGGCTACTCTGCCCGCCGGACAGTATCGATCACGCGGCGTACGCGATTCGACACAAGCCGTACTGTCCTGGCCGCCGCGGCGACAGCGGACGCACGGCCCGCGACGGGCCGAGAAGAGGGTGACGGATGACGGACGCACGGGAGCCGGACGGCCGGGACGACGGGGCCGGCGCCCGGCGGGTGCCCGGCACGCCCTGCTGGGTGAGCCTGATGGTGCACGCGCCCGGCGCGGCCCGGGAGTTCTACGGGGAGCTGTTCGGCTGGGAGTTCCGGCCCGGCCCCCAGCAACTCGGGCCCTACGAGCGGGCGCTGCTCGGCGGGCGGGAGGTGGCGGGCATCGGGCGGCTGCCGCTGGACCGGGACCTGCCGGTCGCCTGGACCCCGTACCTCGCCGCCGAGGACGTGGACCGGACGGCCGAGGCGGTGCGGCTGTGCGGCGGCACCGTGGGCGTGGGCCCGCTGGACGCGGGCGAGGCGGGGCGGCTGGCCGTCTGCTGCGACCCGGCGGGCGCCGTCTTCGGGGTGTGGCAGGCCGGGGAGCACTTCGGCACGGCGGCCACCGGGGTCCCGGGCACGCCCGTGTGGAACGAACTGGTGACCTTCGAGGCGGCGCCCGTCGCCAAGTTCTACGAGACGGTCTTCGGCTTCGCCCGCGATCCGGCCGGTTCCCCGGACGCGGAGCGGGTGACCCTGCGCCTGGGCGGCCGTGCCGTCGCGGACGTCCGGGGCGCGGGCGAGGCGCTGCCCCGTGACCGGGGGCCGCACTGGGTGACGTCCTTCGAGGTGGACTCCCTCGACACGGCGATGGAGCGCGTCCTGCGGCTGGGCGGGCGGCTCCTGGCCCCGGCCCGCGACGGCGGACGCGGCCCGACGGTCCCGGTGGCGGACCCGGAGGGGGCGCGGTTCGCGCTGCTGGAGGACCCGCGCTGAGCGGGCCCTCCAGGTCGCGGCACCCGGGGCGCCGAACGCCCCGGCCCCGTACGCGTGCCCGTACGCGTGCCCGTGCCCGTGCCCGGCAGCAGGCGTCCCCTGTGCGCCTGCTGCCGGGCGGCCGGGCGGGGTGCGCCGGGCCGGGGTGGCTACTTGACGACGTACATCGTGGTGGGCCAGCCGTAGCGCTTGGCCTTGGCGAAGAGGTCCTTGATGTCGCCGGGCGTCAGCTTGACGCAGCCGTTGGAGTAGTAGTCGTTCGGGCCGTCCCAGCGCTCGGACTCGATGGTGCCCTGCTTGCCGTTGGGCTTCATCTCGCTGTGCACGAACAGCTCCGTGCGCCTGGTGCCGTTGCCGCACCGCTTGTCGGAGAGCTTGATGACGTAGCCGTTGATGACGCCGTCGTAGTCGGTGCGGTGGAACTCGATGGCGTACTTGCCGTTCTTCGTGGTGGTGCCGGGGAGCCAGCCCTTGTTGCGGGCGCACTCGTTCGTGCTGCCGTTGCCCGACCCGGCGCGGTACTTGGCGATGATCCTGTCCTTGGCCTTCGGGACGCTCTTCATCAGGTAGAGCCTGGAGTTGGTCGGGTTGGCGGAGTTCTTCTTGAAGTACAGGTAGTAACCGCCGCCCGCCGCCTGCGCCTCGGGGGCGGTGGCGGTGGTGGTGACGGCCAGTCCGCCGACCAGGGCGGCGGTGAGCGCGAGCGGTGCGAGACGGGTGCGCACGGCGTGCGGAACCATGGAACGTCCTTCTTTCCGTGAGGGTTGGGCCGGGCCGCGTCGTCCGGGGCTTCGTGCCGATGACGGGGCGCGGCGGCTGGTTCAGAGTCTTGGGCGGGCGGTCCTGTCCGGCAAGGGCTGGGCTGTCCGGGACAAGGAGAAGCCTGTCCGGCCTGGTCAGCGCCTTGTCCGGAGGTGGAATCCGGCCCGTCCGGGCCCCCTCCGCAAGCGAGTTGCCGCCCGGGCCGCGCATGATGAGAATGACGGGATGACGGTCTCTGAGGGCATGGATCCCACGGAGGCGCGCACGGCCTCCGCATACGTCGCCCTGTTACGGGAGTTGAAGAGCCGCAGCGGACTGACCTTCCGTCAGCTCGAAGAGCGCGCCGCCGCACACGGGGAGGTACTGGCCCGCAGCACGCTCGCGGACACCCTGCGCCGGGACGCGGTGCCGCGCCCGGAGGTGGTGGCGGCGCTGGTGCGGGCCTGCGGCGCGTCGGAGGACCTGCCGGTGTGGCTGGCGGCGGCCGAACGGATCGCGGCGGCCCCGGAGGACCCGGCCGGGGGAACGGGCGACGGGGAGCGGCACCGGGACGGCGAACGGGCGTCCGGCACGGGCCCGTCGGCCGGAGGGAAGGGCGAAGCTCCCCGGGAGGGCGGCAGCGCACGGCGCCCTTGGTTCACGCGCCGACCCGGCGGGCCCCGGCCCCCGTTGACCGGGCCCCGCGTCCTGGCCGCGCTCGGCGCGGCCGTCCTGCTCGGCGCCGGCGCGCTGCTGTCGGCGGCGCTCCCGGCGGACGACGACGGGCGGCCGTCAGCCGGGACCCCCGGCCCCGACACCGGGTACTCCCGGGTGCGTCCGGCCCGGGCCCCCGGGCTGTGCCTGAGCGACGGGACCGTCCGGACGCCCGGCCGCGGGGAGAGCAAACTCCTCGCCGTGCAGCGGCCGTGCGCGGGGGCGGTCCCGCCGCGCGTGTACCTGCGGCGGGCGGACAGCGGCCTCTACCAGATCGGTTTCCACCACCCCCAGCAGGGCAACGGCTGCCTCACCGTGGTGGACGGCGGCGCCTTCGAGGACACCCTCGAACCGTGGAACGACTGCGGGGCCGGTGGCGCCTCCCAGTGGTTCCGCGCCGAGCGGGCCACCGGCACGGACGGCTGGCGCCTGCGCTCGGCCGCGGACGACGGCGACTGCCTGGGCGTCCGGGGCGGCACGGACGAGGAGGGCGCGGCGGTCGCCATGGAGCCGTGCGCCGGGCGGCCCGGCGGGGACCAGGTGTTCCTGATCGGGCGCGAGTAGGGGATCTCACCAGGGGGACGGGAGCGCGTACTCCGCCCGGACGGTCTTGCCCGGGCCCTCCGGGCGGGGATGCCAGCCCCAGCGCGCCGCCAGCCGGGAGACCAGCAGCAGCCCCCGGCCCCCCTCCTCCACCTCGTCCGGGTCCCCGCCCCCGGTGCCCTCCCGGTCCTCCGGGTGCCTGGGCAGGCGTTCGGTGCGGGTGTCGGTGACCTCCACGCGGACGGTGCGGCCGTCGGCGGGCGCGTGCAGCCCGAGGTGGAAGCCCCGGCCCGGGACCCGGCCGTGGCGCACGGCGTTCGCCGCGAGTTCGGCCACGATCAGCACGACGGTGTCATGGGGTCCGGTCCCGTACGGGACGCCCCACTCGTCCAGCCGTACGGCGGCGAGGCGGCGGGCGAGCCGGGCGCCTCGGGGCGTGGCGGTGAAGCGCATCCCGAAGGCGCGGTCCGGCACGGGGTGGGAGTCGGCGGCGGTCGGCGCGGGTGCCGGGGCGGGAACGGGGGCGGTGGGTTTCCTCGTCATGCCCCTCACGGTGACGCCGGTCGCGTAGCGTGACAAGCGGTGACGCTGCGACAGGCCCGCTTGTACGCGCGCCGTGCGCACGCGTAGGCGCGGTGCGCCGTGACGGCGTCCCGTGCGCGGGAGTTGGGTTCAGGAGGCGGTGATGCACATGGCGGAGCGCGAGGGTGCGGAGACGGGGTCGGTCGTGAGCCTGGGGGACGAGTGGGAGAACGACGCCGGGCCCGGAGCGGGACGGCGCCCGGAGGACGATGCGGGGCGGAGGCTCATCGTCGCTTTCGGCCAGACCATGAAGGCGCTACGTGTGCGGGAGGGGCTGGAGCGGGAGGAGTTCGGCCAACGGCTCGGATACTCGGCGTCCACGATCGCGTCGTTCGAGCAGGGGCGGCGGATTCCGTCACCGAGGACGATCGAGCGCGCGGACGAGGTGCTGCAAGCGAACGGGTTGCTGTGCCTGTGGAAGGAGCAGGTGGAGCGGGCGCAGTATCCGGTGTTCTTCCAGGGGATGGCAGCGCTGGAGAAGGAGTCTCTTGAACTGCTCATGTATGACACTCATGTGGTCAACGGGCTACTGCAGACCAAGCAGTACATGGGCGCCCTGCTCGGGATGCGACGTCCGCCCCTGGACCCCGAAACCATCGAGCAGCGCATGTCGGCCCGGTTGACTCGACAGGGCATCATCGACGAACAGCCTGCGCCACTGCTGAGCTTCGTGGTCAACGAGGCGGTGCTACGGCACCGATACGGCGGGGCTGAGGTGCTGCGTGAGCAACTGGAGGCCATCCTCCACTGCGGCCGGAAACCGAACGTAGAGATCCAGGTCATGCCGACCGAGTGCGAGGAGAACGCTGGTGTGAATGGACCGTTCACGGTTGTCACCCGCAAGGACGGCAAGAAGTTCGTCTATACCGAGACCCATGCCGCAAGCACCCTTGAGACCGACCCGGAGCAGGCGGCTCTCGCCTCTGCACGCTATGGGATTATCCGGTCACAGGCTCTCAGTCCACGAGAGTCAACACTGTTTGTCGAAGGGTTGTTGGGAGAGCTATGAACAACACTGGGCCCTCACGCTCCGCATCCGACCTCGCCTGGTTCAAGAGCAGCTACAGCGGAACCGAAGGCGGTCAGTGCGTGGAGGTCGCCTCCAGTTCCGCCGTGCACATCCGGGACTCCAAGGCCCCCGCCGGGCCCGTGGTCACGGTCTCGCGCGATGCCTGGGCGGGCTTCGTCGGGCTCGCCTCGTCGGCGGCACACGTCTGATCCCCGGACGACCACGAGCCCTGCCGGCCCCCGGACCGGCAGGGCTTCGGCCTTTCCGCCGCAACGACGACCGGAAGCACACGCCCCCTGGGGCCCGTCCCGTGGGAACATCCCGGCACAGGCCCGTCCACGAGCCGCCGGGAGAGCCATGAGCGACACCGATTCCCCAGCCACCATTTGGTTCCGCAGCAGCTACAGCGACACCGAAGGCGGTCAGTGCGTGGAGGTCGCCTCCAGTTCCGCCGTGCACATCCGTGACTCCAAGGCCCCCGCCGGACCCGTCCTCACGGTCTCGCGCGATGCCTGGGCGGGCTTCGTCGGGCTCGCCTCGTCGGCGGCACACGTCTGATCCCCGGACGACCACGAGCCCTGCCGGTCCCCAGACCGGCGGGGCTTCGACGTTCCGCCGGAACGATGACCGGAAGCGCACGCCCTCTGGGGCCCGTCCCGTGGGAACATCCCGGCACAGGCCCGTCCACGAACCGCCGGGAGAGCCATGAGCGACACCGATTCCCCAGCCACCGTCTGGTTCCGGAGCAGCTACAGCGGCACCGAGGGCGGTGAGTGCCTGGAGGCCGCGTCTACTCCCCCACACATGCGCGTCCGTGACTCCAAAGCCCCCACCGGACCCGTCCTCACCGTCTCGCGGTCGGCGTGGGCGGAGTTCCTCGGCGGCGTCGTCCCGGGGTCGAGCACCTGATCCCACGCTCCCGGAGGCAACCGCCGGGGCCGCCCCGAGACGCCGTCACGGCGGACCCAGTCCCGTCGGCCCCGGTCAGGCCGAGGTGACCGGCAGGACGTCCGGGGACAGCGCGGCGGCCCGTGCCGACGCGCTGGTCATCCGCTTGCGGTGGTGCCTTCGGCACAGCACCTCGTAGCCGACGACCTCCGCCGCGCCCACGTCGCCCACGTCGCCCACGACGACCTGCTCGCCCTCGACCACCATCACCCCGCCCACGGTACGGGCGTTGTGCGTGGCCCGGGCGCCGCACCAGCACATCGCCTCGACCTGGAGCGTCTCCACCCGGTCGGCCAGTTCGATCAGCCGCCGCGAGCCGGGGAAGAGCCTGGTGCGGAAGTCGGTGGTGATGCCGAAGGCGAAGACATCCAGGTTGAGATCGTCGACGATCCGGGCCAACTGGTCGATCTGCTCGGGAAGCAGGAACTGGGCCTCGTCCACGATGACGTGGTCGACCCGGCCGCCGCGTGACATCAGCTCCACCACGAAGGCGTAGAGGTCCAGCCCGGGCGTCGCCTCCACCGCGGGCGTCACCAGGCCCAGTCGCGAGGACAGCTTGCCCTCCCCGGCCCGGTCGTCCCGGGTGAAGATCACGCTCTGAAGGCCGCGCGCCGAGCGGTTGTGCGCGATCTGGAGCGCCAGGGTCGACTTCCCGCAGTCCATGGTCCCGGAGAAGAACACCAGCTCGGGCATGAGGGAGGGGCACCTTTCGGCATCGGCGGCGGGAACCGGGCGGGGTGAGCGGGGGCGGCGGGCCGGTGGGCGTCAGGTGCGCACTTCGAGGAGCGGGACGAGCTGCTCGGCCGGGGTCATCGAGCCGTGGTTGCCGACCATCGCGGACTCCTTCGGCTCGCGTTCGGAGGCGATCAGCAGGACGTCGTCCCGGGCGGCGGCGATCACGTCGCCGAGGCGGCCGTACACCCGGTCGTCGATGCGGGGGCCGAACCAGCCCGCCGCGATCGCCTCGTCCCGCGAGGCCACCCAGAACCGCTCGCCGAGCACCTCGCGCCAGCAGGTCAGGACGTCGTTGGCCGCGCCGGGGACCGCGTACACGTGGCGGGCGCGGCCCTCGCCGCCGAGGAGGGCGACGCCGGCCTTCAGCTCCCAGTCCTCGTCGAAGTCGATCCGGTGGTCCTCGTCGAAGGGCACGTCGATCATGCCGTGGTCGGCGGTGACGTAGAGGGCGCTGCGCGGGGGCAGTTGCTCGGCGAGGCGCTGGACGAGCCGGTCGACGTGGGCGAGCTGGCCGCGCCAGGTGTCGGAGTCGACGCCGAAGCGGTGACCGGCGCCGTCGACCTCGGCGTAGTACGTGTAGACCAGGGCCCGGTCGGCGGCGGCCAGTTGCCCGGCGGCCGTGTCCACGCGGTCCTCGCCGGAGAGCCGCCCGTGGAAGGTGCCGCCGCTGAGCGCGACCTTGGTCAGCGGGGTGCTGGCGAAGGCCGGGGAGGAGACCTGCGCGGCGTGCACCCCCGCCTCCTGGGCGAGCCGGAAGACCGTGGGGTACGGCTGCCAGACGGCGGGCGGGGTCCACGGCTGCCAGCGGAGCTGGTTCATCAGCGCGCCGGTGTCCGGATCGCGCACCGTGTACCCGGGCAGGCCGTGGGCGCCCGGCGGGAGGCCGGTGCCGACGGAGGCGAGGGAGGTGGCGGTGGTCGCCGGGTACCCGGCGGTGATCGGGCGGCCGGTGCCGCCACGGGAGCTGCCCAGCAGGGAGGTCAGGAACGGCGCGTCCCCGGGGTGGGCCCGCAACTGCTCCCAGCCGAGGCCGTCGATGAGGAAGACGCAGTTGCGGTCGGCGGGGGTCAGCTCCGCGATGCCCGCGGTCATGTCCGGGACGCCGAGCCCTGCGGCGAGCGTCGGCAGCAGATCCGCCAGCGAACCGGTGCCGTACTCGGGCACGGGCGCGGAGTCGACGGGGAGCGGTTCCGGGTCGGTGTCCCAGGCGGTGTACGGCGCCATCAGCGGGCGGAGTCCGCGGTGGCCTCGGACAGGGCCTGGGCGAAGACGAGCGCCTGGCGCACCGTCTCCGGACCGTCCCCCGCCTCGCTGACGCGCAGGCTGAGGTCGTCGGCCGTGGAGCTGCCCGTGTAGCCGTGGTCGGCCTCGCAGTTGGGGTCGCCGCAGGCGGCGGGCTCCAGGTCGAGCCGGGCGACGGCGCCCCAGCCGATGGTGAGCACGATCTCGCGGGGCAGGGTGCCCGGCTTGTACTGCTCCGGGTTGGCGACCACGCGGCTGACCACGATGGAGGAGATCCGGCCGAGCTTGACCGACTCCGTGGACGTCGTGGCGTACGGCGTCGGGGAGGTGTCGTCGGCGGCCTGCTCGTCGGTGTGGCTGACGATGAAGCGGTTGCCGGTGAGCACCAGCACCGTCACGTGCCGGCGCACCTCGTTCTGGTCGAACGTCGTCTCCTGGTGGACCAGGTACGACCGGACGGGCTCGCCGCCCACGGCGGCCTCCACCGCCTCGGCAACGAGGGCCGGGTAGTAGCCGCTGCGCTCGATCGCCGCTCGCAGCCCCTGGGTCGTCGTACTGGTCTTGGCCATGCCGTCCATCCTACGGGGACCCGCCGACTGCGCGGCACGCTCGTGCGGACACCGCGATCGGCGGTGCCCGCTCAGTACAGCGGGAGCGTGCGCGGGCCGAGATCGTCCCTGGCCGGCGGGGGCGCGAGGCGGACGGAGGCGCCGAGGACGCTCAGCCCGCGCGGGGCGACGACCACGGGTTCCAGGGTGACGGCGACGACCTCGGGATGATCGTGGACCAGCCGGGAGACCCTCAGCAGCAGCTCCTCCAGGGCGGCGGTGTCGACGGGGGCCGAGCCGCGCCAGCCGAAGAGGAGGGGCGCGGTGCGGATCGAGCGGACCAGCGAGGTGGCCTCCCGGTCGGTGACCGGGATCAGGCGGTGCGCCATGTCGTCCAGCAACTGGGTGGCGGCTCCGGCCAGCCCGAAGGAGAGCACCGCTCCGGCCGCCGGGTCGATGACCGCCCGGACGACGGTGTCCACCCCGCGCGGCGCCATCCCCTGCACCATCGGGCGCAGCACCGCTGGCTCCCCGAACAGCTCGGTCAGCTCGGCGTAGGCCCGGCGCAGTTGCTCCTCGTCGGTCAGGTCGAGGCGGACGCCGCCCAGGTCCGCGCGGTGGCGCAGATGGGGGGCAGTGGCCTTGAGGGCGACGGGGTAGCCGATCGCGCGGGCGGCGGCGACGGCGCCGTCGGGGCTGGGGGCGGGCAGCACGCGGCGGACGTCGATGCCGTACCGGGCGAGCAGCTCGCAGGTGTCGTCCTGGCCGAGCGCCGGCCCGTCGCCGCGCGCGAGGTGCCCGGAGATCAGCCGGGCGGCGCCCTTCTCGTCGATGCCGTCGTACTCCGGGACCTTGCCGGGGTCGGCGGCCTCGCGGCGCCACTGGGCGTAGGCGACGGCCTGGGCGAGCGCGCGGACGCCCCGCTCGGCGGCGGGGTAGGCGGGGATGGGGTGCGGGGCGTCGGGGGCGGCGGTGCCGCTGCCGGGTGCCGTGCCCGGGCCGGCGCCGGAGGGTGTGTCCGTGCCGGGGGCGGCGGTCCCGGGGGCCGGGGTGCTCCGGGGCGGTGTTCCGGCGGGCGGGGTCCCCGGGGAGGCGGGCGCCGAAGTGCCCGGGGCCTGCGGGGAGGCCGGTGCCGACACGTCCGGGGCGCCGGGCACCGCCCGGTCCGGCGCGTCCGATCCGGGGCGCGCGGCGGCGGGGCCGCTCGTCGCCGATCCGCCCGCTTCGGGTACGCCCGCGTTCGACCTGCCCGCGTCCGACCTGCCCGCTTCCGGTCCGGCGGCTCCGGCTCCGGCGGCTCCGGGAGCGCCCGGCTCCGCTGCCGCGCTCCCGGGCGCTCCCGCTTCCCGCCGGGCGCCCCCGGCCGTGCCGCCGTCCGCTCCCGCGGCCCGCGGCTCCGCGCCCCGCGGCGCCGTGCTCGTCGCCGCCGACAGGGCCTCCGCGAGACCGCCCAGCTCCACGTGGACCACGAGGACCGGCTTGTCCGGCACCCCGGCCGCCGCCGAGCGCAGCGCCTCCGCCAGGGCGCCGTCCGCGAGGGAGCCCTCCCCCACGGTCGGGATGGCGGTCACCACCACCGCGTCGTTGGTGTCGTCGGCCAGCGCGCGGGACAGCGCCCCGTGGAACTCCGCGGAGGTCGCGGCCGTCGTCAGGTCCAGCGGGGGGTGCGGGCGCAGCCCTTCGGACAGGCAGGCGTCGTAGGTGAGCAGCCCCAGGGACTCGGAGTTGCCGAGGATCGCCACGCGCGGCCCGGCGGGCAGCGGCTGACGGGCGAGCAGCAGTCCCGCGTCGACGAGTTCGGTGACGGTGTCGACGCGCAGCACCCCGGCCTGGCGCAGGAGTTCGGAGACCGTGGCGTGCGGCAGCCGGGTCGCGCGCACCGCGTGCCCCTGGGGGGCGGCGCCGCCGTGCCGGGCGCCCTGCACCACCACCAGCGGCTTGGCGGCGGCGGTGCGGCGGGCGAGGCGGGTGAACTTGCGCGGGTTGCCGATGGACTCCAGGTACATCAGGGCGACATCGGTGCCGGGGTCGTCGTACCAGTACTGGAGCACGTCGTTGCCGGAGACGTCGGCCCGGTTGCCGGAGGAGACGAAGGTCGACACCCCCGTGACGCCGGTCACGCCGCCGCCGCGCCGGTGCAGCCGGGAGAGCAGGGCGATCCCGATGGCGCCGGACTGGGCGAACAGGCCGATGCGGCCGGGGCGCGGCATGTCGGGCGCCAGGGAGGCGTTGAGGCGGAACTCCGGGTCGGTGTTGATGATGCCGAAGGCGTTGGGGCCGATGAGCCGCATCCCGTGGCTGCGGGCGAGCCGCACCAGGGCCCGCTGCCGCTCCCGCCCCTCGGGGCCGCTCTCGGCGTACCCGGCGGAGATCACGACGAGCCCCTGCACCCCGTGCTCGCCGCACTCGGTGACGACGGCGGGCACCTGCTCGGCGGGCACGGTGACGACGGCCAGGTCGACCGGCCCGTCGATCCCGCGCACGGAGCGGTGCGCGGGCACCCCGTCCAGGTCCCGCAGCTCCTCGGGGAAGGCCCGGTTGACGGCGTGGAGGGGACCGGTGAAGCCCGCGTCGCGGATGTTGTCCAGGACACTGCGGCCCACGCCGCCGGGGGCGCGGCCGACGCCGATGACGGCGACCGAGCCGGGCCGCAGGAGCCGCCGCACCGAGCGGCCCTCGGCGCGCTGCTCGCGCGCGTACTGCACGGCCAGGGAGCGGTCGGTGGGTTCGAGGTCGAACTCCAGCCGGACGACTCCGTCCTCGAAGCTGCGCTTCTGGGTGTACCCGGCGTCGGTGAACACCTTGATCATCTTGGTGTTGGCGGGCAGGACCTCGGCGGCGAAGCGGCGGATGCCGCGCTCGCGGGCGACGGCGGCGATGTGTTCGAGCAGCGCGGAGGCCACGCCCCGGCCCTGGTGGGCGTCCTGGACGAGGAAGGCGACCTCGGCCTCGTCGGCCGGGGCGGAGGCGGGCGCCCCGGCGGCGTCGATCCGGTCGTAGCGCACGGTGGCGATGAACTCGCCGCCGACGGTCGCCGCGAGCCCCACCCGGTCCACGAAGTCGTGGTGCGTGAAGCGGTGCACGTCCTTGGCGGACAGCCTCGGGTAGGGCGCGAAGAAGCGGTAGTACTTCGACTCGTCGGAGACCTGCTCGTAGAAGCTGACCAGGCGCTCGGCGTCATCGACGGTGATCGGGCGCACACGCGCGGTGCCACCGTCGCGCAGCACCACGTCGGCCTCCCAGTGGGCGGGGTACTCAGGCCGGTCGGACGAGGTCTGCATGGGCCCCAGAGTACGGCTCGCGCCCGGCGGCGGCGCGGGGCAGTCTGTCCGGAAGCGGTTCCGTCCGGGCACCCTCGACCGTATGTGAGACTGGTCTAGACAACCCTGCACACCTGAAGGGCAGCAACATGGCTGAGCGCCGCGTCAACGTCGGCTGGGCCGAGGGTCTCCACGCCCGCCCCGCCTCCATCTTCGTCCGGGCCACCACGGCCACCGGCGTCCCGGTCACGATCGCCAAGGCCGACGGCTCGCCCGTCAACGCGGCCTCCATGCTGGCGGTGCTGGGTCTGGGCGCCCAGGGCGGCGAGGAGGTCGTCCTGGCCTCCGACGCCGAGGGCGCGGACGCCGCGCTGGACCGCCTGGCGAAGCTGGTCGCCGAAGGTCTTGAGGAGCTTCCCGAGACGGTCTGAGACCGCCCCGTTCCGGTCCGCCGCGGCCGGAACGGAGGGCCCGCCCGGGTGTCCGGGCGGGCCCTTCGTCCGTCCCGGACCGGTCCGGGCCCGGTGTCCCGGCGTCCGGACCGGTGTCCGGACCGATGTCCGGAGGTGCCCGGCGGCCGGGCGGTGCGGGGCCCGGAGCCGGAGCGGGGCTCGGGACAGGCGCGGGACACGGCCGGTACGGGACGCGGCGGGCGGCGGGCTTCCGCCGGGTACCGCGCGGCGCCGGATGTCCGGGAACGCCGGAACCCCGGCCGCTCGGGCCGGGGTTCCGCGCGGCGTTCCTCGGGGGTCCGGGGGCGGGCACCGGGGGTGCCGCGGCCGGGCCGGAGGGGTCGGCCGCAGGGGTCAGAGGTTCACTCCGTGGGAGCGGAGGTAGACCAGGGGGTTGATGTCCGAGCCGTAGTCGGTGCCGGTGCGGGCCTCGAAGTGCAGGTGCGGGCCGGTCACGTTGCCGGTGTCGCCGGCCAGGCCGATCTGCTGGCCCGCCTCGACGGACTGGCCGACCGAGACGCCGATGGACAGCAGGTGCCCGTACTGCGTGTAGGTGCCGTCGTGCATCCGGATCACGACCTGGTTGCCGTACGCCCCGCCCCATCCGGCCTGGACGACGGTGCCGACGCCGACCGAGCGGACCGAGGCGCCGTTGCCGGCGTGGAAGTCGATGCCGGTGTGGGTGCCGGAGGACCAGAGGGAACTGGTCGAGCCGTAGGCGGTGGAGACGTAGGAGCCGGCGACCGGCGAGACGAAGGTGTTCAGACGCTGGCGCTCGGCCTCGCGGGCGGCGCGCTCCCTGGCCTCGCGGGCGTCCTTGGCGGCCTCGGCCGCGGCGGCGGCGCGCTCGCGGGCGATCTCCTGCGCGGCGACCCGGGCGGCGGCGTCGTCGGCGGCGCCGCGCTGGGCGTCGGCCTGCGCGTCGATCTCGTCGGCTATGGAACCGCCGATGGTGACGACCGGCGTCAGTCCGCTCTGCTCGGCCTCGGTCTCGGCCGCGGCGGCCGGTCCGGCGAGGGCTCCGGCGACTCCGCCCGCGGTGGCGGTGAGGGCCGCGACGCTCGCGGCACGGGCGGTGGTGCGGTGCATCCGGCCGGGGCGGCGGTGCTTCCCGGAGGCGTGCGTGAACGCCATGTGGCGACGGTTTCCTTTCCTTCCCTCTCGCCTACCGGGTTAGCTGACGGGTTCGGAGCAGGAAGGTCTCCTACGGACTCCCCCGCTGGGCGCGGGCATCCGATTCACCCCTGGGACGTGTGCCCCTCCGGCCGCGGGCGGCGGCCGGAAGACGGGTCCCCGGCTCCCCCGGCTCGCGCCGTACGGGGACTCGGCGATGACTGTCCGGTGCCGCGGATGCGGCGCACTGCGTGACGTACAGCCGGGACGACGCTAAGCGGGGGCGCCTTCACTCCTCAAACACAACCTGGTTTTTGTGCCGTATCCCACAGTGCAGACGGGTGGTCATTCCCTCAATTCGGGCATACGGCGGCCCCGGTGACGCCTCCGCCACCGGGGCCGCCGCGTGCCGGGCGGACCCTACTCGGCCGCCACGACGGTGACCTCGCCGATGCCGAGGGCCTCCACGGGCTCCCTGATCACGGACGCGTCCCCGACGAGGACCGTCACCACGCGGTCCACCGGGAAGGCGTTCACGACCGCCGCCGTGGCCTCCACCGTGCCGGTGGCCGCGAGTTGGCGGTACAGGGCGGCCTGGTAGTCGTCGGGCAGGTGCTGCTCGACCTGGTCGGCCAGGGTGCTCGCGACGGCCGCCGCCGTCTCGTACTTGAGCGGGGCCACGCCCACCAGGTTCTGCACGGCCACATCGCGCTCGGCGTCGGTCAGACCGCCCTCGGCCAGGGTCCGCAGCACCGTCCACAGGTCCGCCAGGGCGGGGCCGGTGTTGGGGGTGTCCACAGAACCACTGATGGCCAGCATGGCGGCGCCGCTGCCGTCGGGGGCGGAGCGCAGCACCTGGGAGAAGGCGCGGACGCCGTAGGTGTAGCCCTTCTCCTCCCGCAGGACCCGGTCCAGCCGGGAGGTGAGGGTGCCGCCCAGGCAGTAGGTGCCGAGCACCTGGGCGGGCCACACCCGGTCGTGCCGGTCGGCGCCGATACGGCCGATCAGGAGCTGCGTCTGGACGGCGCCCTGACGGTGCACGATGACGACGCGGCCCCGGTCGTCGGCGGTCACCGGCGGCACCGGGCGCGGCGCGGCGGCCGAGCCGGTCCACGCGCCGAGGGTGTCGGCGAGCAGCGCGTCGAGGTCGAGACCGGTCAGGTCGCCGACGACCACGGCGGTGGCGGTGGCCGGGCGCACGTGCTTCTCGTAGAAGGCGCGGACGGCCGCCGAGTCGATGGCGGCGACCGTCTCCTCGGTGCCCTGGCGCGGGCGCGACATGCGCGCGTCGGCCGGGAACAGCTCCTTGGACAGCTCCTTGGCGGCGCGCCGGGTCGGGTTGGCCAGCTCGTGCGGGATCTCGTCCAGCCGGTTGCGGACGAGGCGCTCGACCTCGCTGTCCGCGAAGGCGGGCGCCCGCAGCGCGTCCGCGACCAGCCCGAGGGCCTTGGCCAGCCGGGAGGCGGGCACCTCCAGGCTCAGCCGCACGCCCGGGTGGTCGGCGTGCGCGTCGAGGGTGGCGCCGCAGCGCTCCAGCTCGGCGGCGAACTCCTCCGCGGAGTGCTTGTCGGTGCCCTCGGAGAAGGCCCGCGCCATGATCGTGGCTACCCCGTCCAGACCGGCGGGCTCGGCGTCCAGCGGCGCGTCCAGCAGCACCTCGACGGCGACGACCCGCTGGCCGGGCCGGTGGCAGCGCAGCACCGTCAGCCCGTTGCCCAGGCTGCCCCGCTCGGGGGCGGGGAACGCCCACGGACGGGGGGCGCCGCCCTGCGGCCGGGGGTGGAACTCCATGGTGGCCTGCCGGGTCACTTGCCCGCCTCCTCGTTCTCGTCGGTGGCACCGTCGGCGTCGGCGTCCGAGGGCTCCGCCCCGTCGGCCCCGGGGGCCGTGGGCTCGTAGACCAGCACGGCGCGGTTGTCGGGCCGCAGCCTGGCCTTGGCGACCTCCTGGACCTCCTCGGCGGTCACCTCCAGCACCCGCCCCACGGCGGTGAGGGCGAGCTGCGGGTCACCGAAGAGGACCGCGTACCGGCACAGTTCGTCGGCGCGGCCGGCGACCGTGCCGAGCCGGTCCAGCCACTCGCGTTCGAGCTGCGCCTGGGCGCGCTCCATCTCCTCGGCGGTGGGGCCCTCGTCGGCGAGCCGGGCCAGCTCCTCGTCGATGGCGGCCTCGATGACCGGCACCTCCACGTCGCCGGATGCCTTCACGTCCAGCCAGCCCAGGGACGGCGCCCCGGCCAGCCGCAGCAGGCCGAAGCCGGCGGCGACGGCGGTGCGGTCGCGGCGCACCAGCCGGTTGTAGAGGCGGGAGGACTCGCCGCCGCCCAGCACGGTCAGCGCCAGGTCGGCCGCGTCGCAGGCGCGGGTGCCGTCCTCCGGCAGGCGGTAGGCCGCCATCAGGGCGCGCGCGGGCACCTCCTCCTCCACGACCTCGCGGAGCTGGCCGCCCATGGTGTCGGGCAGGGCCCCGTCCCGGGGGGCGGCCTTGCCGTCGTGGGAGGGGATGGAGCCGAAGTACTTCTCGATCCAGGCCAGGGTCTCACCGGGGTCGATGTCGCCGACGACGGAGAGCACCGCGTTGTTCGGCGCGTAGTAGGTGCGGAAGAACGCGCGCGCGTCCTCCAGCGTGGCGGCGTCCAGGTCGGCCATGGAACCGATCGGCGTGTGGTGGTAGGGGTGGCCCTCCGGGTAGGCCAGCGCGGTCAGCTTCTCGAAGGCGGTCCCGTAGGGGACGTTGTCGTAGCGCTGGCGGCGCTCGTTCTTGACGACGTCCCGCTGGTTCTCCATCGACTCGTCGTCCAGCGCGGCGAGCAGGGAGCCCATCCGGTCGGCCTCCAGCCAGAGCGCCAGCTCCAGCTGGTGGGCGGGCATCGTCTCGAAGTAGTTGGTGCGCTCGAAGCTGGTGGTGCCGTTGAGCGAACCGCCGGCCCCCTGCACCAGCTCGAAGTGGCCGTTGCCCTTCACCTGGGCGGAGCCCTGGAACATCAGGTGCTCGAAGAGGTGAGCCAGACCGGTACGCCCCTTGACCTCGTGGCGGGAACCGACGTCGTACCAGAGGCACACCGCGGCGACCGGGGTCAGGTGGTCCTCCGAGAGCACCACGCGCAGGCCGTTCGCCAGGCGGTGCTCGGTCGCGGTCAGGCCCCCGGTGCCTGCCTGGGCTGTGGCCGTGTGACCCATGGGCATGTACGTCCCTTCGATCGCGAAACCATTGGTGGAATCACTGGGCGGAACTGCGAAATTCCGCTGATCCTGCCACTGTATGCAAGCGCGCGGGCCGCCGGTGGGGTTCCCGGCCGCGGTACGCCGAGAGCGAGCACGCGGCGCCCCGTCCCGGCCGCTCCCCGCCCGCTCCCCGGACCGGCCCCCCCGGCGGTCGCCGGAGCGGGGACGACGAGGGCGTACGCTGCGGGGCGGCACCGGACCGGTCGGTCCGGGACGGGTCCTGTCGGGTGCCGTCAGTGCCTCGGTCCACAATGGACCGCGTCAGATCACCGTTCACGCTTCAGCGAGGAGCCGGCAGCGATGGCCCGCCGTAGTACGAAGACCCCGCCGCCCGACGACGCGTACGAGGAGAAGATCCTCGACATCGACGTCGTCGACGAGATGCAGGGCTCCTTCCTTGAGTACGCGTATTCGGTCATCTACTCCCGCGCCCTGCCGGACGCCCGCGACGGGCTGAAGCCGGTGCACCGCCGCATCGTCTACCAGATGAACGAGATGGGGCTGCGCCCCGAGCGCGGCTACGTCAAGTGCGCCCGGGTCGTCGGCGAGGTCATGGGCAAGCTCCACCCGCACGGCGACGCGTCGATCTACGACGCCCTGGTGCGCATGGCGCAGCCGTTCTCCATGCGGGTCCCCCTGGTCGACGGCCACGGCAACTTCGGCTCGCTGGGCAACGACGACCCGCCCGCGGCCATGCGGTACACCGAGGCCCGGATGACCGAGGCCACCAGCCTCATGACGGAGTCCATCGACGAGGACACCGTCGACTTCGCGCCCAACTACGACGGCCAGGAGCAGGAGCCGGTGGCCCTGCCCGCCGCCTTCCCGAACCTGCTGGTCAACGGCGCCTCGGGGATCGCCGTCGGCATGGCCACCAACATGCCGCCGCACAACCTGCGCGAGGTGATCTCGGCGGCCCGGCACCTGATCCGGTATCCGAACGCCGACCTCGACGCCCTGATGAAGCACGTGCCGGGCCCCGACCTGCCCACCGGCGGCCGGATCGTCGGCCTGCCCGGCATCCGCGACGCCTACGAGTCGGGCCGCGGCACCTTCAAGATCCGGGCGACCGTGTCGGTGGAGACGGTGACGGCGCGCCGCAAGGGCATCGTCGTCACCGAGCTGCCGTTCTCGGTCGGCCCGGAGAAGGTCATCTCCAAGATCAAGGACCTGGTCGGCTCCAAGAAGCTCCAGGGCATCGCGGACGTCAAGGACCTCACCGACCGCGAGCACGGGCTGCGCCTGGTCATCGAGATCAAGAACGGCTTCGTGCCGGAGGCCGTCCTGGAGCAGCTCTACAAGCTGACGCCGATGGAGGAGTCCTTCGGCATCAACAACGTGGCCCTGGTCGACGGCCAGCCGCTCACCCTGGGCCTCAAGGAGCTGCTGGAGGTCTACCTCGACCACCGCTTCACCGTCGTCCGGCGGCGCAGCGAGTTCCGGCGCGCCAAGCGCCGCGACCGGCTGCACCTGGTCGAGGGCCTGCTCACCGCGCTGATCGACATCGACGAGGTCATCCGCCTCATCCGCTCCAGCGAGAACTCGGCGCAGGCCAAGGAGCGCCTGATGGAGCGCTTCGCGCTGAGCGAGATCCAGACCCAGTACATCCTGGACACCCCGCTGCGCCGGCTGACCAAGTACGACCGCGTCGAGCTGGACGCGGAGAAGGACCGGCTGAACACCGAGATCGAGGAGCTGACCCGCATCCTGGACTCGGACGCGGAGCTGCGCAAGCTGGTCTCGGCGGAACTGGCGGCGGTGGCCAAGAAGTTCGGCACCGACCGGCGCACGGTGCTGCTGGAGTCCGCGGGCTCCCCCGTGGCCGCGGTGCCGCTCCAGGTGGCCGACGACCCGTGCCGGGTGCTGCTGTCCTCCACGGGCCTGCTGGCCCGCACCGTGGACGGCGCGCCGTTCGGCGCGGGCGCCGGGGCCAGGCGGGTCAAGCACGACCTGATCGTCTCGGGGGTGCCGGCCACCGCCCGGGGCGAGGTGGGCGTGGTGACCTCCGCCGGGCGGCTGCTGCGGGTGAACGTGGTGGACCTGCCGCAACTGCCGGAGACGATGCCGACGCCGAGCCTCGCGGGGGGCGTGCCGCTGTCGGAGTTCGTCTCCCTGGAGGAGGGCGAGACGGTGGTCTGCCTGACCACCCTGGACGAGTCCTCGCCGGGCCTGGCGCTCGGCACCGCACAGGGCGTCGTCAAGCGCGTGGTGGCGGACTACCCCTCCAACAAGGAGGAGTTGGAGGTCATCACCCTCAAGGAGGGCGACCGGATCGTCGGCGCGGTGGAACTGCGCACGGGCGACGAGGACCTGGTGTTCATCACCGACGACGCCCAACTGCTGCGCTACCAGGCCGCGCAGGTCCGGCCCCAGGGCCGCCCGGCGGGCGGGGTGACGGGCATCAAGCTCGCCGACGGGGTCAAGGTCATCTCGTTCACGGCGGTGGACCCGGCCGCCGACGCGGTCGTCGTCACCGTCGCGGGCTCGCGCGGCACCCTGGACGACTCGGTGCAGACGACGGCCAAGCTGACGCCGTTCGACCAGTACCCGCGCAAGGGCCGGGCCACGGGCGGGGTGCGCTGCCAGCGGTTCCTGAAGGGCGAGGACTGTCTGTCGCTGGCCTGGGCGGGCCCCGCCCCGGCCAGGGCCGCCCAGCGCGACGGCACGCCCGTCCCCCTCCCGGACGTCGACCCGCGCCGGGACGGCTCGGGGGTCTCCCTGCCGAAGACGGTGTCGGTGGTGACGGGACCGGCGTGACGGGGATGCTCGGGGGTGCTCGGGGGTGCTCGGGGGTGCTCGGGGGCGCCGGGAGCCTCCGGGTGCCCGGCGGCCGGGTGCCCGGCGCCGGGGTGGCCGAGGCTCGGGGACCCGGGAGTGCCCTGGGCCCGGGGCCCGAGGTACCCGGGGTGACTGCCGGGGGACTCGCCCGGGGTGCCTTGAGCTGGGTCGACGAGGAGGCGCGGGGCCCCGGCCGCGAGGGGTCCCGGACGGGCGTCGTGCCCGGGATCATCCCGCCGGGGACACTCGGCTGGGGTCCGTCTCCGTGCCTGCCCCCGGGACCCGCCGTGTGGCAGCCGGGCGACCTGATCAGGGAGTTCGGCGGTGGGGGTTCCCACTCCCCCTCCGGGGGTGCCCGCTCGGCGGACCGGGGGCGGGGCTCCGGCCTGTCCGTGACCGGTGAACCCGGGCTCGGGCCTTTTCAGCCCTGAGAGAGCCGAGGACGACGCCTGCGGAGGCCGGGGCGCGCCGGGGCCGGGCGCCGGGGGCCGGGGCCCGACACGGCGTTGGCATAGGCGAGGGGCGCCCGCGAGGACCAGGGCGCCGGTTGCCGCACCGACGGGTTCCGCCGACGGCTCCCGGGCGGGTGAGGTGCTTGTTCATGGCGCCGGGTGTCGAGGCGGTCGTGCGTGGTGCGGGTGCCGATGCCGGCGCCTCACGGTCGCCGGCACGATGAGCGACGCGGGGCCGCCGGGGCCGGGGTGTGCACGGTCCGTGTGTCCGCGGGATCGTCGCCCACCGCATCCGGCCGCCCGTCGGCCTCACCGCCGGTCCGGCCCGGCCGGTGGAGGGTCAGTGGCCGGCGCCGGCCTTGACCGCCTTCGTGGCGAAGTAGCCGGAGAGCCAGCCGGCAGTGGCCTCCGAGTGGTGCGGCGCCTCGGTGAAGCCGGTGATGGCGAAGCCCGCCGCGATCTGACCGCCGAGCTGATCGGTGAGCGTGTGGCTGTACTCCACCGGCGCGTGCAGGCCCCACAGCCGTTCCCGCTCGGCGGGCTCCAGGTGGGTGAGGTCGCTGTAGGGCAGGCGGTGGCGCACCACCAGTTCGCCGCGCGTCTCCAGGGACTCGGCGTCGAAGAGGTAGACGTCCGGGTTGAGGAAGCCGGACAGCAGCGTCCCGCCGGGGCGCAGCACACGGTGGCACTCGCGCCAGACCGGTGCCAACTCCGGGATGAACAGGTTGGAGACCGGGTGGACGACGAGGTCGAACGAGGCGTCCGGGAACGGGCTCAGGTCGCGCGCGTCGCCGAGCACGGTGCGCAGGTCGAGCCCGTCCCGCGCCGCGACCATCTCGTCCTGTGCCAGTTGGCGGGGCGAGTTGTCGAAGACGGTCACGCGCGCGCCCGCCGCGGCCAGCACCGGGCCCTGCTGCCCGCCGCCGGAGGCCAGGCAGAGCACGTCGCGACCGGTGAGCTCCGGCGGGAACCAGGCCGGGTCGACCGGCTCGTACCCGATCAGGACGATGGACCACTCGCCGGCCCGCGCCTTCGCGATCACCTCGGGACCGACCGGGCGTGACCACTCGTTGCCCTCCTCCACCTCGCGGTCCCAGGCGAGGCGGTTGTGCGCGACGGGGTCGACGGGAGTCCGGCTCATACACCGCAGCATAGGGTCTTTCGTTTGGATCGGGCCGGATCGGGGAGCCGGGTCCGGCGCCGTGCACCGTGCGCCGTGCGCCGCGAGGCGGAGGAGGGAGTCGGGGCGGGGCCCTGGTGACCGACGACAACGCGGCGAGGTGCGGTGCCAGGGCCCGCGAGCCCGGCCTGATCCAAACGAGAGGCCCTGGTTGCCGCACCGCACACGTTCTGCCGAGGGCCCTCGGGCTGTGGGGCGCTCGTTGACGGCGTCGATGTCGAAGCCGTCGGGATCGAAGGCGCCGCCGGTCCGGCCGAGGAGTTCTTCGTGCCGCTCGTGACGGGGGCGATGATCGCGGCGAGGAAGGCC
Source organism: Streptomyces sp. NPDC107521 (assembly GCF_055598485.1). Classification (NCBI taxonomy): domain Bacteria; kingdom Bacillati; phylum Actinomycetota; class Actinomycetes; order Kitasatosporales; family Streptomycetaceae; genus Streptomyces; species Streptomyces sp. NPDC107521. The sequence goes on from NZ_JBVKAT010000008.1 coordinate 65,514, forward strand.
GCGTGGCTCCAAGGGCCGCCGCAGTCCTCGGGTGGGCAGGCTCGACGACGCCGGTCGGGAAGCATCTGCGGGTGGTGACCGGCGCGGTGGACAGGGCCATTCTCCACCTCGCTCCGGCAACCCCGGTCGTCCCCGAAGTCATGGGACCTTCTCCACCTCGCTCCGGCCGCCCCGGTCGTCGCCGAAGTCATGGGTGCGGCCGACCGTGTCGCCGACGGTGGGAGCGGCCGCGGCCGGCGGGGCCTTCTCCCGCCGCCCCACCCGTCCCGGGCCCGGTGGCCGACCGGGCCGCGCGCGAGCGGGCGGCCCGTGGACCGGCGGCCGGCCCGAGCGGGCCCGTCCTTCCGTCCGGCCGTTCCCTCCCGGGCGAACCGGTCCCGCCACCGCACCGCACCGTCGAGGCGTCTGCCCGGACGGTCTCCGCCATCCGCCGGACCGGACGGCCACCGGCCGCGAGCACGGCTGCGCGAGCCCGCCGGGCATCGCGCTGCGGCGTGGTACCGGCCCGTACCCGTGCCTCCGGCACACGCCGGTCGTCAGCGGCAGGCTCCACGCCCGGTCGACGAACCGACGGCCATCAGCGGAGCTCCCCCGGCGCAGCGCCGGAACTCCCGCTCGGCCACGGGAAGTCCGGCTCGGCCGGTGGGTCGCAGGGGCCGGTGCCGACGGTGGCGTCCGCGTCCCGCTCCCCCGTCCCCCCGCCCTCCGGGTCGGGCACGTACCGCAGGACGCCCCACATGCCGTGCTCGTCGGCCTCCCGGCCGGCGTCGCGGCAGCCGTCCAGTTCCTTGGCGAGGGCGGACGCGTCGATCCCGGCGCCGATCAGCACCAGTTGGGTCAGCCGCTCGCCGTCGGCCGGCCAGGGCTCCGGGTAGAAGCGCAGGAACCGCCCCACGGCGTGGACGGAGTACCGGTTCCGAGGGTCGTACGGACCGAAGTCGACGTACCCCTTGATCCGGTACAGCCCCTCGGGGCGGCTGTCCAGGAACCGCATCACCCGGCGCGGATCGAGCGGCACGTCGGAGACGAACGCCAGGCTGTCGTACGCCGCGTGCAGGTGCCCGGCGTGGGAGCCGCCGTCCCGGGAGTGGTCGTGCAGATCGTCGAACGAGAGCTGCCCGATCCGCTCCCCGTCCGGACGGCAGTCGAACAGGAACTCCGGGTCGACCGCCCCGTACACCGAGGCGACCACGGCGGCGCCGTCCGCGAGGGACCGCACGAGGGCGAGCACCCGCTCCGAATCGTCGGCCCGGTCGGTCTTGTTGACCACGATCAGGTCGGCCAGCGCCAGATGCCGGTCGATCTCCGGGTGCCGTTCCCGCGTGCCGTCGAACTCGGCGGCGTCGACGACCTCGACGAGCCCCCCGTAGACCACGCCCGGCTGCTCGCTGGCGAGGAGCATGCGCACCAGTTCCTGCGGCTCGGCGAGCCCGCTGGCCTCGATGACGATGACGTCGATCCCGGCGTCGGGGCGGGCGAGCCGCTCCAGGTAGACGTCCAGTTCGCTGCCGTCGACGGCGCAGCACAGACAGCCGTTGCCGAGCGAGACCGTGGAGTCCCCCAGGGCCCCGGCGACGGCCATCGCGTCGATCTCGATCGAACCGAAGTCGTTGACGATGGCGCCGATCCGGCTGCCGCCGCTGCGGTGGAGGAGGTGGTTGAGGAGGGTGGTCTTCCCGGAGCCGAGGAATCCGGCCAGCACGACGACCGGGATCTGCCGGGGAATGGGGCTCTGGGCCACCGCACGACCTCTTTCTCGCCTGCCCGCCCGCCGCGACGGCGGGCCTCCGGCAGGGTGACCGGGGAACGGAACGCCTGATCAGGATACGTGTGGTGAGGGCGTGGCAGAGGAGGTTCGGGCCACCACGGGAGTATCGTTCGGGCGCGGCCGGAAGCCAACGAGGGAAAGTCAGGTTAGGCTTACCTCTGTGAGTATCTGCTCAACCGTTTCCCGGGATCTCGACGAGCCCGTCGCGGGGACCGCGCCCGCCGCGCGGACCTGGCTCCTGCTGGAGCAGACCGGGCCCTGGGGTGCCAAGGCGCTCACATCGAGCCATCTGGACCCCGCCCTCGGCCGCGCCCTGGAGGCCGCCGCGAAGGGCACCGGCGTGCGCCTCGCGCTGATCCGCCGCCCCGGCCGCCACGCCGACGGCCACGCCCCGGGAACGCGCCGGGTGTACGCGGGCCACACCGTGCCCGGGAACGTGTGGCTGCACGGCGCCACCGTCACCGATCCCCGGCGGCTGCTCGACCTCGACTTCGCCGCGCTCGGCCGGGGCGACCGGAGCGCCTTCGACACGGTGCTCGGCGGTGCCCCGCACGAGGGCGCCCCGCTCGCCCTCGTCTGCACCAACGGCAAGCGGGACCGCTGCTGCGCGATCCTGGGCAGGCCGCTCGCCGCCGAGCTGGCTGCCTCCGGGGCGGAGGGCACCTGGGAGGTCACCCATCTGGGCGGCCACCGCTTCTCCCCGACGATCCTCGTCCTGCCGCACGGCTACGCCTACGGCCGGGTCGACGCCCGCTCGGTCGGCGAGATCCTGCACCGGGTGCGCGAGGGACGGATGGTCGTCTCCGGCTGCCGGGGCAGCACGGCCTGGGAGCGCCCCGGCCAGGCCGCCGAGCTGGCGGTGCGCGCGGAGACCGGCGAGGACGCCGCGGAGGCGCTGACGGTGGTGCGCACGGAGCGGTCCGCCCCGCACTGGGAGGTCACCGTCGCCCACGCCGACGGCCGCCACTGGCGGGTCACCGTCGCCCAGACCGCCGCGCTGCCGCCCCGCCCGGAGAGCTGCGCCACCTCGGTGCTCGGCTCCCCGGCCCACATGCGGGTCACGGCGCTGCGCCGCATCACCCTGCCCACGTCCCTGGCCGTCTGACCCCGCACCCGCGCGAGCGGGCGGCGGGGGGAAGCGTTGACGTGCGGACACGCACGGACGCGGAAACCGAAGGCCGGGCTCCCCGCACCGTCCGCCCCGGCGCCGCGCGACGGCCCACGGACCCGGCCCGGCACCGCTCACGCCCCGCCCGTCACCGGCCCCTTCCAGCGACCAAACCCCCGGACCACCCGAAACCGCAGGAGCGCACGGAAGCCACGGAAGCCACGGGAGCCACGGGAGCCACGGGAGCCACGGGAGCCACGGGAGCCACGGGAGCCACGGGAGGACCCGAAACCATCGCAGTCCGCTGAGCCACTGGCCCCCGGACCGGCCGGAACGCCGTGCGGCAGGACCACCGGAGCGCCGGAGCAACAGGAGCGGCCGGACCCCTGGGATGGCCGGAACGGCCCGGCAGCCGGGACGGTCGGCCGGACCACCGGATTGCCCAAACGGTCGGACCACCCGAGCGGCAGGGGCGGTCGGACCGCCGGAATGACCGGACCGTCCAAACCGCCGACGCGGGCGACCGGCGCCCAACCTTCAGGTCGGCCCCCGGCCCCCGATCCCGCCCCAGGTGCCCCTGCCCGCGCACCCCCCGGGCGGACTACGCGTCGATGCGCGACCGGTCCAGCGTGGCGGCCGAGCTGGAGATGAACTCCTTGCGGGGTGCCACGTCGTTGCCCATGAGCAGGTCGAAGACGTGCTCGGCGGAGTCGAGATCGGTCAGGTTGATCCGGCGCAGGGTGCGGCGGCGGGGGTCCATGGTCGTCTCGGCCAACTGGTCGGCGTCCATCTCACCGAGGCCCTTGTAGCGCTGGATGGAGTCCTTGTAACGGACGCCCTTGGTCTTGAACTCCATGAGCTTGTCCCGCAGTTCCCGGTCCGAGTACGTGTACACGTACTTGTCCTGGCCCTTCCTGGGCTGGACGATCTCGATGCGGTGCAGCGGCGGCACCGCGGCGAAGACCCGGCCGGCCTCGACCATGGGCCGCATGTAGCGGTGGAAGAGGGTCAGCAGCAGCGTCCGGATGTGGGAGCCGTCCACATCGGCGTCGGTCATCATGATGATCTTGCCGTAGCGGGCCGCGTCGATGTCGAAGGTGCGGCCCGAGCCCGCTCCTATGACCTGAATGATCGCACCGCATTCGGCGTTCTTCAGCATGTCCGTCACGGACGACTTCTGGACGTTGAGGATCTTGCCGCGGATCGGCAGCAGCGCCTGGAACTCCGAGTTCCGCGCGAGCTTCGCGGTGCCGAGCGCCGAGTCGCCCTCGACGATGAACAGCTCGCTGCGCCCCACGTCGTCACTGCGGCAGTCCGCGAGCTTCGCCGGCAGCGAGGAGGACTCCAGCGCCGTCTTGCGACGCTGCGCGTCCTTGTGCTGACGGGCGGCGATACGGGTCCGGGCCGCGGCGACGGCCTTCTCCATGACGACCCGGGCCTGCTGGGCGTCGTCGCGCCTGGTCGAGGTCAGGAACGCCTTCAGCTCCCTGGCGACCACCGTGTTCACGATCCGGCGGGCCGCCGAGGTGCCGAGCACCTCCTTGGTCTGCCCCTCGAACTGCGGCTCGGCCAGCCGGACCGTCACCACCGCCGTGAGGCCCTCCAGGGCGTCGTCCTTGACGATGTCGTCCTCGGCGACGCGCAGCAGCTTCTTGGCCCGCAGCACCTCGTTCATCGTCTTCGCCACCGCCTGCTCGAAGCCCGCGACATGGGTGCCGCCCTTGGGCGTGGCGATGATGTTGACGAAGGAGCGCAGCGTGGTGTCGTAGCCCGTGCCCCAGCGCATGGCGATGTCCACGCCGAGATCCCGGGTGACCTCGGTGGGCGTCATCTGCCCGAACTCGTCCAGGACCGGCACGGTCTCCTTGAACGCGCCCTGGCCGGTGAAGCGGAGCACGTCGCAGACGGGCCGGTCGGAGGCGAGGAACTCGCAGAACTCGCTGATGCCGCCGTCGAAGCGGAACGACTCCTCGCCCTTGCTGCCCCCGTCGCCGAGACCGAACTCGTCCCGGACGACGATGGTGAGGCCGGGCACCAGGAAGGCCGTCTGCCGCGCCCGCTGGTGCAGCGTCTCCAGGGAGAGCCGGGCGTCCTTCAGGAAGATCTGGCGGTCGGCCCAGTACCGCACACGGGTACCGGAACGGGTCTTGGGGATCTTCTTCGCCCTGCGCAGACCGCTGCCCGGCTCGAACTTCGCATCCGGGCCCGCCGCCGCGAAGGCGCCCGGCACACCGCGCCGGAAGCTGATCGCGTGGGTGTGCCCGCCGCGGTCCACCTCGACGTCCAGCCGGGCGGACAGGGCGTTGACGACCGAGGCGCCGACACCGTGGAGGCCGCCGGAGGCGGCGTAGGAGCCGCCGCCGAACTTCCCTCCGGCGTGCAGCTTGGTCAGCACGACCTCGACGCCGGACAGGCCCGTCTTGGGCTCGACGTCGACCGGGATGCCCCGGCCGTTGTCCCGGACCTCCACGGACGCGTCGTCGTGGAGGATCACCTCGATGTGGTCGCAGTAACCGCCCAGGGCCTCGTCGACGGAGTTGTCGATGATCTCCCACAGGCAGTGCATCAGACCGCGGCTGTCGGTCGACCCGATGTACATGCCCGGACGTTTACGGACGGCCTCGAGCCCCTCCAGGACGAGCAGGTGCCGCGCGGTGTAGTTGGAACCGTCCCGGTCTGCTCCTGCCAGCAGCGCTGTGGACGGCACGGACGTCTCGGCGGTCACGCGGTTCGCTCCTCGCTGAATTTCAGATGGGGCCCCGCTGGGTAAGGGCGCGGCTTCGTTCACCGGTCAGAGGGTACCGATGCCTGGTAGAGCCGTTGTCACGCCACCCTCGTCGAGAACTCACCCTAGTCCAGGGTCGCATACCTGTTCGATCCCTCGATGGGGTGAAGTACACATCACGTTCCCTTCGAGGCATGAACCATTTAGGCTCCGGGCACGTCCTCATGAACAAACCGGCAACCCAGCCGGCGGGACCGACACCGATCCGACCGCGCGAACCCGTACGACACAGAGACACGCAATACGGCACATTCGCCGCCAACGGGTGACAGCCGACCCCTCGGAAGAAATCTTCGAGGAAAAAGCCACGAGCGGGAACGTTTTGGGGCTGGTTGGATGTTGACCCTGGTACGACAGCTCGTCGAGCTAGAGAAGAGGCGACGTGACTACTGTTCTGACTTCCGCGAGCCCGCTGACGGCCGCCGACCGTTGCGACCGCTGCGGCGCCCAGGCGTACCTGCGCGTCGTTCTGCTGAGCGGCGGGGAACTGCTCTTCTGCGCCCACCACGGCCGCAAGTTCGAGCCGGAACTCAAGAAGATCGCCGCTGAGATACAGGACGAGACGGAGCGGCTGACGTCCGTTCCCGCGTCCGGTCCCGAAGAAGAGCGCTGACGCTTCGCATCCGACGACGAGCGAGTCCGGCACGGGCCGAGTCCGATCGGTCCGTGTGCGTGCAGGCACAGGCCGGTGAAAGGGCGACCACCTCATCCGAGGCGGTCGCCCTCGCTCGTGCCGCGGGGCTCCAGGGGCCCGTCAGCGCCCTCCCACCGCGGCCCGGGGCACCTGCCCGCCCAGGGCCGTCACAACGGCGGAGACGCGCGTGTAGACCCCCGGATACCCCGGTGTGCCGCAGCCGCTCCCCCAGGAGACGAGCCCGACGAGCCGCCCCCGGGCCACCAGCGGCCCGCCGCTGTCGCCCTGGCAGGCGTCGCGGCCCCCCGCCCCCTCCCCCGCGCACAGCATGCTGTCGGCGCGGTACCGGCGGTCGTCGCCCCCGGGGTACGCCTGCTCGCACCGCGCGTCGGGCAGCACCCGCACCCGCGCCGCCCGCAGCCCGGTGGCGTAGTCGCCGGCGCCCGAGGAGTCACCCCAGCCGTAGACGAGGGCGGCCGTCCCCGCCGTGTAGGCGGGGTCCCCCTCCGCGGCCATGCCCAGGACCGAACCGGCGGGCAGCGCCTCGGAGAGGGTCAGCAGGGCGAAGTCCCCGACGTTGCCGTCCGGGTCGTAGCCCGGGTTCACACCGATCCGGCTGACGGGGATCTCCCGCCCCAGGGCCGAGCGCAGATCGGTGCGGCCGGCGATGACCTTGAGGTCGCCGGTCCGTCCGGGCGGCGATCCCAGCACCGCCCCGCTCACGCAGTGCGCCGCCGTGAGCACGGTGGTGCGGCCCACCGCCACTCCCCCGCAGAACTGCCCGGACCGCGTACCCCCGAACCGGTCACGGCTGGAGAGGGCCACCGTCCACGGGCTGTCGGCCACGTCGACCGGGAAGCCCCCGACGACGATGCCGCCCGCGGTCCCGGGGGCGGCGCCCGCCAGCGGTATGACGGTGGCCGCCGCCGCCAGGACGAGCGGGCGGACCAGCGTCCGGACCATGAGACGACGCATACGCGCTCCTCACTCACAGGTGGTCATTGGGAGACCCAGGGTGATCCACCCGGCCCGCGCCCGCACCCCCGCCCGTGCCCACGCCGGCACCCGCCGCCCCGCTCCCGGCCGCGCCGCCTCCCCCGGCGGTGCCCGCTCCGGCCGCCCATGACCGAGGCCCGGCCCCCCTGCGGGGAACCGGGCCTCGATGCCGGGCCGGGCGTGCCGGCGACCTGCCTAGTCGAGGTAGTCGCGCAGCACCTGGGAACGGGACGGGTGGCGCAGCTTCGACATCGTCTTGGACTCGATCTGGCGGATGCGCTCGCGGGTGACGCCGTAGACCTTGCCGATCTCGTCGAGGGTCTTCGGCTGACCGTCGGTGAGACCGAACCGCATGGAGACGACGCCCGCCTCGCGCTCGGACAGGGTGTCGAGCACGGAGTGGAGCTGCTCCTGGAGCAGGGTGAAGCTGACCGCGTCGGCCGGCACGACGGCCTCGGAGTCCTCGATGAGGTCACCGAACTCGCTGTCGCCGTCCTCGCCGAGCGGGGTGTGCAGGGAGATGGGCTCGCGGCCGTACTTCTGGACCTCGATGACCTTCTCCGGGGTCATGTCGAGTTCCTTGGCCAGCTCCTCCGGGGTGGGCTCGCGGCCCAGGTCCTGGAGCATCTGGCGCTGCACGCGGGCGAGCTTGTTGATGACCTCGACCATGTGCACCGGGATGCGGATGGTGCGGGCCTGGTCGGCCATCGCGCGGGTGATCGCCTGACGGATCCACCAGGTGGCGTACGTGGAGAACTTGTAGCCCTTGGTGTAGTCGAACTTCTCGACCGCGCGGATCAGGCCGAGGTTGCCCTCCTGGATGAGGTCCAGGAAGAGCATGCCGCGGCCGGTGTAGCGCTTGGCCAGGGAGACCACCAGGCGGAGGTTGGCCTCCAGCAGGTGGTTCTTGGCCCGGCGGCCGTCCTCGGCGATGATCTCCAGCTCGCGCTTCAGCTTGGGCGCGAGCTTGTCGGAGTTGGCGAGCTTGTCCTCGGCGAAGAGACCGGCCTCGATGCGCTTGGCCAGCTCGACCTCCTGCTCCGCGTTGAGCAGGGGGACCTTGCCGATCTGCTTGAGGTAGTCCTTGACCGGGTCGGCGGTGGCGCCGGCCGCGGCGACCTGCTGCGCGGGGGCGTCGTCCTCGTCCTCGTCGGACAGCACGAAACCGGCGCTCTCGGTGCCCTCGGGCTCGTCGGCGGCCTTCGGCTCCTCGGCGGGCTCGTCCTCGACCAGCTCGGCGTCGTCCTTCTTGGCGGCGGTCTTCTTGGCCGCCGTCTTCTTCGCCGCGGTCTTCTTCGTGGCCGCCTTCTTGGCGGTGGTCTTCTTCGCCGCCGCCTTCTTGGCCGGCGTCTCTTCCTCGGCGGGGTCACCCGCGGGGGCCGCCGGAGCGGCGGGGGCGGCGGCCTTCCTGCTGGTCACCGTCTTGGACGCGACCGCCTTGGTGGCGGTGCGCTTGGCGGGACTCTTCGCTGCGACGCTCTTTCGGGTGCGCTTGGGCTCCGCGGCACTGACCATCAGCGTCACACCCTCTTCCTCGAGGATCTGGTTGAGGCTGCGCAGTACGTTCTTCCACTGAGTGGCCGGAATCTGGTCAGCCTCGAAGGCTCGACGCACGTCGTCGCCGGCGATCTGCCCCTCGGCCTTTCCCCGCTCAATGAGCGCCATGACAGAGACGGACTCGGCGATCTCCGGCGGGAGCGTACGGGATGTGCTGGCCGACACGAACAACCTCTCGGAACGTTGGAAAACGGCTTCCGGCCGCCGTCCTGGACGGACGGGGCCGACCACCGGCTTGGGGATGGGCCGACGGCGCGGGCGCGGGCCGGGGAGAAGCACAGCGTCGTGTACGACGTCCGTATTCCCTCCGCGGCAGTCACCTATTAGGTCATCGCGTTGTTTGCCCGAGCGTTACGCCCAATCCGCGTGGCCCGAGTCACACCCCGTAAGCGGTCAAAGCCGGTCACACCCGAACGAACGAGGTCGCACACCGTCCTGACCTGGCCCAGCCGGGGAGATCCAGGGTCTCATCACACCGTCGGACCCCGTGGGATCTGAGGGAATCCCGCGGGGTCCGACGGTGGTGACGGGCGGTCCGGAACCGCCGCGGGAGGGGGGAGGCGGCGCATCCGGGGCCCGCCCCCGCCGGGCCGGACGCGGTCAGCGCTCGCGCGGGGGTCGGCGCCCGCCCGGGGTCAGTGCTCGCGCGGGGCGGGGACGACGCGCTCCACCTCGGGGTGGACGACGAGGAGGTGGCGCATGGCCGTCTCGGCGGCGGCGCCGTCGCCCGCGGCGAGCGCGTCGACGATCCGGCCGTGCTGCCCGAGGGACGCCTCGTTCGGCCGGTCACAGCCCGTGACCGGGCCGCCGGACACATGGAGGGCGGCGGAGACGATCCCGGACAGGTGCTCCAGCATGCGGTTGCCCGCGACCTGGATGAGCAGGGCGTGGAACTCGGTGTCGGCCCGGGAAAAGGTGAGCGCGTCACCCTGTGCCATGGCATGGCCCATGATGCCGACCATGTCGACCAGCCGCTGCTGCACATCCTCGCGGCCGTGGCCGGCGGCCAGCCGGGCGGCGAGGGGCTCGATCGTCCAGCGCAGCTCACTCAGCTCCCGGCGCTGGTCGTCGCGCTGCGGCCCGAAGGCGCGCCACTCGATGATGTCGGGGTCGAGCAGGTTCCAGTCGCTCACGGGGCGCACCCGGGTGCCGACGTTGGGCCGGGCGCTGACCAGGCCCTTGGCCTCCAGGACACGCAGGGACTCCCGGACGACGGTGCGGGAGACCTCGAAGCGCTGGCCGATCTCCTCGGGCACCAGGGGGCGGTCCGCCCCCAGATCGCCGGAGACGATCATCTGGCCGAGCTGCTGGACGAGTTGCCCGTGCAGTCCGCGGCCGCGGCTGCCCGCGGGGCGCCGGCTCACACGGCCGAGATCGGGCTCCATCCCCTCCCACGCGGGCGCCCCGCCGCGGTCGACGCCGGGCGTCTCCGCGTAGGGGTAGCGGTCGAGTTCGCCCGGGTTCGACAGACCGGAGTCGGCGGAACGGGCGGAGGTCATCATGGTGTGCGCAAGGGTACTCACGCATCCTTTGTCGGCCTCGTCCTCAACTCCCTTGAGGGCTTTGGTGAAAAGCACACGAAAGGGTGATCGCTCACCCCGCCCCAATTGACGCCTTATCGGAAAGAAATGGGCTTCCCACGGGGGAGTTGTGCGCACGGCCGGAACGGAAGTCATCCGGGGCGGTCACCGGGCCCTGCCCCGCAGGGTGGTGAGCAGATAAGCGCAGAGCAGGGCGGCCACCGACAACGTCATTGCCCCGCCCACGGGTTGTGCCAGCAGCCGCAGCACCCCCGTCGCGTAGCGCTCCCCGCCGAACGGCCACGGCGCCAGGAGCGCCTCGCGCAGCCGCGTCGGCAGACCGGCGGCGGACCGCACGGACGGACCGCCCCAGAGCCTCTGTACGAGCGGTACGACCAGGACGGGCACCGCGAGCACCGCGGCCAGCCCGGCGGTGGTGGAGCGGAAGACCCCGGCGGCCAGCAGCCCGGCCCAGGCGCAGCCGACCACGAGCCCGGCCCAACCGGCGCTCAGCGCGGGCCAGTCGGTGGGGACGGCGGTGAGTTCGGGGCCGTAGAACAGGTACAGCAGCTCGGCGTCGCAGCCCAGGGTGAGCACGGCCAGCAGCAGCGCGGTGAGGGCCGAGACGACGAGTTTGGCGCCGAGCAGCCCCAGCCGCCGGGGCACGGTCCCCCGGTCCGCCGCGAGGGCGGGGTGGCGGAACTCGTCCCCGAAGGCGAGCGCCCCCAGCAGCCCCGCGCCCAGCGCGGCGGGCGGCAGCGGCAGCTCCGCCGGCCACGCGACGAGCAGCCGCGGCTGCGGGGTGTGCCCGATCCGGGCGAGCACCACGGCGGTCACCGCGGACACCACCAGCACGACCGCGCCGGTCAGGAACCCGGTGCCGATCCCCAGGGCCCGGTGCAGCTCGTATCGCAGCGGCCGCAGCGGGCCGGGCGCGGAGCGGACCCGGATCGGCGGCCCGAGCCCGGAGCCCCCGCCCCGGTCCTCCGCGACGGCCCGGACACCCCCGACCAGCGAAGCCACCCGGCGGAACGGGGACACGGGGGCGGCACGCACGGGGGCGGCACGCACGGGGGCGGCACGCACGGGATCGGCGCTCATGGAGCGGGCGGGCGCGGCGGCGGTGGGCACGGGGGCCGCGGTCGCGGGGTCGGCGCGCACGGGGCCGGGCGGAGGGGCGCCGCGTACGGGATCGGGCTCGGGGTCGCCAGCCGCGGGGGCGGTGGGTACGGGGACCGGCGTGGAGGCGGTGCGTACCGGGGCCGCGTGCTCGGGGTCGGGGTCGGGGTGCGCGTGGCCGGTACGCGCGGCGGCGGTGGGCACGGGGGTGTCCGGGGCCGGGGTGAGGGCAGGGGCGGGGTCCTGCGCTCCGGCAGGAGCGCGCCCTGCCGAGGCGGACCGGCCGACGGGGTGGGCGGCGGGTGCGGAGCCGGTACGGGACCGCCCCACGACGGACGGGGGCTCGGCCACCGACGCGGACGCGGTCGCGGCGGCCGCCGCCTCTCCCGGCCCCGGCGCGCGCCCCGGCCCGGGCACGACCCCGGGGCCCCGGTCGGGCGCGGCGGTGGTCCCGGCTCCCGGGCCGCGCGCGGAAGGGGGCTCGGGTGCCGGAATCCGCGTGGTGCCCGATGCCGGCCCGGGCCCGGACTCCGACGCGAGCCCCGGGACAGGCGCGGTACCGGAGGTCGGTACGGGCCCGGATACCGACGCGGCCCCCGGGAACGGCCCGGGCGCGGCGCCGGGCTCCGGCATGAGCCTCGCGAAGAGCGCGGGCCCGGAATCCGGCGCGGGCCCGGAATCCGGCCCGGACCGCGGGACCGGCCCGGACCCAGAGGCCGGTCCGGGCACCGCCCCGGGCTCCGCTTCCTCCGACGGGTACGCCTCCGCTCCCGGCCCCATGTCCCCCACCTCGTCGGCGAGTCGGTGGACGAGGATGCCGTTGCGGAAGGCGGTGTCACCGATGTCGGCGCAGGTACTGCCGTACACCGCGAGGCGGTTGCCGCCCTCCCGGACGACCTCCACCGAACGGCGTTCGGTGCGGGCCTCCTTGGCCAGCAGGGCGGCGAGCCGGGGGGCGTGCGGGCTGCGGACGGCGACCCTGGGGCGCAGCCGGGTGCGCCGGAACCGCGCGGCCTCCTGGTCCGCGACCACCCTGCCGCCCTCCAGCGTGACCACGTGGTCGGCGGTGCGGGCGGCCTCCTTGGGATCGGCGGTGCCGAACAGGACGGTGCCGCCCCGGTCGGCGTGCGCGCGCAGCGCCCCGTGCAGCCGGCGAGCCTCGGCCGCGGACAGCCCGGCGGCGGGGTCGTCGAGGACCAGGGCGTGCGGGTCGGCCAGCAGGGCGCAGGCCAGTCCCAGGCGCCGGTCCTGTCCGCGCGAGAGGGTGCCGAGGCGCTCCTCCCGCAGGCTCACGAGGCCGGCGGACTCCAGGACCTCGTCACCGCGCCCCATGGGGACCCCGGCCGCCGCGCAGAGCATGCGCAGGTGTCCCCGGACCGTGCGGCCCGGATGGCCGGGCACGTCCCCCAGCAGCACCCCGACCTCCCGGGCCGGGTGGGCGATGCGGTGCAGGGGGCGGCCTCTGAAGTGGGTGATGCCCCGGCCGGGTTGGAGTTCGAGCATCAGTCCGAGCGCTGTCGTCTTTCCCGCGCCGGACGCTCCGAGCAGTGCGGTGACGCGGCCCGCGCGCGCCTCGAAGGAGACATCGTCGACGGCGGGGGGAAGCTCCTTGCGGGGGGTGCTGGTCAGTCCGAAGGCCTGGATCACCCGAAGCAAGATAGCGCGCTATATCGGATTTTCCGGGCATAGCACGGCCCGTCGTGGGCCGCGGTACGACCGGGCGCGCGGCCCCGTTCCGCCAGGTGCGCGAGCGGGTGTCCGCCGTTCGCGCCGGGACCGGCCGCGCCCGCGCTCACACCTCCGGGCGCAGCATCGGGGGGTTGAGGAGGGTGGCGCCGCCCGCGCGGAACAGCTGGGCGGGGCGCCCGCCCTGACGGGTCGTCGTCCCTCCGGTGGGGACGAGGAAGCCCGGGGTCCCGGTGACCTTGCGGTGGAAGTTGCGCGGGTCCAGGGACACGCTCCACACCGCCTCGTACACCCGGCGCAGCTCGCCGACGGTGAACTCGGGCGGGCAGAAGGCGGTGGCCAGCGACGAGTACTCGATCTTGGAGCGGGCCCGCTCCACGCCGTCGGAGAGGATGCGGGCGTGGTCGAAGGCGAGCAGCGCCACCGGCTCTCCGTCCCGGCCGCGCCCCTGCTGGTCCAGCAGCTCCTCCACCGGCGCCCAGCGGGCGTTGCTGGCGTCGCCGCCCGCCCGGGGCGCGGGCAGGTCGGGTGCGAGCGCCAGATGGGCGACGCTGACCACGCGCATCCGGGGGTCTCGGTCGGGGTCCCCGTAGGTCGCGAGCTGCTCCAGATGCGCCCCGTTGTCCTGGGCCGGGGCGGCGGGGTCGTGGACGGTCAGCCCCGTCTCCTCGGCCAGCTCCCGGGCCGCCGCCCGCGCCAGGTCCTCGTCGGCCCGCACGAACCCGCCGGGCAGGGCCCAGCGCCCCTGGAACGGGGACTCGCCCCTGCGCACCGCCAGCGCGCACAGGGAATGGCGGCGCACGGTCAGCACGACCAGGTCCACGGTGACGGCGAAGGGCGGAAACGCTGACGGGTCGTAGGGCATGCCGTGATCATAGTCGTCTTCCTGACGATAAACACTCCCTTCCGCTTGCGCACCGCTCTCGCCGCCGCCTGCCGTTCACGCCGGTCCGGACCTGGGCCGGAGCACCGTCGCACCACGGCCTCCCGGGGCTCCCGGCGGGTCCCCGCGCCTGCCCTCCTCTCCGTTCCGGAACGCCTTCCGCCCGCTCATGGCACCGGCCCGGGGGGACGGCTCGGGCTCCCCGACCGACGGCCTCCGCCCCGGCGGCGTGGTCGGCGCCGGGCGGTGTCAGGGGCCGGGACGAACGCCGCTCACCCCTCCTCCTGGGCGCCGCCGACGGGCTCCCGCCGGGTGCTCTCCTCCCCCCTGGCTCCGCCGCCCGCGGTGCCCGCCTTCCCGCGCGCCTCGGGGGACCCGCCGGGACGCGCCCCGCCCGCGGGGGTGCGGGGACGCACGCCCTCCGGCCGGACCGCGGCCTCGGACCGGACCGCCCGCCGCAGGGCCCGGTGCCGCGTCCGCAGCCGGGCGGGGTGCCCGTCGGCCGTGGCGGCGGGGCGCGCCCGGGGCCGGGGCACCGCCCGGGCACCGGCCCCGGAGGCCGCCCCGGTGTCATCCGCCCCGGTCCCGGCCGCGCACTCCGTCCCGCCCGGAGCGCCGCCCCCGGCCACCGCACCGCCCTCGGCCACCGAACCGCCCTCGGTCACCGCGCCGCCCGCCCGGTCGGTGCGCAGACAGCGGCGGATCGACTCGGGATCGAGCCCCTCGTTGCACGCCTGGTGCAGCAGGCGCGCGAAGAGGTAGTCCTGATCGGCGCCCAGGGCCATGGCGAGGGCCTCCCGCGCCTCCAGCTCGTCGCCCGTGGACCAGGCGACCCAGCCCGCGAGGCTGAGCGGCGCCGCCGCGTGCTCGCCGTAGGGGCCGACGCACCGGCGGGCCAGGGCGCGCCAGAGCCGCAGCGCGGGGCCCGCCTCGGCGCCCTCCATCCATCCGGCGGCCCGGTCCCGGGTGGTGCGGTCCTGGAGGCCGAGAACCAGGGCGGCGGCCTCGTCATGGGTGATCAGCCGGTCGTCGCGCCCGTCCTCCGCGGCGGCGCCGGACGCCGCCGAGGCCCCGGCCAGTCGGTCCATGAGGCGGGCGGCCAGGTCGAGCGTGTCCTCGGCGACGTCCCCGCGCCGGGTGGTGTCGAAGATCCGGGAGATCAGCGCCGAGCCCGCCGCGTCGAGGGCGCTCTCCTGCTCGGCCGCGGCGGCGCCCTCCCAGGGCAGCAGCCGCCTCCGCAGCTCCCGCAGCGAGCCCCGCACCTGGATGCCGGCGTAGGCGGCGGCAGCCGCTAGCACCGAGGTGCCCGGCAGCCCCATGGGGACGCCCTCGGGCGGGCAGTTGACCTCGTCGTCGTGGCAGTAGGACCAGAAGCGCCCGTCGGAGATGCACAGCGCCTCGACCACCGGGATGTCGAGGGCACCGCTCTCCAGGCGCAGGCTCTGCGCCAGGGGCCTCAGCCGCTCCATCACCTGGCGGCCGGACTCGCCCGGGGCCGGCTCCTGGCAGAGGTAGGCGACCATCCGCACCGGGCGGGTGCCGCGGCGCTCCCCGCCCGTCACCAGGCCGCGCACCAACTCCCGGGCCGCTCCCGGCCAGTCCTCCGGCCCGGCGGGGATGCCGAGCCTGGCCCGGCCGCCGAACCGGCCCTGCCCGTCCCGGTCGTACAGGGCGGCCAGGACGATGCTGTCCTCCGGCCGGTACCCGAGCAGATAGGGCAGGGCGTCCGCCAGCTCGGCCGGGGTGCGGAGGGTGACCTGCGGATCGTCGTCGGCGGCTTCGCGCGCTTCGCTGCGGTTCGTCATGGATCGACGATCTCGCGGATCCCGGAATCCCGCTGGGCCCTGTGGACAACTCTCGCCCCGGGCATGACACCCGTCGTCCGGCGGCCCGCACGCGGCGTTCCCCGTCCCCGGGCACCGCGCCGGGTCGTGGCTCCCGGTCGTGGTCACCGGTCCCGCGCACCGCGCCCCGGCACGTCCCGCGGGAAGGCGCGCTCCGGAGCGCGCCTCCGGAACGGCCGACCCCTCCGGGCCACCGCCCGAGAGGTCTAGGGCCTCTCGTTTGGATCACGCCGGGCTCGCGGGGTCTGGCCTGAGCCAGACGAAGGGCCCTGGGCCCCGGCTCCCGCCCCGGCCTCCGGTGCGGGCTCGGGCAGCGTCGGGCCCCGCAGCCGTCCCGCCTCGTACGCCTCCAGCACCGCCCGGCGGCGGAGCTTGCCGCTGCTGGTGCGGGGGAGCTGGCCGGGGCGCAGGAAGTGGACGTCCTGGGGGCGGACGGTGACGCCGAGGGTGCGCACGAGCTGGTCGACGACGCGGGCCCGGCAGCCCTCCGTGTCCTGGCGGGTCTCCCGGCAGGAGTCGGTGAGGACCAGGATGCTCCCGCCGCTCTCCACGACCGCGGTCCGGCCCTGGCGCACGAACGGGAGCCGCTCCACCGCCTGTTCGAAGTCCGCGGCGAACAGGCTCTGCCCGTTGACCTTGATCCGGTCGCCGTCCCGCCCCGTGACGAACAGCTCGCCGCCGTCGAGGAAGCCGATGTCCCCGGTGGTGTAGAAGCCGTCGTCGCCCGCCAGCGTGCCGCTGCGGCCCAGGTAGGCGGTGGCGAGGCTGCCGCCGGACAGTTCGATCAGGCCCAGTTCGTTCTCGCCGCAGACCCGGCCGTCCCCGTCCCGCACGCGGACGGTGAACTCCGGCATGGGCCGCCCCACGCAGACGGCCGGGACGCCGGAGGGCGCGGGCACGGTCCGGACGCCCTGGCCGGGCTCCCTGCTAGAGACCAGCAGGACGGCCTCGGCCATGCCGTAGCAGGGCATGAAGGCGGTCGACCGCAGCCCCGAGGGCTCCATCAGGGCGGTGAACGCCTCCAGGTTGGGGATGTTGATCGGCTCGCTGCCGAGGTAGACGGCCCGGATCCGGGAGAGGTCCAGCTCCGCGAGTTCGGCCGGGTCCGCGTCGGCCATCATCCGCAGCGAGTAGTCGATGGCGAAGTTGGGGATGACCGTGCCCATCACCCGCTCCGCGGACAGGTGTTCCCACCAGCCGCGGGCGTCGAAGAGGAACGAGGTCGGGTCGGCCAGGAGCAGGTCGCAGCCCACCCGGAAGCACGAGAGCATCCCGCCGACCAGGCCCATGTCGTGGTAGAGCGGCAGCCAACTGCTGACCCGGTCGCCGGGGCCCCGGCCGTCGGTGCGGGTGATCATCCCCAGGTTGGCGCGCAGCCTGCCGTGCAGGATCGGGATGCCCTTGGGGAAGGAGGTGGAGCCCGAGGAGAACTGGACGAAGGCCGTCTCCTCGTCGCCGGGGACGCGCAGCACCCCGGACGCCCCGGACGCGCGCAGCCCGGCCGGCGGCAGGGGCAGGGCGGGCGCGGGCAGGGTGACGGGGGCGAGGCTCGGGACGGCGAGGACGTGGTCGGCCCCGTGGTCGCGGGCGATCCGGTCGAGGAACTCCTCGTAGGTCCGCAGCGGGGTGCTGAGCGCGAAGGGCTTCACGCAGAGCGGGAGCGCGCCGATCTCCATGAGCGCGAAGAAGGAGAGGATCACCTCGGCGGAGGTCTCGAAGGGGAACAGGACCCGGCTGCCGGGACGCACCCCGTGGTCGCGGAGGAACTCGGCACCGGCGGCGACCCGTCCGGGGAACCCCGCGTAGGGAACGGACTCGGGGGCTTCGTCGAACTTCCCGTACAGGTACAGGCCCTGGTCGGAGAAGCCGTCACGGGCGCCCAGGAATTCCAGCATGGCGGTCCTTCTACTCCGTTTCCGTGTCGGCGCCGGTACCGCCGCCGTTCGTGGTGCCGGTGCCGGGCGCGGTGTCCGCGTCCCCGCCACCGGTCGTGGTGCCGGTGTCCCCGGCGCCGGCCGGGCCGTCGGCGGGGAGGGTCCGCCGCATCCACTCCAGCAGTCGGGGCAGCACCTCCTCGGCCGCCCGGCGTCCGCGCAGCACGTCGACGTGGCCCGGATCCCAGGAGAGCCCCGACTCGCGGCCGAAGACCGTGCACCGGGCGTCGGAGCCGAGGTGCTGGGCCAGTTTGCGGGCGCGGGCGGGCGAGGCGTGGAAGGTGTCGGCGGCGCCGACCCCGACCAGGGCGGGCAGCGTCACCTCGGCGAGGGCCGCCCAGTAGTCGGTGGCCCCGTCGGCGCTGTGGAAGCCGCCCTTGGGCGCCCAGTCGGCGAACTGCCGCATCAGGCCCGCGGGTTCGTCGAAGCGCCCCTGCTTCAGGGCCCGCGCGGGGAACCGGCCGACCAGACGGGACAGGGTGGCCGCGAAGAGGATCTGGGCGCGCTTGGGCAGCCCGCCGTCGCTGTAGTCGTTGACGGCGGAGGAGAGGGTGAGGACCCCGGTGAGCCGTCGTTGCAGTTCGGGCGCGACGCCGAGCGCCGCCAGCGCCGCGTAGCCCGCCATGCTGTGCGCCAGCAGGAACAGCGGCCCGGGGTGGCGCTCGGAGACGGCGCGCACCAGGTCGGGGATGTCGTGGCGGACGTAGGTGTCGAAGTTCCAGTCGCCCGCGCGCCGTTCGTCCGTACGGCGGCTGGGTCCGTGCCCGCGCAGCGAGGCGGCGTGGACGGCGTACCCCTCGGCGAGGAAGACGTCGGCCGGACTGCGGCCCGCGGCGCCCAGGAAGAAGGAGCCGTCCGCGAAGAGGCCGGGCAGGAAGAGCACGCCCGGAGTCCCGTCCCCGGCCCGGCCGTCGCCCGCCCGGCGCACATGGAGCTCGTGACCGTCACTCGTGGGGACCCAGTACGTGCTCTCCTGCGGCGCTGCTGCCGTGCTCATCGTGGTCTGCTCTCCCTCGTTGGACTCAACGGGTGCCCTCGGGGGGGCACTTGGGGGCGCTCAGCCGGCGACTACGGCCGAGAGATAGTCCTGGAGCGTGATCGGGCAGCGTCGGCGCGCGTCCAGGAAGGCGACGGTGACCAGGGCCTCGGCCGCCGGTTCCGCCGCGCCGGGCAGATGGACGCGCTGGCGCAGCAGGGCGCGGAAGGTCAGGCACTCGTCGGCGACCTCCTCGGCCGTCGGCGACTCCAGCTCCGTGACCACCTCGAGCTGTCCGTAGGGCAGTTCGGCGCGGTAGTCGACCTCGATCCGGGCGACCACGGCGACGGCGTCCCCGCCCGGTTCGCCGCCGATCCGGCGCAGCCAGTCCCGCCGTCCGGCCTCCAGGTACTCCAGGACGACGGCGTTGTTGACGTGTCCCAGGGCGTCGAGGTCGTTGGGGCGTACGGGGAGGGAGAGGCGGGTCACGTCGTGGAGCACGGGAGGTCGTCCGTCCGGGTGCCGGGAGCGGAACGCCGCCGACGGTGGACCCGTCGGCGGCGCCGGTCAGTTGTCGAGCAGTTCCATCCACTGGTCCTCGACCTCGTCGGCCGAGTGGGTGGTGATTCCGGTGATCTTCTTCAGGGCCCCGCAGATGAGCTGTTCCTTCTTCTCCATCGCCTCGGGCCGGAAGTCGCTGCCGGTGGTGTCGAGGTGGTCCCACCAGTTGACGTGGGTGCCGCGCTGCTCGCGTCCGCTGCCCTGGAGTTCGCCGTCCTCGCGCAGGAACAGATGGGCCACCGAGAAGGCGTCCTTGGGGTGGTACTCGCCGCTGTCCACCAGCGCCTTGGCGAAGGCCACGAAGTAGTTGCGGTGCTGGATCTCGTCGGCCGCGACCTGCTTGAAGATGCGGCGCAGACCCGGGTCCTCGATGACGTGCTGGCACTGACCGTAGTTGACCGCCGCCGTGATCTCGGAGATGGCCAGCAGGACGAGGGTGCGCAGCATGTTGTCGTCGGGGAAGACCTGACGGAACTCGATGAAGGTCTCGTTGGAGATCGGCTCCATGCCGGTGACCGCGGCCAGCCGGTTGAAGACCGTCTCGTGGTGGGCCTCTTCCTCGTTCCAGTAGCGGCTCCAGGTGCCGCATGCCTCCATGACGGCCGCGACCGCCGGGGCCTTCTCACCCCAGTGGCGGCACTCCGCCTCGGCCTGCCGCTCCAGCCGGTCGGCGCCGGGCTTGGTGGTCAGCTCGGCCCGCCCGGCGTTCCAGACGAGGATGCGGTCGCGCTGGGTGAGGCGGTCGACGTCGACGTCCGCGAGCATCTCCACGACGCTCCAGCGGCGGGACTCGTGCAGGCGGTGCTGCTCCCAGGTGACGTCGACCAGCGACATGCCGCGCGTGGTGAGGGCGTCGTAGAGGTCGGTGATGATCGCGGGCGGGGCGTCCGCCCGTTCGGCGGAGCCGGGGCGGGCGGCGGTCTCCGGCGGGCGGATACTCACGCGCTCTCCTCCTTCTGCGCCTGGCGTTCGCACTCCTCCAGAAAGAGCTTCACGACCGACGTCATCGGGGTGTCCAGGGGAAGTGCCGGAAGCCGTACCCGGATCCCGTGGTCCTTGCGCAGCGCGTTGGCCGTGCGGGCGAAGGACTCCATGAGGTCGATGCTGTTCGTCATGCGCGAGCTGCGGCTGATCACATCGGCCAACGTGGTGTCACCGCTGAACAGTTCGGCCTCCGAAAGGCCGGAGTGCTCGGCGAATGTGCGCCGTATGTACGAGTCCAGTTCGGCTGTTCTCATGGGGCCTGACCCTACCTTCGCGCCGCCCGGCAATCGGGTGTTCGGACATAAGTTTTGGTTATCGCACGCCCGAGTCCGGGCGTTGTCCCCCCGGTGCGCGCCGCGTCGGCGCAGCCCGGGGGCGCGGAGGACGGGGACGGGCCCGTCCGCCGGGGCGGCGGAATCCGGCCAGAGGGCGGCTCGACCCCACCAACTCGGCGACGGACACGTCCTGTTCGGGGACGGGAACGTGGGCGACCACACCCGGCCGCGGGGAACGGCGGGAACGCGCGCGAAGCCGGGGGCGGCGGCCGGCCCGCCGACGGGCGACAGCGCCCCTCCCCCACCCCGCCGCCCCTCCGTTCCTGCGGCACCCGCGCTCTCCATGCTCCCCATCCCCCTTGAAAGCGCGACGAGTTGCCGCCGTCGCGCACTCATGTCCCGGCTCCGGCACGGGCCGGACCAGGTGCGCCCGACACCCCGCCGGGGGCGGAACCCGCGCCCGGCGGCACGTCCCGGCTCCCGGCAGCCCTCTCGGACGGGAGCCCGCGCGCACCGGTCCTTTCCGTGGTCGTCACCGAATAACCCTCCGCTTTACGCCCGCATTACCCACCCGGCGGGGCCGCCAATCCGCATTCGCTACCATCGGGTTCTACTTCCCGGTACGCGAAGGTCTGGACCTGGAGCCCCCCGCCGGACCACCGGTATCTAGGATCGTCATGGCGCCACGCACCCCGCACACCCCGCCCGTCCACCCGGCCTGTTCACCCAACTGCAGGGCGGAACACGTCCCTTGACGCAAAATGTCGCCCGAAGATACTGTCAGGACGAACGTTCGTACACTGTAGGGGTGGTGTCCGTGTTCCGACCCGCGGAGGAGTCGTCCCCCGGGCCGGGGACCAGGCGGCATCCGCGTCCCGGTGGTGGTGTCGGGCGAATCCATCCGCCGCGCCCCGCGCGGCGCGGGACGGCGGTCGGCGCTTTCCGGAACATTCGGGTCCGGTGAATCGGCCGGAAACTCCTCGGCACGAAAGGGAATTCCGGGAATTCCCGGTCCACCGGCGCGGTCGGGGACCGTTCCGTACACATCACAAAAAATGGGGGGCTCATATGAAGGCCGAGGAGGCGCCGGAACGTACCGATGTCACGGCGGTGCCGTACGTCCGGGCGGATCTCGGGCTGAGCCGCCTGCGGTCGTTCGTCTGCCTGGCGGAGGAACTGCACTTCGGCCGGGCGGCGCAGCGCCTGCACATCAGCCAGCCGGCGCTCAGCCAGCAGATCGTGCGCCTGGAACGCGAGGTCGCGGCCCCCCTGCTCTGGCGGACCAACCGCGCCGTGGGACTGACCCCGGCCGGGCGGGAGTTCCTGCGGGGCGTACGGGCCGCGCTGCGCGTCCTGGAGGAGACCACGCACGCCACCCGTGCGGCCGCCCTCGGCCGCGGACCGCTCGTCCTCAGCTACGTGCCCCATGTCTCCGGCGACCCCGAGTCCTTCGTCGAGGCCCTCTGCCGGGCCCTCCAGGAGCAGTTGTTCCGCGCCCATGTCGTCCGCGTCGCCCGGCACAGCCTGGAGGAGCACCGCAGCGCCCTGCGCGACGGCCGCGCCGTGCTGGGCGTCCGCCCGACGGACGGGTTTCCGGACCCGCACGGGCTGGGGTCGGCCGACATCGTGGTGCCGGCGGGCCCGGCGGGGTGCGGGGACGGCGGCTCCCACCGGCTGCGGCTGAGCTGGCCCGACTGGGCGAGCCCGGCGGAGGTGGACCAGTTGCTCGCGGTGGCGCAGAGCCTCACGCCCGTCCCCCAGGGCTGACGCGCCCGCCGCCGTACGCCCGGCCACCGCCGTACCCGCCGCGCCGCGCCCCAGCCTCCGCCTCCGGCACCCCGGCGGTGCGGCCGCACGCCGTACGGGGCGTACGACCGGGACCGGCGCAGCCCAGGGCCGTGCCCGCGCCGCACCGGGCTCCCTCCCGGCGCCGTCCCCGCCGAGGCAGCCCGGCCCCGCGGGGAGCCCTCGCGACTCCGCCCCCGCCCCGCGCACCTCGCCACGCGCACGGCACGGCACGGCACGGCACGGCACGGCACGGCACGGCACGGCACCAGGACAGCTCAAGTCCGCTCAGCGGTCAACAAAACTTCCCGCACGGTCGTGTGCTCAGTACGATGCAACTCCCCCCACCACACCCGCCAAGCGGCACCTCTGTGCCGGGCATCGGACGGGTGGCCGCCTGCGACGAGGAGAACCGCCATGACCGAGAGGCGCGTTGACGGCCGGATCGAGCGAGGCAACCAGACCCGGCGGCTCGTTCTCCGGCACACCGTCGGCGTGGCGTCGCGGGAGGGGCTGGAGGCCCTGTCGCTCGGGCGGCTGGCGGCGGAGCTGAAGCTGAGCAAGAGCGGGGTGTTCGCGCTCTTCGGCTCCAAGGAGGAACTCCAACTCGCCACGGTCAGGGCGGCGTCGAGGATCCACGTCACCAGTGTCGTGCAGCCCGCGCTCGCCCAGCCGCCGGGACTGCGCAGGGTCCGGGAGCTGAGCGAGGCGTGGCTGCGCTACTCCCGCGAACGGGTCTTCCCCGGCGGCTGCTTCTTCCAGAAGGTCGTCCCCGAGTACAGCTCCCGCCCCGGACCGGTGCGGGACGCCATCCGCTCGGCCGACGGCTCCTGGCGGGCCTTCGTGCGCCAGACCGTCTCCGAGGCGCAGGAACTGGGCGAGCTGGGGACCCGGACACCGGCCGACCAGATGGCGTTCGAGCTGACCGCCCTCTGGGAGGCGGCCAACGCCCGGTCCCTGCTGACCGAGTCCGACCTGCCCTACGCGCACGCCCGCACCGCCGTGCGCTCCCTGCTGGCGGACGCCGCGGCGGTGGACGCCGACCTCCTGGGCGACCTGGCCGAGCAGCCGGTCGGCACCTGACCCGCGCCCGTCGCCCCCGGGGCCACGCCTCCGGGGGCACGGACCCGTCACGCCTACCGACCGGCGGGACGACCCGTCCGGGGACGCCTCTCCGTCCAGCGACCGGAGGGACCGCGCCGAGATCCGCCGCGGACCGGCGGAAGCGGCCCTCCGCGGTACCCGCCGCGGACCGGCGGAAGCGGTTCTCCGCGGGCCCCGGCGAGGGCCCTCCTCAGCCCCCCACCGCCAGCACGAGCGGCAGCACCTCTCCCGCCCCCGCCCGCCGCAGCAGCCGCGCCCCCACCGCCAGGGTCCACCCCGAGTCGATGACGTCGTCCACGAGCAGGACCGGGCCGGGACGCGCCGCCAGCGCCGCGGCGAGGTCGTCCGGGACGGCGAACGAGTCGGCCAGCGCGCGCAGCCGCTGTGCGGAGTTGCTGCGGTGCGGGGGGAACTCCCCGGCCTCCGGGGTGAGGACCGGACCGCCCAGGAACGGGAGCCTGCCGACCCGGGCCAGCCCCTCGGCCAGGGTGGTGACCAGCCGGGGACGGGTGCGGGAGGGCATGGCGACGACGCCCACGGGCCGCTCCGCCGCGCCGGGCCCGGATTCGGCCCAGCCGCCCGGGGACCGCGCCCAGTCGGCCAGCACCTTGACGACGGCGGCGAGCACGTCCTCCGGGACGGGCCCGTCGGCCGCGCCCGGCGCGAGCAGGGGGCGCAGGCGGTTGCCCCAGCCGATGTCCGACAGCCGCCCGAGGGCCCGCCCGGCCGCGGCCTGCTCGTTCACGGGAATGCGGCCCCGCAGGTCCAGGCCCACGGCCGCGAGACCCGTCGGCCACATCCTGCGGGGCTCCACCTCCACGCCCGGCCGGTCCAGCTCACCCGACGCCGACTCCAGCGCCCCGGTGGACACACCGTGCTCGAACCAGGGGCCGGCACAGGTGTCGCAGCGCCCGCACGGCGCGGCCTTCTCGTCGTCGAGCTGCCGCCGCAGGAACTCCATCCGGCACCCGGTGGTCGCCACGTAGTCCCGCATGGCCTGCTGCTCGGCCTTCCGCTGGCGGGCCACCCACGCGTAGCGCTCGGCGTCGTACCGCCAGGGCCGCCCGGTCGCGATCCAGCCGCCCTTGACCCGCTGGACGGCGCCGTCCACGTCCAGGACCTTCAGCATCATCTCCAGCCGCGAGCGCCTCAGGTCCACCAGGGGTTCCAGGGCGGGCAGCGACAGGGGGCCGGCCGCCGCCCCCAGGACGTCCAGCGTGCGCCGCACCTGCTCCTCCGGCGGGAAGCCGACCGAGGCGAAGTACGCCCAGATCGCCTGGTCCTCGCGGCCCGGCAGCAGCAGCACGTCGGCGTGCTCCACCCCGCGCCCGGCGCGGCCGACCTGCTGGTAGTAGGCGATGGGCGAGGCGGGCGAGCCGAGGTGCACCACGAAGCCCAGGTCCGGCTTGTCGAAGCCCATGCCCAGGGCGGAGGTCGCCACCAGCGCCTTGACGCGGTTGGCCAGCAGGTCCTCCTCCGCCTGCACCCGGTCGGCGTTCTCCGTCCGGCCCGTGTAGGAGGCGACCTCGTATCCGCTCCGCCGCAGGTACGCCGCGACCTCCTCGGCCACCGCCACGGTCAGGGTGTAGATGATCCCGGAGCCCGGCAGGGTGCGCAGCCGGTCCCCCAGCCACGCCAGCCGGTGCGCCGCGTCCGGCAGCTCCAGCACGCCGAGGCGCAGGCTCTGCCGGTCCAGGGGACCCCGCAGAACCAGGGCGTCGGCGCCGCCGGTGCCGAGCTGGTCGGCCACGTCGGCGGTGACCCGCGCGTTGGCGGTCGCGGTGGTGGCGAGCACCGGGACGCCCTCGGGCAGCTCCGCCAGCATGGTGCGCAGCCGCCGGTAGTCGGGGCGGAAGTCGTGTCCCCAGTCGGAGATGCAGTGCGCCTCGTCCACCACGAGCAGGCCCGTGGCCGCCGCGAGGGTGGGGAGCACGTTCTCGCGGAAGTCCACGGAGTTGAGGCGCTCGGGGCTGACCAGGAGCACGTCGACCTCGCCCCGGCCCACCTCGGCGCGGATCGTCTCCCACTCCTCGGGGTTGGACGAGTTGATGGTGCGCGCCCGGATCCCGGCCCGCTCGGCCGCCGCGACCTGGTTGCGCATCAGCGCCAGCAGCGGGGAGATGATCACCGTGGGGCCCGCGTCGCGCCGCCGCAGCAGGGCCGTGGCGACGAAGTACACCGCCGACTTCCCCCAGCCGGTGCGCTGCACCACCAGCGCCCGGCGCCGCTCGCCCACCAGGGCCGCCACCGCCTGCCACTGGTCCTCCCGCAGCCGTGCCGTCCCCTCTGGCGCCCCCACGAGCCGGGCGAGGACGATGTCGGCTTCGGTGCGCAGTTCCTGGAGGTCCATGGCGCCCATGCAACCCGATGGCACCGGAGAACCGCGAATCCACCCGGTGCCGTCCGGCCACGCGCGGAGCACGCGGTCGCGGCGGCTCCCCCCGCTCGGCCGGACGCCGCCCCCGGCCGGGGCGCTTCGGCCGTCCCGCCCTCCCTGGACGGATACGGCGGGCCGTTGCGGTGAGTGGCCGATTGGCCACCTTCGGTCGCCAGGGTGTCCTGACGGTGACCGGGAGGAGTCCTCCGCCGGTCCCAGCCGCGCCCGGGGCCCCGCCGGGGGATCTGCCGCGCCGGGGCACCCCACCGCCCTGCCCCCGCCACCCGGCCCCCGGTGCGCCGGGACATGGCTCCGGGCCCGGGAGGCCGGGGCCGATGGCCCGGGAGCCGGGAGCCCGGGGCTGGGAGGCCAGGGAGCCAGGGGAGCCCGGTCGCCGCCGGGGTACCCCTCGGTAGGGATATAGCGAACAGTTCACCCGATACCGGTCGGCGGTTCTTTTTGCTCGTTGCCGCATTCCTGTTCGACGGCGAGAATCGGAGTCCGCTCCCCGCACGGCCCGGCGCCTTCCGGCAGGGCCCCGCTGCGGTGCGCGCTCCCCCGATCCATCCCGCCCGCTGTGCGGGCGCGTAGCCGAAGGGAGGAACGTGACCTTCGGATTCGCTCCGTCCTCGTCGGCCCCCGTGCCGCCGTCCGCCACCTCCGCCGCACGTCTGCTCGAACCGGCCGAGTGGGCCGCCGCCGGGATACCCCTGCTGCGCAACCCCCGGGAAGTCGTCAGCGGGCTGCACTCCCGGCACCGGCCGGGACCGGCGACCGCGGTCGTGGCCGTGTTCGATCCCGACGAACGGCTGCGCGCGAGCGCGTCCTTCACCAGCCGGCGCGTCCAGCCCGACGGCTGGATGTTCCGCAACGCGCTGCTCGCCCAGCTCCGCCGGGTCATCCCGCACGACCTGCGGCGCCGCACCCCGGTGCGCACCGCCGTGCTGCTCTACTGCCGCGAGGGCGACGGGCGGTGGACGGAGGTGGACGGCGCGTGGATGTGGGGCCTGCGGGACGCCTGCACCCTGCACGGGCTGCGCTGCGGGGCGTACATCACGCTGACCCGGGACGGCTGGCAGGTCCACGGGGAGGGCCGGGGCGGCCGTCGGCCCAACTCCCTGTCCCCGCCGGAGCCGTTCGCCACGGCGGAGGCGCCGCCGCCCGTGCCGCGCACCGGCGGAGTCGCCTCGGACGTGCTGCGCCGCGCGGCGGCCCGCTGAGCCGGGCGGGCCGGAGCACCGACGGGCCGCGACGGAGGCCCGGAACGGGCCCGCCGGACACGGCCCCGCTCATCGCCCGGACCGCGCCCCGCCCGTGAAGCGCCGCACGCCCCCGCCCGTGACCCGTCGCGCGCCCCCGCCGGGAGCCGCGCCCGGTGCCGCGCCCCGAGGGCCCGGCTCCCGCACGTCCGCGCCCCGGAGTGCCCCGACGGCACGCGCCGTGGCGCCGCCGCGGAACGCCCGGCGGAGCCCGGACGGCACCCGAGGGCCCGGCGGGTGACACCACGGCCGCGGCGCACCGCACGGCACGCCGTGCGCGCCCGGAGACCGCGCCACCGGTGTGGGCCGCCCGTCCCGTCCGTACCCGGGCACGGCGGAGGGGGCCGCGGCGAAGGGGCCTCGGCCCGATGGGCCACGGCGCCCCGCCCGGCCCCGGCCGCCGCACCCCGCCCGCCGGACCGGCCGGTGGCCGGAGCGGCGGGGCGGACGGACGGCGGCGTTCGGTCCGGTGGGCGCGGCTGGCCTCTCGTTCGGATCATGCCGGGCTCGCGGGCCCTGGCACCGCACCTCGCCACGTTGTCGTCGGTCGCCGGGGCTCCGCCCCGGCTCCCTCCTCCGCCTCGCGACGCACGGCGCCGGACCCCGCTCGCTGATCCGGCCCAGACGAAAGGCCCTAGACGCCCGCGCCCAGCGCCGATTCGACGTTCTGCGGGTCGCCGCAGACGATCATCAGGGCGCCGGCCCGGGCACGGGCCGCGGACAGGGCGGTGCCCGCCGCGTCCTCGGAACCGCCGTTGAGCGCGACCACGACGACGGGCCGCGACGCGGCACGGCCCGCGACGGCGGCGTCCGCGTAGAACACGTCGTCGCCGGCGTCGTGCTGCGCCCAGTAGGCGGCGTCGCCGAAGGAGAGTTCATGGGCGGCCCACGGATGCGGTCGGCCGGTGGTGATCACCAGCACCTCACCGGGAGAGCGGCCCGAGTCGAGCAGCAGGTCGACCGCTTCCTCGGCGGCGTCCAGGGCGCCGTCGGGGGCGGCCGGGATCACCTGGAGCTGTGGAGTGACAGTGGCAGTGGCCGTGGCCGCCGGGGCGGTGACGGCCGGGCCCGGCGGAGCGGGCTCGGTCTCGGCCACCTCGCGCGGGGCGCGTTGCGCCGGTGCCGTCGGCCGCGGGGGGCCGGGACGACCGGGGCGCGGCGAAGCCGCGGGGCGGGGGCCGGGGACGGGGCGGGGGGTCGGCGCGGTGCGGCCGGTAGCCGGAGTGGCGCGGGGACCCTGGGCCTTCTCGTGAATCTGAGGCTCCTCGGGAATGAGAGGCATGGGCTGATGTTAATCAAACATTGGTGCGGTACGCGCGGGCAGGTGACACATCCGCGCGACCGGATTCGTCAGAAATCGAAGCCGAGCTGACCCACGATCTCCGGAACGCTTCCGTCCGCCCCGCTGCGGGCCTTCTTCAGGTGCCGCCACTGGGGCAGCGCATCAAGATACGCCCACGACAACCGGTGGTAGGGGGTGGGGCCCCGCGTCTCCAGCGCGGCCCGGTGCACGGGCGACGGATACCCGGCGTTGTGCGCGAACCCGAAGTCCGCGTGGTCGGTCCCCAGTTCGGCCATCACACCGTCGCGCTGGACCTTGGCGATCACCGAGGCCGCCGCGACGGCGACGCAGGACTGGTCGCCCTTGATGACCGTACGGACCTTCCAGGGCGCGCCGAGGTAGTCGTGCTTGCCGTCGAGGATGACGGCGTCGGGACGGACCGGAAGATCCTCCAGGGCGCGCACCGCCGCGAGCCGCAGCGCCGCCGTCATGCCCAGGGCGTCGATCTCCTCCGGGGAGGAGTGCCCGAGGGCGTACGACGTGACCCAGGCGCGCAGTTCCGCCGCGAGCGCCGTGCGGCGCCTGACGGTGAGCAGCTTGGAGTCGGTGAGCCCCTCCGGGGGTCGGCGGAGCCCGGTGACGGCCGCGCAGACGGTGACCGGACCGGCCCACGCACCCCGCCCGACCTCGTCGACACCGGCGATGATCTTCGCTCCGGTCGTTGCGCGGAGGGAGCGCTCGACGGTGTGGGTGGGTGGTTCGTACGGCATGGCGCCCCTAGCGTACGCCGCACCGGGTGCGCCGCGACACCCCCGGTCCCCACAAGCCCTCCACATCGGCCGAGGACGGGCCGTCAGGTTCCCGCCGGGCGCAGCAGCGGAACCATCACCCGGTCGATCAGCTCCTCGATCTCACCGTCCGCCCATTCGCTTCCGTACATCTTGGTGCGGTACATCATCATCGCCGGGATCACGTCGACGAGACAGCCGTCGGCCGCGTCCGGGCGCACCTCTCCACGCTCCGCACCACGGATGATCACCTGGCGGAGCATGGTGATGGTCGGCTCGACCAGCCCTCCGACGATCACGGTCCGGAAGCTCTCCGCGTCCGCCGGATCGCATTCGTGAATCACCGAACGGAGGGCGCAGCCGGGCCGGGAGAACATCGCGTCACGGACCCGGAGACAGAGCCAGAGCAGGTCGTCGCGGACGCCGCCGAGGTCGGGGACGGCCTCCAGCCCGGGCAGGGCCGAGCGCAGGGCGTCGGCGACCAGCTCCTGCTTCGAGGGCCAGCGGCGGTAGACGGCGGCCTTGCCGGTGCGGGCGGCGGTCGCCACCCCCTCCATGGTGAGGCCGTTCCAGCCGACGGTGCCGAGCTGCTCCAGCGCGGCGTCGAGGATGGCGCGTTCCAGGACGGCGCCGCGCCGGCGGGAGGGCGTCGGGGCGGACTCGGCCGTCCGGGGCGAAGCAACCATGGGGGATCTCCAGGGGGCGGTACGGGGAAGCGGAGCGGGTGCGGTCGGGACCGGCGACGGGCGCGCCCGGAGCGGGGGACGGAGCGCGGCATCGACAGTGAACGCTTGCGTTCACTGTTCGGGAGTCGCTACGGTCGGCATGACAGTGAACGCAAGCGTTCACTAATTCATTCCTGGGGGATACCCACGTGACCACCTCTCCTCCGGTAGAAGACCGGAAACCGGGCGCCGCCCGCCGGGACGGGCGGCCCGGCATCGCGCTCGCCGTCATCGCGGCGTGCCAGCTCATGGTCGTACTCGACGCGACTCCATGATCAGCAATGTCGCTCTCCCTGAGAAGGAGGCGGGGGTCGATCTCGCCCGTGACCAGTAGGTCTGGCAGAACCCGGGAGGGCGGGGGCGGCAGCTCCACACTCTCTACGCCTTCGAGGATGTCCATGACCTGGGCCCACACGCCGTCGGCGACCCAGGCGTTAAAACGGGGGCTCAAGGACTTCCCGGACCGCCCCAAGGACGCGGCGGCCTCCTCCCACGTCGCATGGTTCCGCGCCTTCCAGAGGACAGCCTCCAGCACTTGCCGTGGGTCGTAGGCGTTCTTCTTGCCGTGCCCTCTGCCCGTCTTCACGACAAGCGGCCGGATCTCCTCCCACGCGGCCTCGGGCACTTCTAGAGGCACTCGCCGGCCGGTCTCGATATACCACTCCCGCACCGGGCAGGGGTTACCGTGCTTCACCTTCGGAACGGCGCTGAGGATCTCCACCTTGACGCGCAGCAGAGCGAGAACTTCGAGTTGGTCTTCGATGTCCATCGTGGGCAGGGCGGTGCGCGCCATCACGGCCAGACGTGCGAGGTCTTTGCCCCGCTGTGCGGCTGCCCTGCTTTCCTCCATCCATGCCGTGGCCTCGGCCAGCATTTTGCGTAGGTGCTTGATTTCTCGGATGATCGGAGCGGTGGCCTCTGATGCATGCGTCTGAGCTTCGCCGGGTTCCATGCCAAGGTCTTCCGCCTCTACGGCAGCCAAGCCGCGCACGGTGTTGAGGGCGGAGTTCTGGATCTTGATCTTCCGAGTGAGATCAGCGATCCGGCTTTCGTGTGCGTCTTGGGAACTGCCCGCGAAGCCGAGCATGTCTTCGGCGACGCGTTCAAGCCTCTCGGGCTCGCTTAGGAGCAGTGTGACTTCCCCCCAGACGTGCTGTTCGAGGAGGTCGGCGTTGATCTCCGAGCAGTCGCAGCGGGGGCCGGCGTTTGTCGCGACGGATGTTTTTCTGGAGCACCGGTACACGCGGGCATCGTGGGTGCCGTTGATACCGCCGACGCGGTGTCGGCCGCACAAGGAGATGAGGCGCCTGGATAGGGGGTAGCTGTTCCAGTCCTCTCGGTCCTTGACGTTCTCTCTGCGAATGAGGACGGCCTCGAAGGCGGCCAGTTCGCTGTCGGTGAACACGCGGGGGATCTCGATAGTGACGCTGGGGCGGACCTTCGGGGTGGCGCCGTCGGCCTTGAGTTTCGTTCCACCCTTCTTGCCTGCACCCTTGCCGTTGGGGTTGCGGAAGGTATGGGTGCCCTCAAGGACTGCTTCGGTGAGGAACTTCTCGCGGAGGTTGGGTCCGTTCCAGGGCAACCCCGTAGGACTGCTCCAGCCTTCGAGGTTAAGCCGTGCCGCGGTCTTTTCCCAGTTTCCACGGTTGGCGATGAAGATTTCACGGCCTCGTCGCAGCATCCAGGCGTAGCCCTCTTGGGTCACGTCGTCGAGAGCGAGGTGGCTGCCGGTGCGTCGGCCCTTGTTCTTGATGTACCAGCCGAGGGGTGGGCGTCCGCCGGTCCAGCCGCCGTGCATGGCTTTGGTCTGGAGGCCGTCCTGGGTGCGCTGGAGGATGCGTTCGTACTCACGGAAGGCGTAATCCGCCTCGGCACGCATCGCTTCGCGCCCATACTGGGTGGTGTTGTCGATGTCCCGTAGGGAGATGGCGACGGCGACGCCAAGGTCTTCAAGGGCCCAGACCCATCGATAGAAGGCGCGGTCAGTCCGGCCGATGCGGTCGGTGGCGGTGACGACCACGACGTCCATGGGGCGCGGCTCTTGGACCGCGAGCGCCATGAGGCGGTCGAAGTCCGGGCGTGCGCCCATTTCCAGGCTGCCGGAGACGCCTTCGTCGGAGAAGGCGGCGACGTGCTTCCAGCTCTTGCGGTTGATGTAGTCGGCGTTGGCGGTGTCTTGGTTCTCGATGCCGTAGCCGCGCGTCTGCTCCTCGGTAGATACGCGGGCGTAGGTGACGGCACGAAGCTGGGCTCCGTACTCGATCTCGTCGAGGAGATTCCGAGCGAGGGCAGCGCTAGAATGCGCCATGTCAGTCCTCCAGAGACTGGCAGGACCCCTGGGAGCGTTCTTCAGGCCCTCCCGGGGGTCCACTTATGTCGTGGAGGGGAAGCGTACGCCCAGTGCGGCCTACCTGTCTTCTTCTCTCAAGCCGGGCTCGTCAGTTGAAGCGGCCGACTTGAAGAGCAGGTGCAGCAGACGCTGCCACTGCTCGTCGGGGAGTCGGAGACCCGCCGTCCAGCGGGTCTCCATGCGGGCGGTGTAGCGCTCCGGGCTTGCCTGGCGAGCATCCATGAGGCGAATCTAGGACATTGGGCGCTTTTAGTATTTTTCCTGGCAAAATATATAGCCCGATTGACATACGCACCACACTCTCCCGACCACCCCCGAGACCGTCGCACGAAATGCACGTCACCCGTACGGGTTAGAAGCGCAGATATCTGGAGAAAGTGTACTTAGCCTGCTGGGTATGAAACTAGACGACGCAGAAGCTCTCGTGCAGCGCGTGGCCACCGGACTTGCCCGGCAACCCAACCTGACGGCACTCGACGCGCTCTACGAGTCACTGCCTCTCATGAACTGCCTGGGTAAGTGCGCCTCGGCGTGCGGGCCCCTCCCGCTCAGCCCTGCGGAGCGCCGACGCATCACCGAGCACGGCGTCGAGTGGGTCGATGGTCAGGTGGTCAGGCTGTCGTTGGGCCAGAAGGCTGGGACCGTGTGCTCCGCGCTTGACCAGAGCAGCGCGCGGTGCCGCGCCTATGCTGTTCGCCCGATGGTCTGCCGATTGTGGGGCCTGGTCGAGGAGATGGCGTGCCCCTGGGGCTGCATGCCGGAGGGTGGCCATCTGAGCGCAGTTGATGGGTTGCGGCTGATGAACCTGTCACTCTGGTTCGGCGGAGCGCCGGAAGGCATCGAGCCGACGAGGTGGGAACAGCTCGCGGCTGATCCGCAACGTCGGCGCACTGCCACGGAGTTCCTCGCCCGGTCGCGGCCCGTCATGGAGACGCCGAGGTTCATCCAGACGATCGGCGTTCGGCGCACGAGCTGAGAGTTCGCACAACGAAGGCCCCTATCCCGGTAACCAGGACAGGGGCCTCTCTCGTCATCTGCTGTTGCCTAGTCCGTTGTGGTTGAGTCCTTGCCGGATGCTTTCTCCCAGCCTTCCGCGTCGGCCTTGGTGATGTGCATGTCCAGTCCTGCGGCGGTCTTGAATCCCCAGCCGCCGGCTTCCACGCACAACTTGTGCTTGAAGCACTTCACGTCCAGGGTGAAGGTGGCGTCGGCGGGCAGCCTGTAGCCGATCTGCGGGCCGAGAAGCCCCTTGTGGCTGGACTTCGCGTGGCCTCCGCGGTTTCGTACCGCGACCCAGTACTGCTCAGGGCTGTTCGCTCCCGTGTGCTTCAGGGGGCACAGCACCTGGTCAACATCCGGTTTCCAGCGTCCGCGGTTGGCGATTGCGTTCCTGTGTGCGGTGGAGACCGGCGCGGGGGCCGGGGCGGACGCGGTGGGCTTCTTCTCCCCTTTCGAGGCTGACACGGCTTCCAGGGCCGGTGCGGCTCCGGAGAGAGGGAGCTGAGCCGGGCTGCGCTTCCTGTCGGTCGGCTCACGTCGGCCGCTGCGCAGAAGGCGTTCGACGACGTCCGGATGGAAGAAGGCCATCACGACTTCGAAGCGGGGCATGGCCAGGTCGAAGAGGAACGCGCACTCACCGCAGAGGTCGATCTCCCTACCGGTCGGCGACACTCGCAAGGTGGTGGCGTGCACCTTGTTCTGCGCGTCTTCCGCCTTGTGCCAGTCGCAGAAGTCCACGGAGATGATCTCTTTTGCCATTTACGCGGCTCCCTTGGCAACCCGGAGCTTGCGGCGCAGTTCCTCGTCACGGACGACGTCGGGCATCTCGGCGCGTGCGTTGATGCCCGTCTGGGAGATGCCGCGGGGGCTCCTTAGGCTCGGGTGCATGTTGTCGTAGCTGTACTCGGTGGTGCGGACCAGGCGCTGACGGCGGGGGTCCCACTCCATCTGGAAGTGGCGCTGACGTCCGCAGCCACGTGCCTTGTCGTCGTCGAGGATGCATGTCTCGGTGGCGGAGACCCAGGCGGCCTTGCTGAGGTCAGCGCCGCGGAACCTGGCGCCGCTGACGGAGTGCGCCAGGTGGTTGGTCAGCCGCCAGTTGTGGTCCCCTCCCTTGCACTTGCGGTACCTGGTGGGGATGCTGCGGAGGTGGTCGTAGACCTCATCTTCGCTGGGCACTTCGTGA
Organism: Streptomyces sp. NPDC107521; assembly: GCF_055598485.1. Classification (NCBI taxonomy): domain Bacteria; kingdom Bacillati; phylum Actinomycetota; class Actinomycetes; order Kitasatosporales; family Streptomycetaceae; genus Streptomyces; species Streptomyces sp. NPDC107521. The sequence goes on from NZ_JBVKAT010000008.1 coordinate 99,999, forward strand.
GCTTCTGATGCCACGGTGACTCCCTCGCTTACTTATTGCGATGGGTCACAAAATAGCCGGGGGGTGACCTTGGCAGGAACTCGGCCCGGTGTTTTTCTGAACCGACACTCGAATGGGTGAATCCCTGACCTGCCGCGCATGGAGTCCACTGCGCTGAATTTTCGCAGGCTCTACGCAAGTGGCGGGGTTTACTCTACGCCGTGGTGCCACCCGTGGGCGTAGCGGCCGAAGTCGGTGATCTCCCAGCCGTGTGCGGTGCCGGGGGCGTACCGGATCATCTCCAGGTTCTGGAGACGCAGGGCGCTGCCGGAAAGATGGGAGACCCTCCCGGCCTTGAGGGGGATGATGCCGGCGAGCATGCCAAGGATGGTCAAGTTGCGGTCGCTGCCGCCTGCGGCGATGGCCTCGATGCGCTCGACGAGCGTCATCTGCCCGACCTTTTCGGTGCGCTTGCAGCCATGGGCCGTGCGTCGGGCCCATTTCCCGTCGTCCTCCATCTCGGGGCTTCGCCGGGTGAGGGGCTTGTAGTGGTCGCGGGCCTTCGCTTCGCGCGGGTCCTCGCCGGGCTCCTCCGCGGCAGGGCTGTGCGGCTCCGCCGGCTCCGTGCGGGGCTCCTGGTCGCTCCGGGCCTTCACTGCGGCCTTGAGCTTGTTCAGGGGGCCTTCGTTGTGGAATTCCGCGGCGGTATACGCCTCTCGGTACTGCTTTCCGAGCCGGCCTCGCTGTCCGGGGGGGATCAAGCCGTGCTTGACAGCCCAGGCGCGGATGACGGCGGGGTCCTTGCCGCCCTGGTGCCGGTTTGTTGCCGACCCGTCGCCGGCCGATTCAGTCAGAGGCCGGCTGCTGCGCTTGGCGCCGCGCTTGACCACCCGGCCAGCCTGAGTGAACTCCGCTAGCCGGGCGCGGAGTTTGGCGGCGTTCTCGCTGGTGAGGTCGATCTCGTAGTCCACCCCGTCGAGGCTGAACTGGACCGTCTCATCGGCTTCGGTGGTGCCATCGTTGTCGAGGTCGTCGATAAGGATGATACGGATCTTCTGGGCCACGGCTTTCCTTTCTGGGTGAATGCAAAAAGGCCCCGAGAATACGGGGCCTTCGGGCTTTGCAGGTATTTTCGCGTTCGCTGCGCACCCCACGGCGGGCGGCCGTGTGGGGTAGGTGCACGCTAGCTGCCTACTGGGTCAATTCCACGGACGACGAACCACATTCGCCCTACGGTGGTGATCTCGTAGGTTCGGGTGCGCTCGACTTCGTCCGTCTCAACCAGGACGCAGCAGCCTCGGTGCGCCAGGGCCTCGAAGCTGGTGGCGTCGCCGTTCAGGCGGTCGGAGACAGCACGGCCGTCCTCCGCGGCGTGCATGCGTCGCAGCCGGGTGAGCTGGGCCGAGGACAGTTTGCCGACCCGTTCCGCCTGCTGCCTGTCGCGTTCCTCCTGAGTAGGTTCCGCCTGGGTGGTCGAGTCGACGGCGGTGAGCGCCCGCGCTTTGGCCTCGGCCTGCGCGGGGTCGATGCCGTGCTCGCGCAGCAGCTCCTTCAACGGCTCCAAGTTGCCGTCGTGAAAGTGGTCGTGCACCGCCCGGATTCTCGCCGGCACGCGGCCTCGGGCGGGCAGGCCGGGCACTGACCAGCGCTTGGCCCAGGTGCGGACTTCGGTGTCTGAGGTGGTAACGGGTCGCGTCACTCCCCCGGCCTGTCGGCCAGCCGACCGACCGGCCGGGCTTTCCGCCGGAGGTGCAGAAGCTTCAGTGGGCTTGCGGGCGTCTGCCGTGACGTTGTCGTCGGCGGCCAGTTGAAGAGAAGGCCGGCTGAAGTGGTCACCCCCAGCAAAAACAACCCCGCTGCCGCCAATTGCGGTGGCGACAGCGGGGTGTGTCTGTGTGCTGGTCTCTTCGCCGAGGACCAGTTGTCCGGTGGGGTTGAGCCGCGCTGGGAAGCAGAGAAGGACACCCCCTCCGGGGTCCTGCGCTGGACGTGCGACCCCCAGGTAGGGCCCGAACATGGCCCTGAATGACCTGGCGTTAGCGCTGGTGAGGTCGATCTCATACGCGCGTCCGTCCAGTGCGAAGTGCACCGTCTCGGCTCCCTCGGAGCCGTCCAGGTCGTCGATTCGGTTAACCGCCATGGCTGTTCCTCCACGGGTCTTTTAGCGTTGCCGTACCTGGGGCTGCACTGTAGCCGCAAGCCGGTGATAGACCTGGAAGAAAGGGTAGGCGAGGCCCATTGTACTGACTTTGACTCGCAGAGGTTTTGCCAGAAACTGCCCGGTACTTTCACTGCTGCGGGGGGCGCATGCATACGCCGGGCGCACGACGGCGTGCGCTGGCGCACCCTTCCCCACAACACGACAATTTTGACCGGTACATGCTAAACACATATGACTTGCGACTGCCTCGCCAACGCCGGCGCGACCTTGGCGAGGCAGTCGGAATATGCGGAGACAGGCTCCCTTTAGGCACCGCCCCCACTCTGCCGACGCTTGGGTCCACGCCGGGCACCGCCTCCCTCCACAAGCCGTTCCCACTCGGCGAGCACCCGTTGCGCCTTGCCGGTGATCGCGTCGATGCGCCAGGCCCCGGCCCGGTCGACGTCCCCCTCTTCGAGCCAGACCACCGCCCACAGGCCCAGATCCTCAAAGTTCCGGACATCCTTGGCGTTCCAGACGGACTGACCGGGAGGCATTTGGAAGCGACCGGTACCAGCCCTCTTGGCCACATAGCGCAGGCGCTCGATCCCACTCTTGAGGATCTTCCTCCGCGTGCCGTCGTCGTCGGTCCAGTTCATCGCGGTACGCTCGGCCACATCTTCGCCTTTCAACTTTCAGCCAGTAAGAAGTAAGTAGTTAAAACAAAGGTTAGTGCTGGCAGCCACTCCATCCCCTGCTCGGCGGGCAGGGGATGGAGTGGCGAATTCGTCAGCCGACGGCGTGTTGAATAACCCCCACGTCGCCCCATTCACTCTAAGCGGTACAGCCGACCTGTTTTCGATACTAGTTCGATTAGTGGGGCGGGGCTGACGCCCATGAGCCTCACGCGGTCCCCGTTGCTGCTGTGCCCTTCTCCAGAACCTACGCTCTGCCGAACAGCGCGGGAAACACCCTGCGGGCCATCTCGCGGTGCTCCGTGCAGAACACGCACTGCACGGGGTGGTCGAAGTTATGCCTGGTGCTCGTCCATCCGCACGCCACGCGCGGTGGCGGGCCTTGGATCTGCCGTGTCCTCGGCCGGCGCCGCTTCGACCAGCCGGTGACCGGGGCTGATCCGCGGGTCGGTTGTGGTGACGATCGTGCCCTTGCACGAGTCGAACCCGGCGTGCCAGAGGACACCGTTGTCGCCCGGCAGGTCCAGGACGCCATAGCCGCTGGGCGCAAACCTCTCGCCCGCCATCAGCTCGGCGTAGACTTCGATCATTCGCCTGGTCATGCCGACTCCTTCCGGAAAGCGAGGGTGCGCCGGAGCGCTCTGGTGTGCCGCTGCATGTCCCACTCTTCGAGGTACAGGCCGGCCAGCGAGAGGGAGGGCACTCCCTCGACAAGCACGTCCGCGCCGGCCGCGCCCAGGACGTGCGCCAGCACGGTGAGGGCGCCGGAGTACTCGGCGTCGGCCTTGGTGACAAGCTTGGACTGCTGCGGGTTCCTGCCCTGCGCCTCTATGCGCATGCGCAACTTCAGCGCCTCGTCCGCGAACCGCTGCGTACGCAGCAGCGCCTCGTCGACTAAAGGGCTGCTTTCGATGAGTTTCACTTTCAGAGCCTTTCTTCCAGGTCAGCCTGCGGATACCGCGTGGTGCTGACGCCGGAGTTCGGAGAGGGGAAGGGGGTAGGCGACGCCGCCCCGGCGCTGGCGAAGAATCGTTACGTCGCCCAGCAGCTCGCGCAGGCTGGCCTCCTGGCGCTCGGCCTCGGCGAAGCGCTCGGGAAGGACGTCCAGCGTGCGCTTCCACTGCTTCTGGCCGGCGCGCACGCACGTGCCGCCGCAGTTGTTGTGCTCGAAGCCGAGCGCGTACAGCCGCGGCGGCTCGATGCCGTACCAGCGGGCCAGGTCCATGAGCTGGGACCGGGACTCCTCCTTGCCCAGCTCCGGCATCCACCGGCTGCACAGCGGGAAGCGCACCTTCCAGGGCTTCCAGTTCCGGGCGATGGCCGGGGCCCGGCGCCGGTCGCGGGGGGTCTTCTCGATGCCGATGTAGACGAGCGAGTCGTCGACCGGGGCGTGCTCCTTCATCCACTTCCGGCACGGGATCTGCTTGAGGTACTTCGTGCACGGGGTGATGCGGTCGTTGCCGAGGAATCGCTTGTCCCGGAACAGCTCCCACGGGGTGCGACCGTCGGCAATCTTCGTCAGCGGCACGCCCAGCAGGCGGCTAGCGTCGTCGGCGAAGCGCCACAAGTCCTCGTCTTCAATCCCGGTGTCCGCAATCAGGAGGGTCAGATCGCGAGTGCCGTGCTTCTCGGCGACGGCGAGGGCGGCCCCGAAACTGCCGAGGCCGCCGCTGAACTGAACGACGTGCTTCACGCCACTGACTCCTCGGCCTCGCCGGTGACGACGCTCGGCCCCTGGTGGTCGTAGCGCAAGACGGTGCCGGCCTCATGAGGGCGTGCGGCGTTGACGATCTCCAGGTAGCTCCTTCTGACGAAGGACACGCTGATGGTGCGGCCCTGGTCGACGTAGCCCATCCGGATCGCGGCTTCGAGAATCCGCTCCTTAAGCGTGCGAGCGGTGATGTCGATCTCGGCGACCTTGGCCAGGGTGCTGCCCTTGAGAGTCGTGAGTCCGACCCATGCCCGGGAGCAGCCGCAGGCGTCACCGTTGTCGCAGACCCCGACCGCGCCGAGGAGCAGTTCGTTGTCGTCGCACCAGTTGAAGTCGCCGTCGGACGTGCGGACTTCACCGGTGGCTATCAGGAGTTTCATAAGCGTGTTCCCCTCGTCGATTGGGATGTTGTGGTTGCAGCCAGGCCACCGCCACGCACCCAGAGGGGGCGGACGGAAGCCGTCGGCTCAGCGCAGGACGGTGAAGAGGTCGTCGTTGCCGACCACGGCCGGGGCGCCTCGGAGAACGGCGCCGAGTCTCAGGAACGGGTCGGAGTCGTTGAGACCGAACCAGAAGTCGCGCTCGATGTGCGTCTCGAACAGAGCCTCGACGCTGGGGCCGAAGTACTCCTGGAGCTTGTCGGATGCCGCCTCGACGGCCTCATCCTGCGTGGTCGCCGTGACGGTGATGATCAGCGGGAGCATGTCCGGGGCGATGGTGGAGCCCTCATCGTCCGAGACGGTCTCCCAGTGGGCCACCAGCGTGATCAGACCGTCGTCGCCGCACGTGCAGTCCTGGCTCTGGCAGTCGGCACAGCGCTTGTTCGCGTAGCCGTTTTCGTCCTCGGTCACGTCCTCGTCGGGCTCGATGCGGCGGTCATTGCAGCCCGCACACTTCAGCAGTCCGTACACCTTGTGCTCCTTATTTCTTTCGTGAGAGGCCCACCCGGTCCGCACTCCCGTGCGGTGACCAACGAGCAGGCCCGGATCGGATGACCGCCCATATGGGTGACGTGATGACAGTTCTTGTTGCAGCCCAGGTATCGACTTCCGTGCGTCGATACAAAGAAAGCCAGATCCCGCAGAGTTCACGGGAGCTGGCTTTCATTGAACCCACACGCGGGGGTATCCCGATGCCGGCCATACGAGGGCCGCGGGCGGCTACAGGGTGCGGGTCTTCTCCAGCAACTCGGCGATCTCGCAGCCCACGCCCGGGTCGTCCCAGCCGCCTTCCTCGCCGGTGTCCTCCTGGAGACGCACCATCATCAGCAGCTCGTGCAGGCGGGTGTACGGGTGCTGGCCGACGGTCTCGTCGGCGCCCTTGAACAGCGCCACCGCGTAGCCGCGCAGCCTGTCGTCCTCGATGTCCCCACCGTCCGGAGCGTAGATCCCAGCCAGGTGCTCCGGGGCGCGGCAACGGGTGGTCTTGATGTCCATCCATCCGCCCGGCACGCACATCTGGTGCGTGAGCAGGTAGATCGACTCACCGGCGCTGGGACAGGTGTCGGGGACCATCTCGACGACGGTGCGCCGCTCTCCGAGCGACATCGGACGGGGCGGGCGCGGCTTGGTGGTGGTCGCCCAGCGGGAGAACTCACCGTTGCCGTCACGGAAGATGAGCCGCGTCCCTTCACGCCGGACAAAGACGAGCGCGTACCCGGGCGGCGGCTTGAATTCCCCGTACTGCGGCACCTGCTTCTGATTGGACTCCATGTGAAATCCTTCCTTCCCTTCGATTTCGGGCATGAAAAAGCGGCTGCCGACTGGCAACCGCGGGGAATTCTGCTGTGTCCCGGATCAGCCTTCGTCCAGAATGTGGGCCTCACTGACCTTGGGGAGACCGCAGTACAAACAGCGGTCCCAGGAGTCGTGCCCGAGGTAGGAGTCGAAGCCGTGGGGGATCTGCTGCCACAACTCCAGTGGCTTCCCCGGCCTCGGCCCGTAGTCCTCGTTGGGCATGCCCAGGAAGACGGTGGGCAGCACATCGACATCCGCGGCCACTACCCACTGGGTCCCGCCGCCCTCGAAGAGGAGCAGGCGCCGGTTCGGGTCGTAGGGGTATGACGAGTGGTCGCGGTCGACGATGCCTCGCCGGCCGCCGTACTGGACGATGTCCTCGTAGTGGATGTGGTCAGCCATGTGGCGGTCTCCTACTGGTGGCCGTACTTCTTCCGGACCAGCGTCAGGAATTCGACGCTGAGCGTGCTACTCACGGTGCCGAGCACGTCCTTGCGGTCCCGGTCGACGATCACCTCGTACCCGGCACGGGCGGAGGCCGCCAGATGGAACCGCTCGCCCTTGTGCTCGGCCCAGGCGCAGTCCCGGCCCGGATACGGCTCGCAGTTGCAGACCGGGTTCACGTCCAGGAGCACGATGTAGCCGGGCGCGGCCTGGTCGATCGGCAGGTGACGGATGGCGAGCATCTTGCGCAGCAGTGCGTGGAGCTGCTTGGTGTCGCCGGGTCGGGTCATGTCGTCGGAGTCGACGATGCAGACGTCGGTGTGGGACGTGTCGGACTCCTTCTCCGCCCAGGTCACGCGGTAGCTGGTGAGCAGAGGTGTGGTGGTCGCGCTCATGCTGTTCCCTTCTCGATCAACTTCAGGTTCGCGGGGTTCTCGTGGGATTCGTTGGGGCCGTCGGTGTCGGACCAGTGGCTGTCCCAGCGCACGTGCAGGGGCCAGGGGCACGCCGATGCAGCGCGCGGGTAGCCGCACTGTGCATGGCCGCACTCGCGGCCGGGGCCGCCGTCGTCGACCTGCTGCTGCCAGACGTGCCGCTTGCACAGACACACGACCACGGTGCCGGTCCACGTGCTGAACTCCGGGTCGTCGAGCGTGACCCGGGTGCCGGGTACGAGCAGGCCGGCGGTCTTCACTGCCGGGCCTTGAGTGTGACGTCGTAGGTGGTGGAGTCGGCGTTGAACTCCTCGTGGCCGTCCACGAGGGCTTCCACGGCCTGGTCGACGGCGTCCCGTACTGCCTCGACGGTCTCACCCCGGAAGATGATGGTGCCGTTCACCCACACGTCCTGGTCCGGGTGGGGCACGAACCCCTTGATGATCTTGCCGTAGGTCTTGGTGCCGGTGTGGAACTTGAGGCACGCCCACATCCCGGTCTCCGGCGAGTCCGCCGTGCCGACCGAGTTGTTCCCCACCCGTACGTCGTAGCGTCCGTCGTCGCGCTGCTGGAGGTAGCCGATCCCGGCGCCGACCCCTCGCGTGTTGAGGTCCACGAGGAAGTCTCCGTCGTTGATCGGTACGAGGGAGATCAGCACCCCGTGCTTCGGCAGCAGCTCGGGGTTGAGCGGGCGTGGCTGGTCCTTGGGGTTGGTGCGCTCGGACTGCTCGGGCGCCCTGAACCAGTACATGAACTCGGCGGCCAGGTGCTCGGTCTTGAAGCCGTGGATCGCGCCCTGCTTGCCGGTGAGGCCGGCGTGCTCGGCGACCCAGCCGGCGCCCTTGGTCGGGTAGGTGATGCCGAGGGCCTCGCCGGTGTCCTTCAGGCTCACGCGCAGGCGGTTGTTGTCGGGTTCGACCTGCTCGAAGGTGAATTGCGGTGTCAACGTGGGGCTCCTACTCGTAGATGCGGGTCTGAAGCTTGACGGTGAGGATGGGGCCGAAGGCGTCGCAGATCGCGCCGGTGGTCTCGGCCCACCCCCGAAGGCCCGGGACTCGTAGGACTTCGCGGATCGCGCTCTCGGGGGTGTAGAGGATGATCAGCTCGCGGTCGGTGGGGTGCAGGTGGCCGGGCGTCCAGGTGGCGAAGTCCATCGACCCGGATTCCGTCACTCGGCCGTGGAAGTAGAAAACGGCCTGCTTGTAGTCGAGGTCGGAGTGGATGATCTCCGGCTCAGGACGGCCGCGGTTGGGCAGCTTCTCCGCTCCGAACCGGCCGTCGGGCAGGTCGTGCCGCACGCCGTACTCCCGGTCGCGGAAGGTGAAGTAGGCGGCGTAGGACGGGTCATCGGTGACCACCCGCCAGTCCCCGACGAAGGTGTGCAGGTAGTCGACGGCGTAGTCCCACCACAGCCGGGCGGTCTCCCTGGCACGCTCGTTCGGCTCCGCGTCGAGCATGTCTCGCGAGTGGCGCAGAACCTCGATGGACTCCGGGCGTCCCGGGCAGCCGTTCGTCTGGAACTTGAACCAGTTGACGGTTCCGGTCGTGCCGCAGTCGAAGCACCGGGCCTCGTGCTTCTCGTCCTTGACCAGCCGGTGTCCCTCGACGGTCTCGATGAACATGTTGTCCGCCATGTGCACGTGGAACGGTACGAGCCGGGCCTTGAGCGCGGGGCGCCGTACGTAGGACTCGCCGCAGGGCTTGCACACGGGGTCGCGCAACGGCTCCCGGGACTCCACGTCGGTACGGATCGAGTTCGAGTAGATCAGCAGATGCGTCGCCGTGCCCTGGCACGGCTCATCGCCAGGGCCGACGGTGGACTGAACGGTGGAACAGCGCATGGCGCTCCTCGGGTGAAAGGCCGTGAGTTCGGCGAGAGTTGCTGCTGCATCCTCGGCGGCCACCTCGCTGTCGTGCGCCTCCGCGCACAGCTCGCAGATGTATCCGCCGGGTACCCGGTACTTCCGGGTGTTGGGAACGGGCCGGAGCCCGTTGCCGAATGCGCTCGGGCATTCGGCATTGGCGCAGTAGAAGTGGCTCTCGGCTTCGGGCTCGGGTCCGCCGTCCGGCCACTCCGGGCCGACGTAGACGCTGCGGGTCATGCGTCGGCCTCGCAGCGACGTCCGCCGATCAGGTCACCGTCGTGCCCGGTGAAGCCGCAGCGGACGCACTTCCACACGAACGCCTTCTGGTCCTCGTCGTCGAACCACGGAGCGACTTCGCGGGTGTTGGCCAGGTGATGGTCGCGGAAGAGTCGAAGACCGTCCTCGTCGCGCTTCTCGTAGGCGTCCACGCTCGGCATGCGCACGTTCAGGTCGCCCGCACGCCAGAACTCGAAGTCGGCCACCCACGCCGCGTACGTGCCGGGGTCGTGCTCGCGCAGCTCGGCGGACAGCCGCTCGAAGTCGGGGTGGCGGGCCTCGGCCTCGACCTCGGTGGTCGGCCGCAGGTACTCCCCCATCGGGCCCTTGCCCTGCGGGCCGTAGTCCTTGATCGGAGCGCCCGGCGTCGACTGGTACGCCGCGTGCTGGAGGTTGAGCATCACGACCTGCAAGCTGGCGCGCATCAGCCCACCACCTCCTGGCTCTCGAAGACCGGGGTGGACAGGACGCCGATCCGCTGGAGGAGCTTGGCCAGGGCGATGGCGTGGTCCGCCACCTGCCCACCGATCGCCTCCGCATCGCCGTCGGCGGGGAGGTCGTACCACAGGTCGACGCCTCGCTTGATCTCCTTGACCAGGTCGGTGGCGAACTTGCGGCTGGCCGGCACGACGGCCTTCGAGCCTTCCTTGTCGACGAGCAGGCCGTACGACGCCGCGATCCGCCAGGCGTAGTACCTGCGGGCGTCGTTCGGGTTGGACCAGTACGTGGCGTAGTCGGAGTTGTAGATACCGACCGCGTACGGAAGAGCGGCGTACTCGTTGTAGGCGATGAGGAGGATTTCCCCCTTCGGCGTCACGAACGTCTCCTGAACGTCGTAGAGCCCGTACTTCTTGACGACCTCGTACCGCTCGGTCTTCGTGTTCCAGTACTCGTTCGCCTCGACCAGGTCCCCGCGATGCGTGGGGTCCATCAGCGCGTAGCTCATGCCTTCCTCTCCTTACTGACCGACTGACCGGTCTGTCCTGTTGCTGCTGAGTCCGTGACTACCTTGAGCACTTCGTCGACGCGGAGCCGCTTCGGATTGCACGTACCTCCCGGCGGGTTGTCGGTTCGCCGGCAGAACGCGTAGCCGGTGTAGTAGCCGACCTCGGAGTGTTCGCGGTCTACGTCCTCCAGCTCTTCGACGCGGTACTCCCGGCCCCGCCAGCGCACGAGATCGCCCGCGTGCACGAATTCCACGGCCCACATGTCGGTCGCATCTCGCCGGATCTGCGGGTCGACGATCTGCTCGGGGTGGGTGTAGGTACCCAGGACCGAGAGCGGGCCGACACGGTTGAACAGCGTGTCGATCTTCGGGATCGCGTTCGCGGTGTCCTTACGCAGGAGCTGGACTTCGACCGTGACGGCCTTGCCTGCCGCGATGTCAACCACGTCCCTCTCCAAGAGGTCCGTCACGTCGTACCGGTCGTCGTAAGGGCCCTGCGGCTTTCCCTGTCGGATGATGCGCAGGCTCAACTCGGGCCACCTCGGGCGCTGCTGCCTGCTCACACAGCCACCGCCTTCTGGTTCGTCTTCCACTGCGCGTACAGCTCGGCGGCCGGGCCCGGCACGAGCCAGGGGAAGCAGTCGGCCCACTCGCGGTAGATCTCGCCGTCCGACTTCTCGTAGTGCGAGACGCTGGCCGGGCCGATGATCAGCTCCGGGTGTTCGATCAGCTCGGCGATGGTCTGCTGACTGGTTCGCCCGTAGAACATGACGTCGTGACCGAGGCGAGCCAGCTCGTCGTCGTTGAAGCACTCCTCGCACAGGCGAACGCGCTGCCCGCTGACCTTGTGCACGACCATGACCTTGGCGCCCTTGTACGAGTGCCAGGCACAGCGCAGGCACTTGTAGTAGAGATCCGGGGGCGGGGCATCGCAGTGGATCTGCGACATGCTGCGGATAATCTCGAAGTCGTCGAGTGCCGGCATGACCTCGGTGAGCGGGCCCAGCCAGCCGCTGGTGTGGTGGTCCAACTCGACGTACGCGGAGTGCGGCTTGACCGGTCGGCCTCGGTAGTTGCCGCCGTTGGCTTTCCGGAACTGGTAGATCTTGCCGTAGTGGTGCTCGGTGGTTCCGCTCTTCGTGGTGATCACCACGCGCACCATGTCGCCGATCCCGAACGGGCGGCGGTGCTTGGCGACGGCGTCCCGCCACACCTCGGCGTCCAGCGCGCTGTACCCTCCCTCCGAGCGCGGGGTGAAGGCGTCGCGGGCGATGCCAGCGATGTTGTACGCGTCCGGGGTGCGGCCCTCGGCCTTGAGGGTGTCGATGATGACGCTGCGCACCGTTCGGATGCTTCCGTATCCGCTCACGTTTCTCCCTCCGAATTTGAAATGGGCAGGTTTGAGGGCCCGGTGCGGGAATCGAACCCGCCGGATACCGAACAGGGGAGCAAGGTATCCGTTGCTCTTCAACCGGGCAGGCTTTGCTAGTCGTCGACCTGAATGCCGTAGACGTTGTCGATCAGCGTGGGTCCGTTGTCTCCGACCTTGCGCACGTAGGTCTCGTATGCCTCCTGGCACGCCCGGGAATGGGTATCCACGAGGAAGGACGCGGCCCAGCCGTTCTGCTTGTGCTTCTCGGGAAGATCCCGGTACACCTGGGCATCGAGTTCGGTCTCCGAAGTATCGTCGGAAAATTCTCGGGACGACTCGATGACAAGATTCGCGTCTTCGTCCCAGTAACCGGTCAGAAGGATCACTCGTCGTCCTCGTCCCCGGGCTGCGTGTACACCAGGCGGCGCTTGTCGCCCCGGTAGTCCCAGACGCTGTCGGCGTCCAGTTCCTCTGCCAGAGCCTTGAACGCCTCGGACTCGGACTCGGACTCGACCGTGTGCGTGAAAGCGCTGTTGTGCCGGTTGCCGGCGACCACGCCCTCGATCACGCCCTCGGACAGATCCACGCCCACGTATTCGACTTCGAGGCCGCCGTCGTCGGCCCACACGCCGTCCATCGTGAATTCCGCCATCAGATTTCCCATCCCTCGAAGAGCCCGTCGACCACACCGAGGATCTGTACGTGCTTGAGGGCGTTGTTCGCTTCGTCGACCGCGCGTTCCAACTCCTCTCGGATTCCACGCGGGTTGTCGCCCTCGCGCTTGAGTTGCTTGTACGCCTCGACGGCGTCCCGGACGGCCGAGCACTTTCCCTTGAGGATGTTGCGGTTCTCCTCGGAGATCACTCGGTCACCGGCTACCGCGAGCACCGTCATGTGCGGGTGGTCGCTCTGCATGCCGGGCTTGGAGTGCCAGGCATCCGGCAGTCGGCCGCCCTGCCGTGCCGCCTGGTCGATCGCACCGAAGTGCTCGAAGAACAGCTCCTGGTGCGGTGAGAGCGGCAGACCGCTCCTCTCCATGTCCCGGATCGCCTCCCACATCCCTCGCAGGTGGGCATGGGACACATTCGCGTCGTATTCGGCGCTCATGAGGCAGCCCCCCCGAACACGGTCACGCCGTCGATTTCCGCGGGCGGCTTGCCCTCACGCATCAGGCAGCCGGGGCAGGTCAGGTACCGGTCCCTGTTCGCGGGGAACAACGGGCCGTACGGGTGCCCGAGCTTGTAGGGGGAGAGGCCGCCGGTGGTCTCGATGAGCACGCCGCACCGCGTGGACTGCCAGGTGCGCTGCTCCTCGTAGAACTTCCCGTTCTCGAAGCCGGTCGCGGACATGGAGTGCCTGGCGTCCTCGGGCATGTCCCATACCGCGAGCTGCTTGGTTCCCTTCGCCAGCTCGCACGCGCACAGGTTGGAGATGTAGCCCGTGTTCTCCCACACCTGCATGTAGATCCGGAAGTGGTCCTGCTTCTGGCAGACCGGCGTGTACGGGAGGGTCGGCTGCTCGCCGACCAGGACGAATTTGGCGGACCACTGGCCCGGGTTGTTCACTGCGCGTGGGTCGAGCAGTGAGACACGCTGGCTGCGCTGGATTCCCTGGAGGAACTCGGTCGCGTACTCAATGCGTCGGGCCTCGTCGACCTTGCCCTTGGCGGCGTTCAGGTCTGCGGCCAGTCCGAGCCACCGCTCAGCGGTGGGGGCTCCAACGAAGCAGGAGTAGTTGCGGGTCATCTCGTTGTAGAGCACCCGCCCGATCACCGTGCGGCCCTCCTTCAGCAGCGCTCCAGGCGTGTGTGGGTTGGTGTCCTTCTGCCACCGCGGACGCGGCGCGTTCTTGGCCGGCATGATCAGCCCTTCCGAATGTCGGTAGCGAAGGCGCTCCAGCGGCCCTGGAAGCTGCCGTGGCCGTCGGGCTGGACACGGATCGTTCCCTCGACACCAGCGACGAGCCAGCCCACGTGCCGGGTGCCGTGTTCCTCGGTCGTCTCGATCAGCCGGTGATAGCCGATCAGCTTGCCGATCCGGAAGAACTCGGCCTCTTTGGACAGGACCGATTCGTCGGCGGCCGGGAAGACGTCCCGCTCCAGGTGCTGCATGATCTCCGTCGTCAGCGGCCCCATCGAGTCGTACGAGGGCTTCGACGGCTCGAACCCGCAGGCGCACATGCCTGCCCAACCCTCGTACGACGGCAGCCGCTCGAACCGGTGGTAGTCCGCCCCGCCGCTCCGCCCCGCCGTGACGATCATTTGCTTCCGCGCCTCACGGGCCCACTGGGCACCCGGCAGATCGTCGTCCAAGCCCAGTTCGGTGATTTTGGCCATTTCAGGCACCACCCCTTTCGGTGTTGTAGGTGTACGGCCTTCCCGTGGTCTGGTCGGTGTAGATACCGGCCTCGCCCCACGTGATCGGTATGGAGTAGGGCTCGCCGTCCTTGAGGAGCTGCGCGCCGTGCTCGCGGACCTCGACCTCCATGACCCGGTCGGCGACCTGCATGTGCGCGCAAACCTCGGAGTACGGCAGGGTCACGAAAACGCGATCCCCGATTTCCAGGTCAGTTCGCTGCTGCTCCACATTTCCTCCCTGTAGCTGCTGACAGTCGACAGCCCGGGACGCAGCGTTTCTGCTGCGTCCTGGACTGCCGTTAGCTCAGTCGCCGATCGGTGTACGGGTGCCGTCCACGTGCACCACGAATGCCTGACTGAATGCATGGCCGTGGAATTCACGTACCAGCACGCGGTACTGGGGCCGACCCTTTTTCATGCGTGCTTTCATGTGGCGCACGCAGTACTCCGCGACCGGATCGGATTCCCTCCCATCGCGGCGCGGCTTAAGTTCTACGTACCGGTCCGCTGTGTTGGACCAGGAGGCTGGCCGGCCGACGGCCGGCGGCACGTAGAGCTGGAGCATGAAGAACCACAACAGCCCGGACTCAGTTGTCGGGCACAACCCGACCGTCCGGGTACACCCAGTGCGGCCGTCCCCGCCGGTTGAGGACGTACTGATCGATGCGGGCCCGCCACTCGTGGCGGGGCTGCTCCTCCGGGTACCAGCGCAGTTCAGCCAGGGTGTTGGCCCTGAACGGGGTCGGGTCTCCGGTGAATCCCACGGCCCTCACGCTGTGCGGCGACCTGTAGTTCTCCCATTCGGCATCGCTGCCGTTCGGCCGCCGCTGAAGCTGGAGCATGTACAGCACGTCACCGTCGCGGACGTCGGCCTCACCGGCAGGCCAGCACACCATCCGTTCGAACCCCTCCCCGAACACCTGCCTTGGGTTCACGTAGGCGCACCCCGTCTCCCAGCGGTTGCCGTGGTCGTCGACCAGGCTCGACACGCTGCGCGGCATGGTCGGGCGCGTGCCGAGTACCAGGAAGTGCGTCGTGCGTGCGGGCGTGGACCCGGTTGCTGTCCGGTGGTAGACCAGCTCGGCACCCACGACCTTGATCGTGATGCCCATGTCAGCGCGGCTGATCTTCGTCTTGCCATCCCATTCGTACGGAAGTCGCGGACTGGTCATGGATGTCTCCTAGGGCTTGGGCAGGTCTCGGAATGCCTTCGGCCCCTTGCTGTTGTCGGGCTTCGGCTTGTTCACGCGCCGGATGGTGATCAGGTCCCCCGCGTTACCGCCCCGGCCCCGCCACGTCGCACCGTCGGGCGTGCGGACCGTCACGTGCCGCATCCGGTACAGGCCGCCGCTGGGCGTGCACCGCTCCTGGGCCTCGACCGTGCACGTGGTGACCTCGCCCAGCAGGCCGCCAGACCAGGTGGTGAAGCGCCGCTGGTCGCTGACGATGTAGCCGGTGAACACGTCGGCCGACTTCATCTCCTCGCGCTGCTGGGCGTCCGCGCACGGGTAGCAGAGTCGGTAGCCGGTTTTCGGGACACGGGCGTACCCGCTGCCCGGTTCGGCCGGCACGGGCGGGTGGCCGCACTCCAGTAGGCCGGGCATCTTGTACGGGGCCCGAGTGGTCAGGCGGGTGCCGTTCATCCGCGAGGTCGACCCGTCGTCGCAGACGATCTCGTAGAAGCCGTCGAAGTACTGGCCGCCCGGGTCGAGGTCGCCGCGCCGGATGAACTGGTTCGGGTCGACGATCCCCCACTTACGGTCGTAGTCGAGCACCCGCATACCGGGGACGATCTCGGCTCCGTCGACCGTGTGCGTCTTGTCGCTCTTGTCGCTCACACGTCCCCCTCGTCGCAGTCCGTGTCGAACCGGTGGTCGCACTCGTGGTGCATCTCGCCGGGCTCGTCCCCCACGCCGTGGGCCTTGATCAGCTTCTGGAGGTGCTCCTCGCAGGTGCCGAACGCACGCCAGAGGGCAGCCGCGGCTTCGACCTCCTCGCACGTCATCAGGCGGGTGTAGTCACCGGGCAGAAAGAAGAGCAGATCGGTCCACCTGCTCTTGAACTCCTTGGCCGCCTCCCACTGCCGCTGCTTACGCTCGGCCGCCTGCCGGCGCCGCAGCGCCTTGACCTGTCGCGCCCGCATTACGCGGCTTCCTTGACGATCGCCGGGTGCTTCTCTGCGCCGTTGCAGTTGGGTCCGCGCTCGTGCTCCTCCTGGAGCTGGTCGGCCGTGTTCCAGAAGTGGAAGAGGCGGAACAGGTTGGCGAGCCGGTTCGTCTCGACGCAGCCCAGTTCGGCCCCGTACTCGTAGCTGCTCGGGTCGACGACGTCGGCCCACGTCCAGACGAAGTCCTCTGCCGCTTGGAGCTGCTGCCGCTGGTCCTGACGGCGGCTTCGGCACACAGCGAGCTTGTCGAAAAGCAAGCGAAGAATCACGGGCGTCCTCCTAGCCCATTTGGTTGATGGGCCTAGATACTCAGAGTGGACACCGGAAAGGGAGCCGAACCGTAGGACACACGGAATCAGCTCCCTTTCCGTCAAACGGTTCAGTTTTCGTACTGGTCTACTTCGCGGAAATCCAGTCGGAGTGCCAGCGGCCCTTGCGCGTGTGACCGTCGGGGAACTTGACCTCGACTTCCCACACCCACGTCCAGAGCGGCGGCAACTGGTAGTGGCTCTGCATCGGGTGCACCACCCACTCGACCGAGATCACTTCGGCCGTCCAGAGGCTGTGTCCGTCCGGCATGGCGGACACCGTGTCGCCGACCTTGACCGGCTGCCGCGTTGCTCTGGGCGGCGTGTACTCGCCGCGCTCCAGCCAGTCGAACTCGCGCACCTGGGCGCCGGTCGCCTGCTGTACGAAGACCTCTCGAACCACGCGCGGGCCGTCAAGCCCCATGTTCTCCGTACGCTGGGTCCGTACCGCGATCCGGAGCGGGTTGCCCTCCAGATCGGGCACCTCGTAGATCCAGACCTCGTCGGCCATGCTGTTCACGACCGCGCCGCGCAGACGGATGTTCGCCTCAGCTCCGGTCATGTTCTCGGTCGAGAAGGCGTCCTCGACCGGTACCTCGTAACGCATCACCTTGTGTTCCAGGTCCACGTCATTCCCTCCACCATGAGAATCGGCCCGCACGGGTTGCCGTACGGGCCGTTCGGTAAGTCCAGGTTCACCGGGGTACTTCGGGCCGGTCCGGTGTCCTTCACAGTAGGCAGTGGAAAGCCAGCGCTTAATGGCCCAGCGCTCCCAGTCCTCCCACCACGCCGCGGGCTTTCCGCACCCCAGTTGCCAGCAGAGAATTTCTCCGCTCGGCCCCCGATTGGCATGGACGACACGACTCTTCGTGGGACGTGCCACGGGTCAGGACGCCTTGGCCCGACACTTATGCAGGGCGTCTAGCGAGTCGATGTGGTACGGCGCGGCGTCGTACCCGGGCAGCCTGCGAATGGCTGCACCCTGGAGCGCCTGACAGAAGCGGTACGCCTCGGACTTCTCCCACTCCGGGTGCTCGCAGGACTGGTATTCGTAGCAGCCCAGCGCCGAGAGCACTGCCAGCGGATCGAACGAAATGCTGTGTCGTTGGAAGACGTAGGGCTGCTCCCACTCCGCTTCCGCGTAGCGGTGATTGACCGACCGCCGGTTCTCCGCCCAGAGCATCGCACCAACGTAGCCCGCCGACTGGTGGCTCAACTCTCGGCTGAGATTTCCGTAGACGTTGATCGCACCGGCACCCCACGGGAGCCCTTCCTGGAACACCCCCTGCTTTTCCCCTTCCGTCAGCTCACGGACCAGCCAGCGCAGCCGACTTCCGGGGGAAACGAACTGAAGACCGGCGTTGATCAGCAAATCGATGTGAAGCCTATCGACCTCGAATGCGGACATGTACCCCTCCTCTATTGCGTAATAGGTTGCAGTTGCGTCCACACTGGTAGGACAGGTGCCGGCGTGGACGGGCGTGCATCGGGACGCGCACAGCCACGGGTGGCCTCGATGCCGCCTGACACCGAGGCCACCCGAAGCACCTACGCGCCGCGGTCGATTCGCACGTCGGGGGTCAGGCCGGTGAATTGTTGGGCGCAGGCGTCTCCGATCTCGTTCAGGAAGATGCCGGGCCGGGTGAATCCGGGTCCGGCGTGCGCGTTCCTGCCGTCGCCCCACCATGTGCGGCTGAGCAGGTTGCGGTGCTGTGTGGAGTGCGTCAGCCGCCCGTCCGGGTCGTGGTGCTCCACTCGCGTGAAGGTGGGCGGCGGCTGCGTGCAGCGGTCGTGCCTGCCCGGCTTCGGCGTCCGGCCGGTGTAGGCGGCGCGCAAGGCGGCGAATTCCACGTTGAACTCCAGGAACACCGCCCAGAATTCCTCTACGAGTTCATCCCGGGCACCCGGCTGCGTAGTAACGTGGGGCGTGTACACGAATTCAGCACTGTTCATAAGGTTTCCTGCCTTTCGATCGACCGGATGGCGAGCTTGGCCATGCGTGTGAAATCTGCGCGCCGTCGACCGCGGGCGGTGCGGCCGTAGAGGGGGCAGAGAAGGTTCAGCCGGTCTTCCTGGCCCGGAATGTGGACCGCCAGCGGAACGGAGATGCACGAGGGCATGCCTTTCTCCTTTCAGTTGTCGTAGTAGCGACCGCAGTGCACCGGCTCCCATAGGTAATAGCCGGAGTACCGGTTGCTCGGGTCGAATGCGTGGTGCCGGTGCTTGATACGCCCGGTCCGGCTCTTGCGGTGCGTACGAGCGCGGTGGGTTTCTGCGGCGTCCAGGGCCCGCCCATAGGCGTGCACGGAAATGCGCCGCTTGACGCCGGACAGGTTCGGGCAGTAGAGCCGGGACGCAATGCGCACCGCGCGCATGCTGAGCGGCTTCCGCGGCTTGCCCGGCATCACGCGGGCCATCTCGTCGCCCACGTCCTTCCGAAGAAGTCGCCGATTGGCCACCGCGACCGACCACCGGTGCTGGAGTGCGTACGCCGGGATTTCCTGGCGGATTGCACGCAGGTGCGCGAGTCGATTCCTGGTCTCGCCGGCCTGGTGCGTCGCCTGGGGCCGGTCGTAGCGGATGGTGCGGCGGGCTGCGGCCCGCCGCAATTTCGTGTGCGCTGCCGACCGCCCGGCCCCCACGTCAGACACCGACCGGGCAGCCGTAGGTGCGGCTGTGCTTGAGCCATACGCTCACGCCGTTCTCGTGGCGGCGCGCGTAGATCTTGCAGCCGGTGTCGCACCATTCGCGCGGCGCGGCCTGGACCTCCATCCATGGGGTGTGGAGCATGGTCGTGAGGCTGTCCGCAAGCCGGTCGACATCCGGCGACAGGCCCCGGACGTTCATGCACCCGTAGAGCGCTTCGGTTCGGAAGCCGAGCCGGATTACTTCACGGGCGTGCGGGCC
The DNA here is from genome assembly GCF_055598485.1 of Streptomyces sp. NPDC107521. NCBI lineage: Bacteria > Bacillati > Actinomycetota > Actinomycetes > Kitasatosporales > Streptomycetaceae > Streptomyces > Streptomyces sp. NPDC107521. The sequence goes on from NZ_JBVKAT010000008.1 coordinate 119,335, forward strand.
GCACAGCTTGACGTTCACGTACTCGTCCCCGGACCGTTCGTCGCTCATACGGACCGCGATACCGGGCGCCGCGCACTGCGGGTGGCCGTAGCACTGGTTCACCACGCCGACCGCGCGCCAGTCGAAGCTGGACCCGGCGCCGCTCAGGATGTGGCGGGCCGCCGCGCGCATGTCCTCCGGCACGTCCGCCTTGATCGGGGTGCGCATACTGCTACCTCCGTTGTTTGAGGCGTAGAAAAGCGGCCCACGGGATCGCGGACCGCTGGTTGCTGCGGTGTCCCTTCCTGGGACGGGAAAGGGCGTCACCCTGGCGCGATCTCTCGGCCGGAGTGACGCCCTGATGTGTGCGGGTTACGCGGGGACCGCGTAGCGGACCGAGTTGCCGCGCAGCCGCGCGTAGACGTGGTCGGTCTTGCCGTTCCGCTCGACCCCGCCGAGCGATACCCACTCACCCGACAGCACGCCCTTGGCCTTAGCGATCTTGGCCAGCTCGCGCACCTGCGCGGGCAGCGTGTCAGCCTTGACCGGTGTCGGCTCCGTCGCCGGGCGCGCGTCCGGCGGGATGGACACCGGGGCCGCCGTCGGGGCCTTGACCGGCTCCGGCGTAGGGCCGCAGTTCCGGGCGATCTCCCACACCGTGCGCGGTGTGGGGATCACGGCCGAGTCGCGGGCCGGGGTGTGGGCCAGTTCCGCTGGGGACTGTCGGGCCGCAAACGTGGCGGATACTTTGTTGCGCGTCTGCTTCAAGTTGGTGGTGGCGAGCGATCCGAGTGCGGCATGCCCACCCGTGGCGGAGAATTCCGCCCCGCGCATGTAGTCGAGAAACCCGAGGTCCTTACGGCGCGCGGCTGCCTTACGAACACGGTTACGGGCGCGGGTGCTGGAACGACTCATGATCCCTTGTTCTCCTTTTCGAGTGCGCGGACGATCCGGCGGAGTTCCCGAACCTTGTTGGCGTAGGTGTCTCGCGCGATGCCCTTAACGGAGCGCTGCTTTTTTAGCGCGTAGTCGCGAGCGGCGCGCATGTCGGTCATGGAACGTCGGTCGTAGGTAGGCGAGTCGGCGTCAATGCGTACGAGGAATTTGTATCCGCTGTCTTCGCTGTGTCCCATGCCCCTAGCGAACGAGCCGGGGGTATAGGTGGGGGAGTTTCCCAGTTCCTTTGGAGCGCCCGACAGGACGTGCCCCTTGGGCTTGCGAGGGTTCTTCCCCGTGTGCCGCTTGTGCGGGGCGTTTACCTTCGCTCCCGTACGCTCACCACGAAGATTGATCTTTCCCCGGTAGTCGACACGGTGCGATTTCGCTTTGTGACTACGCGTGTCCGGCGCGCCATCCGTCCGGGGGGCGGGGGGGCCGAAAGAAATCGTTGATGCGCTGTAGAAGCTGCCGCTCATACCGTCCCCTTCTTTGTGCGTGAGCGTGATTCGTTGGCTAGTTCAGCACGCGCGCTAGGTCTCGCACCTAGTCAGATCACCCGAGAATTCCGAGTTTCAGAGCTAATATTCGCGCGCCCCATTTCCTTTTAGGGTTCGTGTTAGCCATGGCATCCACCCAATATCCCGCATCCACGGTTGATATTTCGGGGGAAGGGAATCCGAGCACGTGTGACACTCCCCCAGCCACGGGGGGCGCCTACGCGGTAGCGGTCCAATTCGGAGAGTTTCCGGCACTGGTCACCCTTTGACAGGCCACCATTCACCCATGCCGCTAGTTTCGGCGCCATGGTTCAACGGGCATTGATCAACGGCAATCACTCCACAACAAGTGTGGCGATATTCGCCGAGACCGTAACCAGCCGCCTACTAACGCACGCGCTAGCGGTTCGGTTCTGTCGTCCCGTGTTACCGGTCTCTCTGCTGTTGCACGTATCCGCGCACAGCTCAAGATTCCGTTGCAATGCCACGTAATCCCGAAAGTTCATGAGCACGGCGAACCGCGCGGGTGGGATTTCCGGTGAGGCATCACGTCCCTACACAACTACCCCTCGTGTCAGGAAAGCGCCGCTCAACTTCCAACCCTTGCCAGGGCTTAACCGAATGGTGACCCCATGCCCACGCTTCACAGCGTTGACAGAAGGCTGACCAAACGATCATCCGGAGGAATCGCCCCCGCATGGGGAATGTGTGCACTGGCGTGCGCAGGGACGAAACGATGGGACGGAAATCGGCAACCGAGACCGTAAAGGCTTAGATGACGCCCCAAGGGGCGGATTTAGCCACGGTCACGCATAGCGAGGAAATAAACGCTATGGGTGCCAGGAACCGGGTTAGAACCGGCGTCACACCCGCTAGACACACGGGCGCCATAGAGCACGTGCGGGGAATTCCCCCGCTCGGATCACCTCCCTTCCGCGCCCCCGCCGCACCCCCCCTTGGGGGCGTCTCCGTTGCGGTGACAAGGAAGAGATTACGGGTACAGCGAGGCTCTGTGTACCCCTTTTGGGGGCGAGGTCTTGGGGTCGGCACATTTCCGCAGGTCAGAGGCTCATGGGGAGGGAATTTATTTGCCTTACCTTTACCTAAATGTAAGATCATTAAGCCCATAGACTCCTTACATTTCATGATCACGACGCCAACGCGGCCTTATTGCGAATCAGTCGCAACAGCGGCGAAAAGGGGCTCTGACCTGCGTAAACGTCATTTTCTGATGCAGCGTCAGAAATCATCCGTCGGCGTCGACCACGCGCCCGGCGGGCCGGGATTCTCTACGGAGAGTGAGGGAATGCGGCGAAATTCACGGAAAGTAGTCGCGGCCGTGTGCGCTCCCCTGGAGCCGCTCCCCCGCCGGGGGGGGCTGTCCGTCCGGCGCCACCCCCCGGGCCCGCATACGGCCGGTGGCGTGCTCTCATGGCGCCAATCCGGCCCGGCCCCTGGGCCGTACGGGGGCCGTCCGCGCCCGTGTACGCCCGGCTCGCGGCCTGCCTCGGCGCCAGGGTCGCTCGGTACCCTCGCGGGGTCCGGCACGGCAGACGGGCGCTCAGCGCCTCGCCCCCACATATCAAGGCATGACGGACACACTCCAGAAAATGCCAGGACGCGAAAATTCGGGGGTTCTGGAGTATCTACCCCTGTTACTACGTATGGGAGTAAGGAGAGGATGCACACGCTTGCCTCGCTATGCGGCTTGTGCCGTGTTCATGCTCATATGAGGCGTATGCGCGACATCCTCGACTTGTCTGCTAGCTCACGCTCGCGGCATACGCACGATGTGCCGCATTACGAGGATGTAACTCCCCCTTGCCCCAGAAATAGCTTATGCCAGGGCCGCACCTTATACGCCAAAGTGTCCCGCTAGGGCAGTGCCTCACGGTTACCCACCTATGCGGCTAAGCTGCCCCGGTGCGACATACATGCAACATGTCGGTATTTGCTGAAATTCGCCCCGCAAAGCGGAGGGATGGGGGCCGCTAGCATCACGCCGTGCGCGCAACTGGTCACCGTGCGCCTATGCTTACTTGGCGTAAGGGATCTTACGCCAAGTAAGCTCGGGCATATGAGGGCGTAGGCCCTACAATCAGCATGGTGTGCCTTTTGGCGCTAAAGGTGCGCAAGCCGTGCAATGGGCTCTAATCCGGCATACCTGGGATACGGGACTAAGAGGGCGCGGGGGTCGAATCCCCGCAAAGAGGACCCCCCCACCATTAACGGGCGAAACGGGCACCCCGGGGGCCTGGTGCTTGATACGCATACCAGCCCTCCCTCCAGAGGCAGTGTCCGTGCCGTCAGCCGCAGCAGCGGTGCCCGTATGCCGGCTCCGCGCTCAAGGAGTGGGTCCCGCTGCGGCACTCGGCGTTCTCCGTAGGACACCATTTCCGCAACATGCGCGGGACCGACAGCAGCAGGCTAACGCACTGGGGCTGACGGCCGCGGGCCTCACAGGCGCCTGGCGGTGGCAACGGGGGCCGGAAATGGGGAACTTCTGCATGGCAACCGAACGCGGTGCCCGAAACGCTCCAAGAGCCGGCGGTCCTCGACGGGGTGCGAGAGCCGCCGGCTCTTGAGGGTGAGGCTGGCCCGTCTCGCTCCACACGTGGAGCCAGCCTCAACCTGACCGTAGCAAAATACGCGGTCAGAAAACGGTGGGGCGCTGAACTGTGTCGTCGAGATCGTCTTTCGACTTCACGACGACACGGCGCCCGCCTTCGGCGCCCGGGGCAGCCGTCCCCTGCGGATACGCCGGCAGTGTCGGCGCCTCTCGCGATCGTCGACCCTCTTGCTGTGGAAGACCCGGTGGTAGTGCCACGGGGCGCGGACGTGCACGCACTCCGCGGCCGGGTAGTACAGGGGCTCGTCTTCTCGGACACGGGGCCGCCGAGTCAGGCACAGGGAGCACGCGACGGCGTTGGCCGCGTCGAGTTCGGCCTTCCAGTCTGCTGCGAGCAGCTCGTAGCGCACTTGATCCTGCCGCTGCCGCTCTTCCGGGCTCTCCTGCGGGAGGGAGGCCCGGAAGAGCTTGCCCAGCTCCTTCAGCCGCTCGTCGAGGCTGCGGTATGTGTGAGGGTGAGTCATGACGGCAGGCTACTGCGTACGCAACTGCGTACGCAGTAGCTACTGCTTGTTGGCTTGTTCCCGAATTCTGGCGACGGTGATCTCGTGGGCGGCTTGGGCCTCAACGGACGTGCAGGGATACATCCCCTCCCAGACGGTCTGCCACCGCATGCCTCGCCGAACCCCGGTGCAGAACATGCAGCCGACGCCGGCGGCACCGTTGACGAGGCCCTCCCACATCGTGCGCACGAGCACGCCCTGGTGCTGGGTCTCGGCGACGAGACGGTAGGCGCTGTCTTCGTAGAGGCTGGCCCATTTCTCCAGATCAAGTGACCGACCGTCACGGTCGCGGTAGTGGGCGCTGTCTGGATCTTTGTCGCTCATGTCTCTTCCTGATCGGCATTTTTCGCGTCGCGTCGCCTGCTGGAAGCAGGCTCCGCCAGAACGCCGTTCCGTGCGGAGCCCATCTTGACGGCCTCGCGACTCATACGGTCTTCTACGTACGCCACTGCGTACGCAGATGCGTACGCATCAGATGATCTATGGGGGTGGTGCGGTGACTCACGACCGCGAGTTACTGCGGCTGGGATTCCTGAACTTGGAGCACGATGGGGGTCCCGAGGAGGAGCCGGGCGTGCTGCCGGAGCGGTGGCGGGCAGCTCACGAGGAGATTCTGGCGCCACGCCGCTTCGACTGGCTCGGGCGCGCAGAAATGACGTACTCGCAGGTGCGGCCGGTGGACGACGGTGCGGGCCCGGACGAATTCGACGCTTGGGTCGCGGCAAGGAACGCCGCAAGCCGGCGGCTTCACGCTGCCGAAGCGGCCCTGGGGATGCGCGGATTCCGCGCACCGTTGGGGCAGGGTAGGAATCCCACCGGCTGCTTCGTTCGGGAGTCCGCCTTCGAGGTTGTCTCCCGGCAAGAGCATCCCAGGGTGTGGCGCACTCCGCCGACCATCCTGACGCTGCGGCTGAGGGCGCCTGACGCACCGCCGACGCCGATCATCACGGTGTCCTGGCACAACAGCTTCTGTGCTCCAACCGGCCGGGCACACGAGGTAGAAGAGCTGTCCGCGCTCGTGGACAAGGTGCAGGCCAAGCACGGTGGCGACGTGCGCCGGAAGTGGGCGGCTTTCTGGGGCTTCGGCGACTGCAACGAGTATCCGCTTCCGGTCGGCGAGACGGTGCGTGTGATCGACTGGTCTTCCCCGGAGATCACTGATCTGGTGCACCGCCGGCACCGGGCTCGGAAGCAGCCCGACGGATCGTGGACGAGCTGCACGGCGGTCGACGAGCTGCTGCTGGACTGCGGGCTTTGGGACCCGGCGAGGTATGCCGCGCACCAACTCGGTCAGGTCGATGCCCTCGGGCCGACGGCTGGCCATGCAGCGCACGGTCAGGGGGGAGGGCAGCGGATTGACCGGGGGTACGTGGACCCGTGGACGGTTCAGGCCGTGGTGGAAGTGAATCGCATCGACATGACCGGTGTCAGCGATCACCATGGGCTGGAGGTTCTCCTGTCACGACGGAAGCTGACCGAGGCCCTGCGTCGTGAGGCTGATCCGCTACCAGCGTGGCCGGGTATTGCCGGCTCTCTGTGCGGGCTGCCCGCGGGCTGACGAGTTCGGAGACCGGGATACCGAACGGCCCAACTCAACGCCGGGCCGTTCGGTGCACCTAGGCAAGCTCGCTCACACGGGGGCGTGCACCGAGAGCAGCTCGGCGACGGCGGCTGTGATGTCGTTGGGGTGAGGGGTCTGGTTCGGGGCTCGGCCTGGGCTACGCGTGCCCAGATGGTGCGGCCGGTGAGGGCATGGGCGGTGAGGCAAGGGGCCGGCTGGCGGCAGGTGGGGCATCGGCCAGCGTCGTCGGCCCGGTGGCGTAGGAGGGCCTCTTCGGTTCGGATGCGTTTGTCGAGGGCCTCCGCACGCCAGGCTCCGCGGTCGGCAAGCACTTCGACGTGGCGGACCAAGGTGACGGCGTGGGGCCAGCATTCGGCCCAGCGGTCTGCGTATCGCGTCGTCATTTGGCCTCCTGGAAAGGCTGGCGGGGGCCGGGACGTAGCCTGTCCCGGCCCCCTGGGAGGGTTCTCGATTTGAAGTCGAGTCCTGTGTAGGAATCCACCCATCAGCGGACGCCGGCACTTTTAAGACTCCGAGTCGTATTTAGGTCTCCGCGTCCTGCCATTGGACCACCGCGCATCGAAGCTGCACGGGCCGGACTTGAACCGGCACTTCGGGGATTGGGCTCGGGCCATTCGATCCGGCGCTTGGTGGCGTGCCATCAGCTTAGGAGCGAGAGTTTCAGGTTGTCGGCGGACCCTGCCTCTACATTGGGCTACCGGGGCTTGTGGTGCCCCGGGGAGGATTCGAACCGCCACCGGAGTCCGCTTCGTACTGAATTTCAGTCCTGAGCTTTAGATTGCGCTCCTTGAGCACCCGCCGCACGCCAGCGGCGGGGGTTTGGGGGTCACGCTGCCGCGTGTCGTTCGTTGGCCGGCGGGGTGACGTTGGCGAAGAGGTAGTCGAGGAGGGGGGCAGCGACGTGGATCTGGGGGATCTCAGTCGAATTGGCTTCTTCCCGGGCGGACTTGACCGCGTCACGGAGGACCCGGAGGCGCTCCATCATGGCCTTGACGTGGCCGGCCGGCAAGGCGCCGGAGTACTTCACGGTGGTCCAGGTGCCTACGGGGATGTCCTCGTAGATAATTTCGACCTGGGCCTTGTGCTGTGGGGTAGCTTCGGCCAGGACGTGGTTGCGTGGCGCCTTTTTGGAGCGCTGAGTTTCATAGGGGGGTGTCCTGTAGATCCCTTTGTCCTGGTCCCAGACCCATTCCTCGGCCGGGTCGAGGACAGGGAGTTTTTCGATGAAGGTTTGCAGGGCCTGGAGCTGCTTTTCGAGGAAGAGCAGGTAGGGAATGGGAACTTCGGGAATGAGCATCTGGCCGGCGACTTTGACGTCTGCCCGCGCGGTGGTGTTGGCCCAGTCGCGTGTGGCGCTGACGTTGTAGAAGCGGGTCAGGTGCTGCATGACCTCGCGGATGGCATCGATGGCTCGGAGCTGGACTCGGGTGGCTTCTGCGGGGAGCGTCTCCCCCTCGTCGTCGCGCGGCCGGTAGGTGCGGGTGATGCCAGCGAGCAGCGGGGGCTTCTGGACCTGATGGTGTGCAGCGCTGAGGGCACCGTACGCCTCGGTCTTGATGGGCTTTTCCACTGCGACGACCTGGCTGAGTCGCGTCGTCATGTGGAGGAAGCTACGGAGCTAGTTTCGGTTTATGCAAACAGAGTTAACCCATTTGGGGGTCTGGTCTTTATAGTGGCTCGCCACGGCGTGCAGGAAGCGCTGTGCGGGCATATGCCATCTGGGCATAGTGCGTACGCACTTGCGTACACAGGTCCGCTCTCCGCAGAACAGCGGTAGCGGAGTAGCCGGGCGCGGCGACCAGGGAGGCTGTGCGGACGGTCGGCGAGGTGGGCGCATACGCGGCCGTCTGCTGGTGGGAGTTCGCAGGAAGCGACTCGGGGTGCGCAGTGGGCCTGGAGCTGCCCGAGTTGCCGGGCACCGGCTCCTCTGCCGATGAAGTGAAGGGGGGGTGGAAGTGCGGTGATACTCCCGCGCAGAGATAACCGAGCGTTATCGTTTCCCCTGAAAATCCCAACATTCGGACGCTCATATCGGTCATCTTGGACTTCGCCACCCTCCGGCACACGCACGGACGGTAGCGCGTCACCCATTCGAGTGGTGGGCCAAGAAATAACCCGGAAACTGCGTGACTACCGCACGGAGTATGGGTTGATGTCTGTGCGTGCCCACGGGGCGGGGTCCTGACTGATCCCCCATTCGCCAGGCCCCCGCCTGGCACGCGCCCCGGAATGGTCCGGCGCAACCAGACACGGCGCCTTCCCCCAGCGCCTCTACCCCCTGGTTGCGCCGGACCGTCGTCTTCCAGGAAAGGACGCAATGTGCTGAGCCAGGCCCTACTCGAAACGGAGCCAGACATGCACGTCCCTCTCGGACCGGGCGGCGCCCCCGTCGCCTTCGGCCTGTCGGGCGAGCCAATCACCATTCGCCAGGCCGTCGAGCTGATGGAGGACTTGGACCGCTCCACGCTGCTCTGGACGCCGATCAGACTGCCGTCAGGGCAGAGGGCCGTCGTGCGGACCCTCTTCCGGGTCTTCGATGACGTCGCCTCCCGCTGGCCCGTACCGGATGGGCACCTGCCGCAGCTCTACCCCTCGGCGCTCTACACCGAAGCGCCCGAGCGCCGCTTCGTGCGGCGGCTATGGACGTGCTCCTCCGAAGCGGAGGCGCGGGCCGCCCATCCCAGGGCATGCGCCGTGTTCCAGTCGGGTCAGGTCCATGTCGACGTGTGACCTGCACGAGCGGTCCCCGCTCCCCCGCCGCCTGGTCGTGCCAGCCGTCCACCCCGGGGACATGGGCCTAGTGCTCACAGTGCATGCCCTGGAATGGGACGGCGGCTTCGGGCACTGGACGCTGACCCTCGCCAACAGGTGCCGCTACGTCCTGCCCCAGGGCCTGCACACCTGGGCCCGCACCGTGGACGCGGATATTCGCCGCGGGCTGCTGCCTCTGCCGCTGACCGCCGCCTTCTCCCGGCAGGCAGACGGCTTGGCGGTCCGGGTACTGGCCTGCGCGCAGACCGGGTAGGGAGAAGTCGTGGCACAGCTACAACTGACCGGGACGCTGAGGACGCAGTACCTCAACAAGGTTCGCGGGATGCAGGTCTTCGCGGTTGTGCGCCCCGTGACGCTGTGGGTCGAACACATCTACACAGAGCCCCCGGAGCGGCTCGCGTGGATGGAATGTTCCCAGGGCACCTGGCGCCTGCCGATGGAAATGCGGGACTGGGCGGAAGAAGTCGAGGACCGTGCCCTCGCCCTCGTGGGCACGGTCCCGTTCCCGTGCAGCATCGTGTTCGCGCCCACCGTAGACGGTCACTACGAGGTGGAACTGCGCCCCGAGGGATACCGCCCCTTTCTCCACACATAGCCAGCCAGCCCTGCTGCGGCTCAGACACGTGAATCCTGCCGGAAGGCCAATCGCTGACATGCCGCAAACTGCGGACCCGGAAGCCCTGGACGACCCACGCCTATGGGCAATTGCCTATATAACGTTCTATGTTCAGGATGCCGACCTCAAGAGCAGAAGGAGCCGGCGTCTGCTGGAGCGGAGCGACGCGCAGTACATGGCCAGAGCAGTGGGAAATTTCGCGTTCTTCCTCATGGATGCCGTCTGGCTTCCGCTGGTCTACGGCGTGCACTGGACGGACTCGTGGGTGGACGTCGACCTGCTCCGCCGCGTCAACCCCTCCCTGTGCGCGGAGTTCGCCCGCAGGGACCGTTACAGGCGGCTGGGCAGGGGCCTGACGGTGCTTCCGCGGCTTCGGCTGCGCAGGGCGGCCAGAGATGTGGTCGGCATGCTCTGGCTGGCCTACCAAGCGGAGTGTGCTCCCGAGGCCCCACTGCTGTACGGGACGACTCCCGTACTGGAGATGCTGGACAGATACCGACTCCGCTTCGGCCATTCGAGTGGCCCCTGCGAGAAGGCGTAACACCGCGCCGCGCGTGGGGTTTCACCGGGCGACGGACGACGGGAAGTCCCCGCCATGACGGCCTGACTCGCTACGGGTAGGACGGTGCGGGATGGACCTGAGACCGCAGTGACTGACCCCCTGCTGATGCCTGTTCCTCATCAGCAGGGGGTCTTGCCTTTCCGCCGACGCCCGCGGTCGCCGCGGCCTTGGTCTCCCCCGGCCGGCAGCATGTGTCGGCCGTTTGAGTGAGCAGCCGAGAAATCATCCGGTCTCTTTCCATTTCACTCGAAAGCCGGTCCGTGTCGTGCCGGACCACAAGCTCATACGAAACAAGATGACGTCTGATCTGACCCGTTCCGAAAGGACATTCAGATGGCAGACGGCTCCGGAAATGCGGAGATCGACATCTACACGGAGCACGCCCACCTCCTGGCCGTGGTGGTCGCGCTCTTCGGCGGCGCACTCAGCTACGCCGACCCACCGGGCTGGCCGGTGCTGTACGTCGAGTGCCCCACGGGCCAACTGAGCTGGCCCGTCCATCCCGACGAAAAATGGCTCTTCTCTACCGTCCCGGTCGTCGAGGACTACCCCTGGGACCAGCACACGGCCCGGGTGAAGCGAAAGCGCATCCAGTCGCTCGTCCAGCAGCTCCCGAAGCTCACCTACGCCAGGCCCGAATTCGGCAAGCCCTGACATTACCTGCCCCGAATTCGGGGCAGGCACAGTCGTGTGGTCCCGTCCGATGTCGAGGTGATCGCCGTGCCCCTCGTGCAACGTCCGAACCCGTCGTGGCCGACGGTCCCCGGCACTCCCACCGGAGGGCCCAGGAGCAGCCTCGCGGCCGGCTGGCCCTCGGAACTGCCGGACCATGGCGGCACACCGTCCCTCACCGCGGCCCTTCCCCGGTTGAGCGCCCAGCCGGGCACGAGCCCGGTCCGCGGACGCCCCACCCGCCCCCAGCTCGGCCTCGGCGCTGCGCCCACCGGAGCGCCGGCCATGGGTCACGGCCGGTCGTCGATCTTCATGGCACCCACGTACTGAGCCCTGAGCGAAGGAGTGGGCAGACGGCCGCAGGGAAGGCGAAGTCCCGGTAGCGGTCATGACGAAGGCCCCCGCCCCGTGCCAGGGTCGGGGGCCTTCGCCAGGAGCTGCGTCAGCTCTTCAGATACGCCACGAAGGCGTCCATGGAACTGGTGGTGACGCGGAGCACGCCGCCGTCACGGTTCTTCGAGTCACGGAGCGCAGCGCCGCCCGCCAGGGGGGCAACCTCAACGCAGTCACTTCCGCTGCCGCCGCCGGAGTAGGACGCCTTGAACCAGACATCCTCGGGGATGATCTGGGCGTTGAGCTTGTTCGGTACACGCTTCGATTCACGCACGGGAGAGTTCCTTAAATGCCGACTTGATCATTTCCACGGATTTTTGCGGGGATGCGGCCTGCTTCCGCATGGCCTCGATGTAGTACCTGGTCTCGCGGACCTCCTTCGGGCGCGTCTGGAACAGCATCCCCGTCTGGGAATCGATCACGGAGATCGACTGCTCTTCCTCTCCGGGGAAATCCAAGAGGTGTCCCATGTACATCGCCGTTGCGGGCTTGTTGAAGCCGATCACTCGGATTGTCACGGGCCGGGATACGACGTCGTCGAGCAGGGATTCAAGCTGGGCGGCCGTCACCTCTCGGCCGCCGATCTGCTGGCGCAGCGCGGCCTCGCTGAAGATGAACTCGACGGGGGTCGGATCGGGTCTGTCCAGGATGCGTCGGCGTCCTCGCCGCAGCGCAACCGAACGCTCAACGGTATCGGGTGGCAGGACCGAACCAGCTACGCCGGTAGTGATCGACCGTGCGTAGTTCTCCGTCTGGAGCAGGGCCGGCAGAACGTTGACAGCGCACGTGGTGATGCGTTCCGCGGCGTCCTCGTACGCGACGAACTCGATGAGGCTTTCCGGGAAGTCCTCCTCGTACTCTGTCCACCACGCGCTGGTGATCGACATGCCTTCTGAGCGCATCGTCGAGAGCGTCGCCCGTGTGACCGCGTCCATGCCCAGGAACTTGCAGATGATCCGCCACTCGTCGTCCTTGGGCCACGAAGTTCCCCGCTCTATCTGCGAGTAGCGGTGGTAGGTGGTTCGGCCCATCGCCTTGGCCACGTCGACCTGCTTGACTCGCCGGCCGTCGCGCAGGGTGTTCTCGCGGACGCTCTTCAGTTCATGCCCGAAGCGCTGACGTGCCGCAATAGCAGCCGTGCTGACCGCCATGCGCGCTCCCTCCGTTGGCTGTCTTCCCTGCGCAGCGTAGCGCGTAGCCACCCGATCGTGGCATGTCCGAGGTGTATTCCGGCTTCGGGGTTGCGTACGCAGTTACGTACGCACCACACTCTGGGAAGCGCACCGAGTGAGGGCCGTGGCGGTGCGTATCCGTCTGGCGTGGCTGCCTGTCGGCCGCGTGTCCGAGTGGAGGTCCGATGCGCTCAGAGCCGTTCATGCTCCGAGAGGGCTATCCCGTGAGGTCAGCGTTCCCAGCCGAGGTGCGGTGGGTTCCGCTTGCCCGCGAGTTTGCGGTCACTGAGTTCACCCGGCTTGGCGGCTCCGACGAGCAGGCCGAGATCGTCGCCCTGGTGGTCGGCGAACTGGCGGCCAACGCGGTTATCCATGCCGGCGGAGACACGTTCGAGGTCGCGGTGTGGCCCGAGGGCGTGATTGAGGTCGAGGACGCCTCGACCGCGCTCCCGGAGGCAAGGGTCGCGGGTGAGGACGACGAGTCCGGCCGCGGCCTCGCTCTCGTGGCCGAACTGACGGAGGGCATCTACTGGTCCCGCGTCCCCGGGGGGAAAATCGCAAAGGTCCACATCGCCCCATTCACACCCACTTTCGGACGCGAGTCCAGTGCCTGCGCCTGAGTTCGCGTTATCCCTCCTGTCCGATCGCGAGTTGTCAGGCGACCCGTACCCCGACTGCCCGCTGCGTCTGGTCGTACGGGGGTGGCACGACGCCGGCACCGAGACATCCGTTGAGGTACGGACGACGCCGGCTCTCTTCCAGGAAGCGATCACTCAGTTCGAGACCCTGGTCTCGAACCTCGCGGAGCAGAGGCGGGCCGAGGACGCTGCGGAAGCGGAGAAGGCCCGGCTGCTCCGGGAGGCCAACTCGACTCTGATAAATCCCTCTCGGCTCGAATTGCTTCAGCTACGCCGGGCCCTGGAGGCACTGTGACCGGGGCCTGGCCGACGGGGAACCCTCCCTGCCAGGGCGGGCGTGACCGGCGGCCGGGCCCCCACCAAGGAGGTTTGACGTGAGAGCCGGCTGCGTGGGGGTATGCGCCGTCATCGCGGTGGTTACGGCGATCTGGGTCGGCACGGCGGCCGTGATGATGTGCGCCGGACGTCGGGCGCGGTGCTCTTCGTGGTGCCCCTGCCGTGCAGAGGGCCAGGACCACGCCCCGGACTCCGCCATCGACGGGAATTTCATGTCTCCCCCCTCGTCGTGGCGGCTGACAATACCCATCCAGAGAGGGGGTGACGCGGAGAGCGAACTTTAAAGCACAGGCGCCTGAACTGGTGCGGCCATCTCCAGGTCTTCACCAGCTCAGGCGCCCACTGCTGCACCAGGTAATTCCGGAAGATATTTAAGCTCTTCCGGAATTTTGGCATGCCCGCAAATTCTCGCCGAATTCCGCATATGCCACTTTCCGGCTCGGCCCATTTCCCCCTTCCTCTCGCGGGACCGGAAGCTCTATTTTCTCTGCGGGGAATAACTCCTTTCCCGCAGAGACGACCCTACGGAGGTACGCCTTGACCCCGCAGATGACCACCGCCCCGGCCGATGCCGGCCTGACCACCGACGACTGGCAGCTCGACGTCACCGTCACCGACGCGCCCACGCCCGTGCCCGCCGACTGCGGGAGCGGCGACGGGTGCGGCAGCACCTGCGCCTCGGCATGCGCGAGCTGACGCCGGAACAGCGCTGAGGTCCGTGCGGGGCGGTTCTCCCGCCCCGCACGGGCGTAGCAGAAGGGGAATGAATGATGCCAGCCAAACTCTTGCGGCGCGGGAGCGTGCTCCTGGTGCGGGCCGCCGTACTGCCGCTGCATGCACAGACCGTCCGTTGGCCCGTGGTGGACGACCCAGCAGACTGCATCCGCTGGCTGGAGGAGGTGTGGTCCCTCGCCGACTTCTCGGACGCGACTCGGGGTGCCACCCCCCGGCTCGCTCAGGCTGTCGACCGGTGTCTGCTGGGCGAGGACGTGAGCCCCAAGCAGCTCGCCAAAATGGTGGGCGCAACCGCCCGGTATTTCCTGCGGGCAGCCGGCCGGCCGACGCCTTTCGGTCTTTTCGCCGGCGTCGCCGTGGCTGACCACGGCCCGTGTACCGGCACCATCGGGTCAGCCCATTCGCCACTGGCCCGGCCCGACACTTTATGGCTGGACCACGTGCGCCGTGATCTCACCGCCCGGCCCGACGTACTGCCTCACCTGTCCGTCCGCGTGGACGACCTGGCCGTGCGGCACGGCGACGTCGTCGACCGCCCTCTGTCCGGGGGACGTATCGCCAGCATCCGCGTCCGGCGCCCCATGGCCGCTCTGCTGGACCTCGCCGCCGACCAGATCACCGGCCGCGAGCTGCTCGATCACCTCACCGCACTGGGCGGTCAGGAAGGCCAGGCCATCCGCCTGGTCGTCGATGCACTGGAAGCCGGCGTGCTGACGAGCAGCCTGGCCGCGCCCATGACGGACCCCGATCCGCTCGGCCACATGCTGCGCACGCTAACGCCCGTGTCGGCGCTTCTTGCTCCACCCACCGCGGATCTAGTCCGCGAACTCACCGGTGTCCACGGTGCGCTGGAGATGCACAACCAGATCAGTTCGTCTGCTGCGAGAAAGCGGGAGCTGCGGCAGACGGCCGCGGAACAGATGACCCGCATCTGCGATCAGGGCCGGACGCGACTCAGTGTCGATCTCCGGCTGGACGCCGAGGTACGCCTGCCGGACCACGTGCTGGAGGAGGCTGAGCGCGCTGGCGAGGCCCTGCTCCGTCTGTCCCGGACCTTGCAGGGACAGCCAGCGTGGTCGACCTATCACGAGGTCTTCTGGGAGCGTTACGGGGCTGGCAGTCTCGTGCCGGTCCGCGAGGCCGCTGACCTGGCGGCCGGAGCCGGCCTGCCTCCTGGCTTCCCTATGTCCGGATGCGCCGAACCTCGCCTGCGGATACTCCCTCGCGACGAACTGCTGATGCGCATGGCATGGCGGGCGGCGCGCCGCGGGGCGCGGGAAATCCATTTGAAGGACTCCGACATCGACAGGCTGTGCACCGCCGATATCGACGAGGTGCCCGTTGTGCCGCACATGGAGATGGCCGTGCGGGTGCATGCGCCAACGGCCGCGGCCGTCGACGCCGGTGACTTCAGTCTGTCCGTCCGCCCCGCCTGGAGCACAGGCACGTTCTCCGGCCGTTTCGCGGCTGCACTCGACGACGACCGTATTGGTGCGGTCTACCGCGAGCTGCCGACCCTGGTCGACGGGGCGCTTGCAGCGCAGCTTTCCTTCACCCCGCCTCACCCGCACGCGGAGGCAATCGCACGCATCCCGGATTTCCTCCCGTACGTGATCCCCGTCGGCGAGCACCGCGAGCACACCGCATCGGTGATTGCGCTCGATGACCTGGCTGTGGTCTCCACCGGCAGGGCCATGCACCTGGTGAGCCTCTCGCG
The DNA here is from genome assembly GCF_055598485.1 of Streptomyces sp. NPDC107521. Classification (NCBI taxonomy): domain Bacteria; kingdom Bacillati; phylum Actinomycetota; class Actinomycetes; order Kitasatosporales; family Streptomycetaceae; genus Streptomyces; species Streptomyces sp. NPDC107521. The sequence continues at coordinate 135,077 of NZ_JBVKAT010000008.1, forward strand.
TCGCCAGGTGGTTGAGCCTGTCGTGCTTCACCCCTTGGCACTGGAGAAGCAGGCCCCACCCATTGCCCGCTTCGTCGCGCTGCTCGCTCGGGGCTTCGCTGGAGCGTGGACCCAGTTCGACTGGGGTCCGCTGGCGGCTGAGATGCCGTGTTTGCCGAGGGTCCGGTACCGCAAATCAGTTCTCTCACCCGCGCGGTGGAGGCTGACTTCCGAGGATCTGCCCGCCGGAGGCTTCCAGGCCGGCTGGCATGAGGCACTCTCCGCTTGGGCTGCGGAGTGGGGGTGTGCTCAGGCTCAGCGCCTGGAGCTGTTCTCGGGCGACCGCTATTTGCGTCTGGACCTCGCCCTCCCGATCCACGCGCGGCTGCTGCATGCTCACCTTCGTCGTCACGGAGTCGCCGAGTTGGTGGAGAGTCCTGACGACCAGGATCTCGGCTGGATCGGGCATGCCCACGAGATCACTGTGCCGATGACGTCAGCCCGTCCGCCGCTCCCACACCCTGACCTTGCTGCCGCTCCCGTGGTTCTGAACCGGCTGCTGGCGCCCCCGGGCGCCCGCTTCCAGCGGTGGGTGCAGGGCAAGCTCTTCAGCCATCCCACGGTGATGGACCAGATCCTTTCTCGTCGCCTCCCCGAGCTGCTTGACGCACTTGACGGGAAGGAGTGCTGGTTCGTGCGCTACCGCACCTCCCAGGAGGACGACCATCTCAGGCTCCGGATCGCCGCCACCGACGCCGCCGCTTGCACCGCCGTGACACAGGCCCTGGCCGACTGGACCGAGCAGCTCCAGGACCAGGCGCTTGTCTCCCGGCTGGTGGTTGACGCCTACCGGCCCGAGTTCGGCCGCTACGGCATCGGGCAGACCCTTGTCTGCGCCGAGTCCGTGTTCGTCGCAGACAGCGATATGGTCCGCGAGTTGCTGGTCGCTTTCCCCCAGCCGGACCGCCACGTGCTGTGCGCGCTTGGCATGATCGGCATCGCCTGCGGCCTACTGGGAACCGAGGGAGGGATGCGATGGCTGGCCACCACTTCCGCCGGTGTGGTCAGCCTGCCGGCGGTCACACGGGCGGTCCTGGACGAGGTACGCGCCGGGCTGCCCGGTCCCCAGTGGCCGGACGGGGTCCGTGCCGCCCATGAGCGACGGCACAATGCGCTGGCCGAGTACCGTGACCGGCTCGGTACCCGCCCGCCCGGCCCGGTGCTGGAGTCGCTGCTGCACATGCATCACGTCCGGATGGCGGGTCCGGACCGGGAGTCCGAGGCCGTGTCCCGGCATGCGGCCCGTCAGGCGTGCCGGTCGTTGCTGGCGCGGAGGGCGGCCGATGGCTGACAACCTGCACGACCTGGGGCGTGGTCTGCCGGGGTCCGTCCTGTACCAGGGTGTACTCGCTCAGGACAGCGGCCGATGGGATGCCGCGCATCGTGCGGCACGCGCAATGACCGCCCAGGCGCCTACGGGGCACCGTGACAGCGCCGGCCTGTACTTCGGTGCTCCGGCAGTCGCCTTCGCTCTACGCACCGCCGGGCACCCGGCGTACCGGTCCGCGCTCGTTCACCTTGACGCGGCTCTGGACAAGCTGGTGCGACAGCGGCTGGCGACAGCCAGCAGGCGTATGGACAGCGGCCTGCCGGCCCGCACGCGCGAGTTCGACTTGATCAGCGGCCTGACCGGACTGGGTGCCTCCCTCCTGCACTCCGGTACAGCCCCAGAGTCCCTGTACGGCGTCCTGCGTTACCTGGTCCGTCTTCTCCAGGAGCCGGTGACCGTCAAGGGCAGACGGCTGCCGGGGTGGTGGACGTCGGACGGACCGTCCGGCCAGCCGGACCCCAAATGGCCCCAGGGGCACGCGAATTGGGGGATTGCTCACGGAGTCGCCGGACCCGTCGCTCTCCTCGCGCTCGCCCGCCGGGCCGGTCACACCGTCCGTGGTCAGGTCGAGGCCCTGGAAGGGGCGTGCCACCTGCTGACGCAGTGGGCCCAGCCCAGGCCGGGCGGGGGTTCCCCGTGGCCGGAGACAATGGCCCCGGACGAGTGGCGCCGCGGCCCGTCGAAGCGATTCCGCCCAGGCAGGCCCTCATGGTGCTACGGCACACCCGGCATCGCCCGCGCCCTGCAACTGGCCGCGCTCGCGTGCGGCCGTGAGCCCAGCCGCATCCGGGCCGAAGAACTCCTGACCGCCTGCCTGCGCGATCCCGGGCAACTCGCGCGCATCAGCGACACAAGCGTGTGCCACGGCTGGGCCGGGGTCTGGCTCACGGCGGACCGGGCTGCCGCCGACACCGATGCCGACAGTTCTCTGCGCCGACTTTTGCCGAGCCTTCGGGCCAAGGTTGGTAGCCACGTGGCGATAACCGGACTGCCCCAGGGTGCCGGGCTGCTCACGGGCTCCGACGGAGTACGTCTGGCCATCCACACCCTCAACCCCTCCCGCCCCGTTGCATCAGGGTGGGAGACATGCCTCCTCTTGAAATGAAAGGGACTCTGTGACCGACACACCCACACTCGACGAGCGGCGCAACCATCTCGTGGACCAGATCACGGCGGGCCGGGCTCTGCCGCCCTCTGTCGAGCGGGCCATGCGTACCGTCGCGCGAGATCAGCATCTCCCGGGCCTCGACCCGACGAAGGCGTACACCGACGAAGCGGTGAGCATCAAGGACAACCCGGCCGGCCCGCTGCCGCTCTCGCTCGCCTCCGTGCCTTCCATCGTGGCCATGATGCTCGCCCAGCTCGACGCACAACCCGGTGACCGAGTCCTGGAGATCGGCGCCGGAACCGGCTACAACGCGGCGCTCCTCGCCGAGGTGGTCGGCCCGGACGGTCAGGTCACCACGGTGGACATCGACCCCGATGTCGCCCTCCACGCCCGCAAGGCCCTCAACGCTACCGGCTACGACCACGTGACCGTGATCGAACGCGACGGCCTGAAGGGTGCCCCCGAGCACGCTCCGTACGACCGGGTGATCGCCACCGTGGGGCTCTGGGACATCCCCCACGCCTGGTGGGCGCAGCTCGCCGACGGCGGCCGGCTGGTGCTGCCGCTGCGCTGGCGCGGCCAGACCCGGTCCGTGGCGCTCACTCGCCGCGGGGACACTCTCGTATCCGACGGTATGGAGCTGTGCGGCTTCGTGCCCGTCATCGGCCAGGACGGCGAGCGCACGACGGAACTCGCCGATGGCACGATCCGTCTCCACTTCGACCAGGACCAGGCCGTGGCCGGCCGCCTGCTGACCGACGCGTTCTCCGGGCCGTACGTCGAGGTGTGGTCGCAGGCCCGGGTGGGCGGCCAAGTCCCCTTCGACGGGATCTGGCTGCGCGCCACGGTGGGCGACGACCGGGTGTGCCGTCTGGAGGTCACCAGCCAGGCCCTGGACGCAGGAGTGCGGCGGCCGGCGATCCCCGTGCGCAGCCCTGCCCTGGTGGCCGGCGGGTCACTCGCCTATCTGATCCTCCACCGGGAGGACGCCGATCCGGATCAGCCCTGGCGGCTGGGTGCGGCAGGCTACGGCCCGGACGGTGAAGCCCTGGCGGGTGACCTGGCCAGCCACATCGACGCCTGGAATGCCGACCGTACCGCGGTGCCCGCAATGACGGTCTACCCGGCCAGTGCGGCGAGCACGAGCCTCCCGGTGGGGCACCTCGTGACGAAGGGCGCCACCATCGTGGTGCTGTCGCTCTAGACAGCAGCCATCCGCTCGCGTATGGCCTGGAGGGTGGCGAGGGCCATGTCCCACTCTCCGAGGTCGTCGTCGAGGTGCTCGGCGGGATTCTCGGCGACGCGCATGCCGTAGGCCCAGACGCTGACGCTGTATTCGCGGGCAGCGTCTGGGCTCATCTGCGAGATCCGCCGGCGGGCGTCTGCCAGGTACCGCGGGGCGGAGTTCTGTCGAGCGAACATCTTCTACTTCACTTCTCCCGGCGGTAGGCGGGCAGCAGGTGGCCCTCGCTGCTGAGCACGGCTGCTGTACGGCCGCCCAAGGCGTCTGTGAGTGCCTGGTCCTCGTCATCGGCCTTGGAGGTCCAATGGCCGATGACTATGCCGCGGGTGCCGATGCGGTAAACGGTGGCCGGGTCCGCTCTGCGGTAGGGCGGCTCGGTCTCCTGGTGGTAGGTGCGGTAGCGGCGGGGCCAGTCGCGCTGGCAGCGGGTGGTGGTGATGAGCACGGGCGTCACCAGGCCGAGGGGCTGTAGGGCTTGTTGTTGAAATGGCTGTTGATCATGCGGCCGGGACTGGGGGCCCGCCGGAAGCGGTCCCACTCCCGACGGCTCACGTTGTAGTACTCGTAGCCAACGCCGTCCGTGTAGAGCCCCTCGGCGACGCGCTTCCCGCGGAAGCGCACGAACATCGTCTTGCTTTTGTAGTCGTAGCCGGCGGCTATGGTCCGCGGCCGGGGCGGGTTGCTGGTGTTCGTGGGCCGCTGGGTGAGCAGGGCCTGGTCGTCGCCCAGGTGGAAGGCGCGCACGAGCGCGGCAAACTTGCGGGGGCCGAGGTGCTCGCGGCTGGTGAGGATGTATTCGCGGATTTCATCATCGCTGAATCCGTGCAGAGGCATTCGGACCCCTCCTGTCAGGCCGTGATCCGACCGTAGGCACGGAGGGTTTTTTGCGGGTATTCGTCAGGCGCCCAGGCGCCAGAACCCGCGCTCCTGCGCCGGGTTGCGGATTTCCCGGACGAAGGTGTCATGAGCGAAGGCGTCGTATCGATGGTGGTCCCGAAGATTCTGGTGCCCGTAGAAAGTCATGGTCTTTTCCAGAGGCAATCCGTTGATGGTGCGCGCGAAGGTGATCGAGGTCTTGCGCATCAGGTGGTGGTAGAGGTCGTCGGGCCGGACGCCGGTGCACTCGCGGATTTCCTTGATGATGTGGTCCATGCCCTGGGGTGTGAGCCCCTTGCCCAGCTTTGCGGAGGGGCGGTGGCCGGTGAGCAGAATTGGGCCCTCAGTTCGCCCGGCGAGCAGGGTCGTGATCGCCTCGTGTACGGGGAGCGGAAGGTTGATCGTCTGCCAGTAACGGCCCTTGACCCGCCAGAAACGCAGAGTGGGGCCGAAGCTGTTCTCCCCCAGGTTCTCGGCCCTGCTGAGGATGCTTTCCGACTTGCGCTGCCCGCAGCCAAGCCCCAGGCCGACCACCACGGCGTGGCGCAGTGACTTGGCCCGTGCCTCGGTCCAGAGATCGAGGGCCTCCCACTCGGTCAGGTGATCAATCTCGTCGCGCTTGGGGACGTGAATGATCAGGCCGGTGCACGGGTTGGCCGGCAGGCGGCAGCCGTTCGCGATGGCGTAGTCATAGAAGTCGCGGAGCACGTCGACGCGATGCTGACGGGAGGCCGGCGTGTAGGGGAGGTACTTGCACTCGTGCCAGCATGCGCCGGGGTGCTCGGGGTGCTGTTCGCTGGCCAGGTAGGCGAGGTACCGGCTGACGTGGGGCTGCGTCGGGTGCGCAGGGTCGGCGCCGAACCGGCGCATGAAAGCCAGGAAGAACTCGATCTCTCTGCGGTAGCGGTCCGCGGTCTCCTGGCTCTTGAGCGCCTTCAACTCGCGGTAGGCGTCGGCTATCTGGTCGATGGTGCGCTCGGCGAGCCGGTCCGCGTTGAGGGAGCCCAGGTCGAAGAAGTCCGTGGTGGTCATGTCCGCACCGTACGAAGTTACTTGGCGTTAGGCCGCAAGTACAGGAGCCAAGTAATGGAGATCACACACCGTTAGCACATTATCTGTCCATATTTGCGGCGATTTAGCTTCGCCGGCATGGGGACCACACCGCTCGACGCCACCGACCACGAGCTGACCCTGGGCGTGCCCGAGGAGTCTGAGCCGGCCGCGAAGAGCGCGAGCGACCAGGCACTCGTCGAGTACATCATCGACAAGGTCATCCTCGTCATCGACGAGCTGTCCGGGCACCCGCTGCGCCCCTACCAGCTCCCCCTCGCGCGTCGCATCCTGGAGAGCCTCATCACGGAGGACTCCGCCAAGATCACAGCCCTGTGGTCGCGTCAGTCCGGCAAGAGCGAGACGGTCGCAGACACCATCTGCGGCGCGGCAATCATGCTCCCCCACCTGAGCAAGCTCTTCCCCACCCTGCTGGGAAAGTTCCGCGAGGGCTTGTGGATCGGAGTTTTTGCGCCCACGGACGAAATGTCCGAGACTCTTTTCTCCCGCATCGTCGGCAGGCTCACTTCCGAGCATGCTCAGGATCTTCTCGCCGACCCTGAGATCGACGAGAAGATCATCACCCGGGGAAAGCTGCTGCGGTTCAAGCGGTGCGGTTCCCTGATCCGGAAGCAGACGGCGCACCCGAAAGCTCAGATCGAGGGCCAGACGTATCACATCGTCATTGTGGACGAGGCCCAGGCCGCCGACGACAAGGTGCTGAACAAGAGCATCGGCCCCATGCTCGCGTCGACCGCCGGCACCATGTGCCTGACCGGGACTCCCTCATACACCAAGAGCGGATTCTACGAGCAGATCCAGATGAACCGGCGAGAATCCAACCGAAAGGGCCGGAAGAACAACCACTTCCAGGTTGACTGGAAAGAAGTCGCCAAGCACGTACCTCGCTACAAGAAATTCGTCCAGTCCGAGATGGACCGTCTTGGCGAGGAGTCTGATGAATTCAAGTTGAGCTACCGCCTCATTTGGCTGCTCGACAAGGGCATGCTGGTCACATCTGACCGATTCGACGCACTCGGCGACGTCTCCATGCGTGTGGTCCAGGAATGGCACCGATCCCCCGTCGTCGTCGGAATCGACCCCGCGAGGAAGAATGACTCCACCGTCGTCACCGTTTGCTGGGTGAACTGGGACTACCCAGACGAATACGGATACTACGAACATCGGGTCCTGAGTTGGTTGGACCTGACCGGCCTCGACTGGGAAACCCAGTATTACCGAATCCTTGACTTCCTCAGCCACTACAATGTTTTCGCCATTGGCATCGACGCCGGCGGCCTCGGCGACGTCGTCGCCAGCAGGCTCCGCGTCCTCATGCCCTACGCACAGATCGTCGACCTCAAGAGCGACCGGACCTCCCAGACCAAGCGGTGGGCACACATGATGGACCTCATGTCCAAGGGGTTGGTCATCTGGCCGGCACACGCCAAAACGCGGCAGACGAAGAACTGGCGCAAATTCAGGCAACAGATGGAGGACGCGGAGCTGACGTACCAGGGCCCGCACATCATCGTCGCCGCCCCCGAGGTCGACGCCGCCCACGACGACTACGTCGATTCCCTCGCCAACGCGCTTTACTTGACGGCTGATATTGCCTTGCCCGAAGCCGAGATGCACAACATCCCCTGGTAATTAACGGCCCGAAAAAGAGCGTGCCTAACGTCCTTGGTGAGACGTCTCAAATAGGAGGCCCGCCATGGCGCAGAGCCCTCTCGCCCCGGACCCGCACTTCCAGGAAAGCGCCGACCGTCACTACGAACGGAAGACGGCGGCCAACCCGGCACGTCGCGGCCCTTTGCGTTTCCAGGAAGGCATCGCGTCGGATACCGACATCCCCAGCGAGTTCTCCACTGGAGTCATGCAGGGCTACCAGACCCCGCCCGGCCGCAGTAACCACAACGCCAACGTCTTCACCAAGTCCGCCGAGGAGACGATGCGTGAGCGCGCCCACGTCGGTTCCGCCAGTTGGCCGGAGGCCCCGACGTTCATCAGCTCGATGGCGGAGGGCGCCTCGGAGCCGGAGCTGCGCTACTCCACCGTGGACCGAGGCGAGGGCCGCCATCAGCGCCGGAACTACGCACGGGTGGACTGACCGTGACCGCACCGGGCCAGTCCACCCCGTGGGCGAAAATCCCGATCCCCAGCGAGGGCAAGGTGCCGGACGTCCCGGTGGACCTCGCCATCGTGGCCGACGCCGTCGACACGATCCTCAAGAATGTGGTCGGCGGCAGTTCGGCCCCCACGGGACCCCTTCAGCCCAGCGTGATCGACGCTTCGGCCTCGATCGGCTCCCTGAACGCAACCCAGTCGGCACAGCAGGCCCAGATCACAACCCTCCAGGGTCAGGTGACCGCGCTCAACGCCGCCCCCTGGGCAGTGGCCACCGCCCGCACCACGGCCTTCAGCATGCCGGGCAACACCAAGACGGGGCAGCTCCTGCACTCCTACCAGGTGCCCCCCTTCACCCAGCGGCGGCTGCTGCTGGTGTACGGCAACTGCTGCATGGACTGGTCGACGACCTCGGTCACCGCATCAGTGCGCGCACGCCTCCAGCTCCGCGGTGACGGCGCCACCTCATACACAGACCGCAACATCAGCGTCCAGACCGGCAACGAGCAGTCCCACGGGCTTTTCTTCGCGGAGACCGTGGACGCCGGCAAGAGCGTGCGGGTCGGTCTCGCCGTGGACGTCTATGGCACCGCCGCTTCCACCGTCTCAGCGCGTACCCAGGCGCTGGACCCTCGCCTCTACATCGTCGCCCTGCCGTGGACCGGGCCGACGGTCCCCTATCTCACCGTCTGACCGACCCCCGGTACACCCTCGAAGGAGGTGATGCCCATGTCGATTGCCTTTGTTTCCCCCAGCATGCGCGCGAGCGCAAGTGATCTGACCGTCTCGGTCAGCCCGCTCGGCCTGGTGGAACTGGCCGACGAATTACCGAAGAATTCGAAGTCCACGGACCTCGTCTGACACGGTACGCCAATCACTGGGCGTGGTACCTGGGACACCACTGGTCGTACAAGCGTGAAGCCGGCGAACCCAACATCACCATCAACTACGTGGGCGCCCTTTCTCGCTACATCACCAACTTCACTTTCGGCAGGGGGGTCCACTTCCAGGCTGACAAGCGGTACGAGCACATTGTGCCGGCCCTTTTGGATCGGGCCTGGAGCGTGGACAACGACAAGAAATCACTGTTGTGGCAGATGGGCGAGAACGGAAGTGTTTCGGGCGACTGTTTCGTGAAGGTTGCTTATGAGCCGGCCTGGACCGATCCTGCGGGAAATGTGCATCCCGGTCGGGTCAGAATCCTGCCGCTCAACAGCGCACAGGTCTTCCCCGAGTACCACCCGCACGACCGCGATCGTCTACTCAGGATGAAGATCAAATACAAGTTTTGGGGTACCTCGCTGGAGGGGACCCGCGCCGTGTACACCTACACGGAGATCATCACCGACCAGCTCATCGAGGAATACGTCAATGACGAACTCCTTGATGCCCGAGAGAACCCTCTCGGGCAGATCCCGATCGTCCACATCCGGAACATCAGCGTTTCCGGCTCCCCCTGGGGCCTGGCGGACATCGTGGACGTCATCCCGCTGAACCGAGAGTTCAACGAGAAGGCCACCGAAATCTCGGACATCGTCAACTATCACGCCGCCCCGGTGACCATCATCACCGGAGCAAAAGCCAGCAACCTTGAAAAGGGACCCCGTAAGATCTGGGGGGGTCTTCCGAAGGATGCCCAGGTCTTCAACCTGGAGAACGGCGTCGACCTGTCCGGGCCCTTGGCCTATCTAGACATGGTCAAAAGGAGCATGCACGAGTTGACGGGCGTGCCGGAATCGGCCCTCGGCCAGGCGCAGGCGATCTCGAATACGAGCGGTGTCGCGCTTTCCATCCAGTTCTTCCCGCTCATGCAGCGCTACTCGCTCAAGCAGACCAACTACTCGCACGGCCTGCGCCAGGTCAATGGGCTGATCCTGCGCACACTCTTCCTGTACGAGCCGGAAACCCTGCTGTACGACCCGGCCACCCAGGGAATCCGGACCTCGGAGGAGCAACCGCTCGTCATCGACCCACGAGATCCGGTCGTCTACGACACCAAATGCGACTGGCCGCCCCCGCTGCCGGTCGATGTCTTGGTCAAGCTGAACGAAATCCAGGCGAAACTCGCGCTCGGGTTGGAGTCCAAGCGCGGAGCACTGCGAGACCTGGGCGAAACGTTTCTTGACGAGAAGATGCAGGAAATTTTCGACGAGCGTCTCGCCGAGGCCAAGGAAGACGGCGCTCTCGAATTTATCAAGACGCAAATTGCCTCGGCTATCTTGCGCTCAACGGGGTTGCCGCCGCCAGGAGTGGAAAGCCCGCCGTCAGCACCGACAAGCGGGGCCTCCACGGACTCGAAATCGGGAGCCACCAGCGCCGGACCTCTGCCGGGACTTCCCGGTACTGGCCGCGGCCAGGACGTCGAATCGGTCCTGAGTGAACTCGTGACGCTCTCCAAGGGCACCAAGTTGGCCCAGCGGAGAAACCCTGAAAACGACTGAACCGACCGCCTCTCATTCCTGATCATTCCGGCGGCTGCACCCGACCCGGAGAACACCGTGCCAGAGAACCAGAACTCCTCTCCGCCGACTCCCCCGGCCTCGTCCGCCCACCCGGGCACGGGCGCGCAGGCGAACCCCGACGGCTCCGTCACCGTCCGCGCCAACGCTCTTCCCGCGCCTACGCAGCAGCCCGGACAGGCCGAACGCGCCTTCACCTCTGCGGACATCGAGAAGGCCCGCCAGGAGGAGAAGGACAAGCTGTACTCCCGCCTGACGAAGGGGGACGAGCGGCTTCAGTCGCTTGAAGCCGAGCTGAAGACGCTGCGCGAGGAGCGTGAGGCGCGGGAGAAGGCCGAGGCTGACCGCCTGGCCCTGGAGGAGCAGGCCGCGAAGGAGAAGGCCGAGGCGGAGATGTCCGCCCGGAAGCTCGTCGAGGAGCGCTCCACCGAGTGGGAGCGCAAGTTCTCCGACCTCCAGGCGGAGCGCGAGCAGGAGCGGGCGGCCCTCGCCAAGGAGGCCGAATTCAACGCTCTGCGCGCCTACATTCAGGAACGGCTTGGTGCGGAGCGGAACAGTATCGCTCCCGAGCTGGTCGACCTCGTGGGCGGGAACACCGTCGAGGAGGTCGACCAGTCGATCGAAAAGCTCAAGGCGAAGACGGACGCGATCTTCCAGTCAGTGCGGTCGGCGCAGCAGCAGGCCCGCTCGCAGATGCGGGGTGTTTCGCCGACCGGCTTCACCGGAAACGGCCCGATGGATGGCGAAGCAGGTGCGCGCCAACTCAGTGTGGACGACATCAAGAACATGTCGATGGCGGAGTTTGCGAAGTATCGCGGTCAGCTCCTCGGATCGGCAGCCAGCAACTCCAACAATCGCGGGCTGTTCGACTGACCAGCCCCCTACCAGGACCGCCTCTCATTCCTATTCATTCCGGCGGCCAATCACGGAATGAGAGGTTCCTGTGGCAAGCGGAATCACTGGGACTCCGGTCCTGTCTCCCACGCCGACCGCCTACACGACGGCGAACTCCACGATGCTCACGCCGGCGATCCAGACCATCTGGTCGAAGGAAATTCTTTTCCAGGCGATGCCGGTGCTGCGTTTCGAGCAGTTCCTTGTGAAGAAGACCGAACTCGGGACTGCTCCGGGCCTCACGGTGAACTTCATGAGGTACCGGTCGCTCGACGGCGCTCAGCAGCTCGTGGAAGGCGTGCGAATGGAGACGCACGCACTTTCCGCAGAGCAGATCACGATCAGTGTCGCTGAGCACGGATTCGCAATCGCCGTCACGGAGCTTTTGCTCAACGCGAGCTTCGACGACGTCATGGCGAGCGGCGCTCGACTTCTCGGCCGGAACATGGCCACGTACATCGATGCGCTGGCCCGAGACACCTTCATGGGCGCCCCGTCGGTCCTTTACGGATACGACAAGCTTGCGTCCTGGTCGGCTGGCGCCGCGCGCACTCCGCTTTCTCCCTACGACAGGGGGATGTTCGCCGACTCCGAAACGACGATGACCGCGAACGGCGGCTTCTACTTCACATCTGCGCTGGTCAAGGATGCTGTCGAGACCTTGGCCACGAAGAACGTGCCGCGTCTGGGCGAGACGTACGTGGCGTTCGTCCACCCCCACCAGAGCCGCCGTCTCCGCGATGACCCGGAATTCATCGAGGTGACACGATACGCGAGCCCCGGGAACTTTATGCTCGGTGAAATCGGCCGCCTCAACGATGTCGTATTCATCGAGACGACTCAGGTATTCCAGGGGAGCACCACGCCGCCAGCCACCCAGCAGCTCGGGACGAACATCCCGACCAACACGGCACAGAAGTGGGGCGGGCAGCCCGCCCGGAGCGCTTCCGGGGCGACCCCCGCAATCGGCGCTGTGACGTCTACCCCGTCCAACCCCAATGCGCCGGTGAACCCGCTCTACCGGGCTCTGGTAATCGGTGACAATGCCGCGGGTCACGCCATCTCTCTGCCCGTCGAACTCCGCGACGGTGGCGTGCTCGACTTCGGACGAGAGCACGCCCTGGCTTGGTACTCGATTTTCGGTCTCGGGCTCATCACGGATTACGCCGTGGTGCAGTGCGTGACCAACTGACCGAGCCCGCCGATCGAATCCTCCGGGGCGGTGGTGTTCGACTCTCGCCGCCCCGGCCTCTTCATCCGAATCGATAGGAGTACATCCGTGCCCGCGAACCCGCGCACCAAGCGGAATCCCAAGGATCACACCGGGAACCTGAAGCAGGTTCTCGCCGACCAGCACGCCGAGGAACTGGCGAAGCGCAAGGGTGAGATCGCCATGCATCGCGCGGAGGTCGCCGCCAATCTCGACCAGCCCATTTCGCTTGACGAAAAGGGTCGGACGCTTGAGTCCGTGGCCGAGGAGGCGACTCCGGAAGGCCCGGTGGAACTCCCCCCGGAGAAGGTCACGATCCGTATCGCCTGCGACCTGGAGAAGGTCACCATTGGCCAGGGCACGGCTTTTGACTTTAAGGAGGGGCAGGTCTACGAGGTCCCCCTGCATGTCGCGCTGCATCTCGACCGGCTTGGCTACGTCTGGCAGTGGCTGTCCTAAGAAAGGGGCGCCCTCGTGGCGGCAATTAAAAGCCTCACTGAGACCGGGGACACCCCTGCAAAGGGTCAGTGGTACCGGCTCCTCTCCGACTTCGGTGAGGGCGTCGGCATGCTCAGCCGTACGCGTCGCTACCGCTCTCCGGGCAGTAACGAGGTCCAGGAGGACGACCGCATGCTGCTGGTCCTGGACCTCGTCGAGCCCGCCACCGCCGGCGTCGGCTATAGCGCTGACGACACGGTCGTGGCCATGTGGCTGGAGCAGACGGCCCCCGGCCGACTCTCCCAGCACCACATCTCCTTCCCCCAGCCCCAGTTCTGCGACCTGGTCGGCCCCGGCAGGGAGCCGCCCGAGTACCACGACTGGCGAGCGCAGATGGCGGGCGACGGCTGATGGCCACCAACGGCTTCATCGCGCTCCAGGGCTCCGTGTCCGCGCTCGACTTCCTCACCGGCCGCACGACGGCCCTGGAAGCCGAGTGGCAGGCGAAGACCGCGGGGGGCAACCCCCAGCCGCGGACGACCTACCTCATGCTGCTCACGCAGGTCGTCACCGACGGCCAGACGGACATGACGACCCTGGTCGGCATCGAGGCCGCCGGCACCGGTTACGCACGCCAGCCGATTCCCTGGGGAGCGGCCTCGACGAGCACTCGGACGGTCAGCAACACGGACCTGGTCCAGTTCGGGCCCTTCAACGACGCCGCCGGCCTGGCCGCGCCGATCACAGGCGCGGCCCTGGTGACGCGTATGACGTCGTCGGCCGGCCAGCCGAGCGGGCTGTGCCTCATGGCGTGGAACCTCGGCAGTGCCATCACCACGGCGCAGAACCAGGCTCTCCAGCTCGCGGCCGGCTCTTTGACCATGACCCTGGCGGTGAGCTGACATGGCGACGCTCGCGGGGATCATCCGGCGCGTGCGGGCCGAGATCGGGGACCTCTCGGCACCGTTTGTGGACACGTTCGTCGGTGGCGACGAATTGTCGAGCTACGACCTCTCCGAGGTCAACGTGTCCTCGGTCAACGCGAAGTCCACGGCGGGCTCCGCGGGCGTCGTCGAGCTGGTGGAGGACACCGACTACGTCCTCAACCCGGCCGAGGGCAGCATCCTGCTGATCAACCCCGCCTACTCGCCGCTGAAGCACGGCCAGACGCTCATCGTGCGCGGACTCAGCGAGGGCATGTTCAGCAACGCGGACCTGGAGACCTATGTCCAGGACGCGATGAATCAGCACATCTACGGCCGCACCCTGCGCACCCGCTACCGCGACGGACACGGCCACATCCGGTACGACAACGAGCCGATCGACCTGGAGAACCTGCCGCCGGTGGAGGAACCGCTGGTGGCCTACCTCGCGGTAATCAACGTTCTGTGGACCCTGGCCACCGACGCCAGCACCGACATCGACGTCAACACGAGTGAGGGCACGTTCGTCCCGCGGTCTCAGCGCTACCGCCAACTGATGGATCACCTGGGCGAAATCCAGGCCCGGTACAACGCGCTCGCGCAACAGCTCAACGTGGGGCTCGCCCGCATCGAGATGTTCCAGCTCCGGCGTATCTCCCGGACCACGAACCGGCTCGTGCCGGTCTTCCAGTCCCGCGAATACGACGACACCTCGCGGCCCGAGCGGCTGCTGCCGCCGATCGACGGCGATGAGTACGACGACGAGTCCGGAATCCCGTCGCCGCTCTACCCGGGCACCTGGGGGTGAGCGGCGATGCAGGGACGTTCGGACTGGAAGCGAGGGCGTTTCGGGATCAACACCGAAACAACCCTCATTCACCGCGCGCTGCGCGGCTGGCAGAGCCGGACCGGCGACAGGGTCACCTACTTCCGGTTCCAGTACGCCGAGAGCGACGTACATGACGTCTACGACGAAGCCACCGGCGCCGGCCGTGTCTTCTACGGGCGCTGGCAGGTCCCGGCGCTGCACGTCACGCATGCGGAGTCCGGCAACACCGACCCCCGCGACAGCGGCCTCTACGTCACCGACGCGCTGCGCGTCGTCCTGGAATACGACCAGCTCGTGAAATTCGGGCTGACCGAGATGGATATCCGGCACGGCAGCTTCCAGCGGGACCGCATCGCCTACGACAACGCGCTCTACGCCGTGCAGCGCGTCACCATCCTCGGCCAGATCCGCCGACGGGACGTCGTGGTCGTCATCGAGGCGCAGCAGCTCCAGAACGACGAGCTGGTCAACGACCCCCAGTTCAGCCAGTACCTCACCGACCCGACCGAGCTGCCGGCCATCACGCCGGAACTGATGGCACAGACGGTGATCATGCCGGAGGAAGGCGAGAGCGATGCCCTCTACTCCTCCTGAACTGACCGCCAGCGCGCTCCCGGGAGGGGTACCATCCGTACGCCTCACCGGCCGGTACATCGCCCCTGACGGCACGCCCCTGTCCGGCACCGTGTCGTTCGCCCCGCCGTCCGTGCTGACCCTGCCGGCCTCCGACGTCATCGCCGCCACGGCCGCGAAGGTCACGCTCGACACCACCGGCGGGTTCGAGGTCGACCTGATCCCCACTGATGTTCCCGGCATGTCGCCGCAGCGCTGGTCGTACCAGGTGACGGAGAAGCTGAAGGGCATCCCCCCGAGGGTCTTCCACATCATGCTGCCAGGCGGCACTGGGCCGGTCGACCTCGCGGATATCGCCCCCGTGTCCCCGTACGCCGGGAACTACCTGCCCGTCGCGGGCCCGCAGGGCGTCAAGGGTGACAAGGGGGAGCCCGGCGAAGTCACGCTCGCGCAACTCGACGCGCTCGAAGCGCGGGTCGCACCGCGACCCCAGGAGTTCACACAGACCTCGGCGAGCACCGAGTGGACGGTCCCCCACACCATGCCGTACCGGCCGGCCGTGGCCGTCTACGACGTCTCCGGTCGAGAAATCGGCGGCTCCGTCGAATACCCCAACCCCACCACTGTGCTGGTCAAGTTCGCTTTCGCGGAGACCGGCTCGGCAGTACTGCACTAGGAGCGCCCCGATGGCAGTTACCGATTTTCGGTTCCCGGTCAATTTCAACAAGCTCCCGCTTCGCGGCCTGGTGCCGGAGTCGGGAAGTTCCGCCCCCACGGCGCCGGTTGAAGGACAGCTCTGGACCGACACCGTCAACCACACGGTGAAGTTCTGGAACGCCGCGGTGTGGAAGGACCCGCTCGCTCGCGCGGACCACACCGGAACCCAGCCGGCGAGCACCATCAGCGACCTCGCCACCGTGGTACAGGCGTACCGACTCAACGAGTTCGCTGCCCCGAACGCCGCGGTGTCGCTGAGTGGGCAGCGAGCCACCAACGGTGCGGACCCGACCGCGGCAACCGACCTCGCCACCAAGCAGTACGTCGACAACGCCAGGGCCGGGATCGCCGGTGTCAAGGACCCGGTTCGCGTAGTCGCCACATCGAACATCGACCTGACCACCCTGCCGTCGGCCATCGACGGCGTCACCATGGGTGCCGGGGAGACCTTCTTGGCAGCGGCCCAGACCGCCGGCACCCAGAACGGGCTCTACACCTACCCCGGCTCCGGACAGCCGGCCACGCGTCGGACGGACGCCGACGCCACGGGGGAAATCCTCGACGGCACGCTCGTGGCAGTGGCTGAGGGAACCAGGGCCGGCACGCAGTACATCCAGACCGCCACCCCCTCGGGAGCACCCGGTGCCTGGACCCAGACCTGGGTGCAGTACACCGCTGGCGGTCAGACGTACACCGCGGACGGGCAGGGCCTGGAGCTGAGCGGCACGACCTTCAGCCTGGAGCTGGCCGACGCGACGCTGACGAAGTCGGCCGCGGGCCTCACCGTCGGGCTGGTCACCATCGCCAAGGGCGGCACCGGCGCAACCACTGCGGCCGGCGCCCGCACGGCGCTCGGCGCGGTCGGGAGGTACACCGCCAACGTGGGTGCCATCACCGGCGGCACGCCCCTCAACATCGCCCACGGGCTCAACACGGTCGACGTGCTGGAGCCGTCCCTGAAGGAGATCAGCACCGGCGAGCTGGTGGGAGCGAAGTTCACGGTCGTGGACGCCAACACGATCAGCGTCACCACGGCGGCCTCCTACGCGGCCGACACGTTCCGTGTCACGGTGGTGGGTTGATGGTCGCGCGGCAGCTCGCTTCCCAGACAGTGCCCACGGCGGGCGGCAACGTGGTCTCCAGTGACAAAGTCGGCGCGGCCAACGGTGTGGCCGGCCTCGGAGCCGACTCCAAGGTGCCGGCGGCGCAGATCAACGTACCCAAGATCACCGTAGGCATCACTGCCCCCACCAGCCCCGCCATCGGGGACGTGTGGATCGACACGAACTGAGGCAGCATGTCCACCCGCTTCTGGCTCACCGCCTCTACGGCCCCCTACACACCGGCGACCAAGCGCGGCGCCTGGACCGACGCCACCTCGACCACCACCGGCCTGCTCGCGCGCCAACCGGCCGGTGCCTCGACGACGTCGGCGAAGGCCGAGGTGTCCGCCACCGCGACCAGTGTCCTGCTCGGTCGGTGGATCAGCCCCCCAGCGCGTAAGGCCGGCACACTCGCCGGCACGGTCGATTTCTGCGTCGGGAGACTCGCTTCAGCCACGGCAGCCGCCTTGGTCTCGCGGGTGCACATGTATGTCACGGCCGGAGACGGTGACACCGTCCGCGGCACTCTGCTGGACAACTGGCAGGGCACGGGCAACTGGCCAACGACTGCCACCGGCGGAGCAGTGACGGGTCAGGCCATCGGCTCCGTCACCGTCCAAGCCGGCGACCGGATCGTGGTCGAGTTCGGCTATCAGGCCACCAATACCTCCACGACGTCGTACACCGGCACCATCTACTATGGCGCCACTGGCACCGCCGACCTGGCGAACGCGGCCACTGCGGTGACGACCAACCCGGGCTGGGTGGACTTCTCCGGCGGCGACGGCCTCTTCACCGCGCCGACGGCCGAGATCGTCGACAAGTTCACCACCGGCATCGGCTCTCGGTTTGTCTTCTGGGGCGGCACCTTCTGGAACACCGCCTGGAAAAGGGTCGGCATCCCGGCCAACAGCGAATACCCCGGCCTCATGGCCACTGACGTGGGCTACGAGATCACGGGCTCCACTCACTACGCCGAAATCGTGCATATGCCGACCGGCGGAACCAACACGAGCTTCTCTGCAATCGTCCTCGGCCCCATCGATAACGGAACCTACGTACGCACCAGGTACAGCATCGCGACTGGCATGCTTTCCTTCGAGAACGCTGTCGGGTACTTCGACGCCTCACCGACAAAACTCGCCTACGATCCGGTAGCGCACCGATGGTTCCGTTTCCGTGAAGCAGGCGGCACCTTCTATTGGGAAACCAGCCCGGACGCCACGTCCTGGACCGTTCGCCGCAGCATGACGACACCCCAGTGGCTGAAGTTCGGCACACTGCGGACGAATTTCGAGGGCTATGCAGACTCCGGCAGTGTCACTGCTCCGGCCGAAGTCGACAACGTCAATACAGTGCCCACGGCGATCGTGAAGGTCTGGAACGGGGGCGCCTGGGCGCAGAAGACTCTCAAGGTCTGGAACGGCACTGCGTGGGTCACGAAGCCGGTAAAGGTGTGGTCAGAGACGGCCTGGCTCTAGTGATTAACTCCGGAATATGGCTGCATGCGAGGCTCAAGGCCCGATCGCTTTTCGTGATTGACTCATGCCATTTCTCTGAGGAGGTCTCATGGCCCGCTACGTCCTCGTGGACGCCGACGGCATCGACATGACGATCAAGTACGGCCCGATCGAGCTGGAGGACCCGTCCGAGTACTCCGTGCCGGAGGGCAACAAGCTCATGCTGGAGGCGATCGCCCTGGGCGAGGGCTACCGCTACTCGGAGGGCGGTGCCGCGCTCGCGCCGGACAGCCCGGATGACTCCTCGGACGACAGGCACGACAACGGCCGACGCCGGCATGGTGGGGATGGTGGGCGCGGCCCCCAGGGTCGCGAGGGCGGCCAGGGCGCGCAGACCCAGCCTGGTTGCCCTGAGAACCAGAACCAGCAGTAGGACCGCCGGGGCTTGCCGTGCTCGGGGCGGCAGGCCCGGTCCGTCCCGAAGGGAGACAGCCGTGACCGTGTCGCAGATCGTGGGCCTGGTGCTCGTCACGCTTCTCGTGCTGGTCATCCTGAAGATCATCGGCATCCTCTGATCCTGCGGCCATTAACTGGTCGCAAATAGGCGCACGCATTCTGGTTGGGCGATCCACAACCGCCCATACCGGAGTGCCACCGTGCCCTTCCTTCTCAACGAAGATAAGGCCCTGAAGCAGAAGTTCCAGGGCCTGATGGTGCATGACGCGACCTCTGGTGACGGCCGTAGGGTCACCGTGCGGTACCGCAATCCCGAGTACGAACTTGCGGACGCTGTCTATCCCATGATCCTGATCTCCCACTCCCGCATCTCGCGAGACGAGGAGAGGGAGCACCGCGGCTACATCCGTCTGCACTACGCCCCCGAGAACTATGAGCCGTGGGCTGACATGACGGACCCCTCACAGTCGCCCTACATGGCGCAGATGCCCATTCCGCTGAACGTCGACTACCAGATCGACGCCTACGCACGGAAAGAAACGCATCTCATCGAGATGACGGGCGCCTTGTCGGGTTTCCGGTACCTTCCGCACCGCTTCGGGCATCTACCCATCGGCGAGGACGGCACGATTCGGCGGCTTGATCTGCTCGGCGGACCGGAATACAGCGAGTCGAAGGACGAGCAGGGCAAGCGGATTTTCATCGCCTCCTGGGTGATCCGCGTTTCCAGCGAACTCTTCCTCTCCGACATTCAGACCCTCACACCCGCGCAACGAGTCCTCATCAGTTGGCTCGACAAACGCTATTTCGATGAGGGGCACACCGTCGAGCTGGACCCCACGCAGGTGGTCACCCCCTCGGAGGCTGATACCCCATGACCACGCCCACGACATTTCCCTACCGGCGGCCCGGGGTCTACATTTCGGAGACTCTGAAGCCGCTCCCGCAGCAGGTCAGCCCGCCTGGCCTGGCAGTGGCCACATTCGTGGGCACTCACGACGCCGGCCCTTCTACGCCGACGAAGGTGACGAGCTGGGAACAGTTCATGTCCCTCTACGGCGGCTTCGGCACCGGGCTGAACTACATGCCCTTCCAGGTGTACAGCTACTTCGCCAACGGAGGGCAAGCGGCCTGGATTCTGCGTGCTACGCCCACCGACTCGACGTCGGCCCGCCTGGTCGTGCAGAACCAGCCGGTCCCGCCGGCCGAGACGATCGTCGCCACCCCGGACGGCACGGCTCCGACCGGCAGCGGCACCGCTCCGACCGCGAAGGTCACCGGCGTACAGCTCGTCCCGCCCTCGGGCTCCGTGACGGCCAACCCCGAGCAGACCGCGTTCCTGATCGAATGGAACGCGATCGCTCCGCTCTCCGGTGTGGACGCGTACGAAGTCGTCGTCACCAACCCGGACGAGGGGTCCTTCAACAAGCAGATTTGGGTCGCCCAGCCCGAGTCCGGCAAGCCCCAGGCGGCCTTCACCGACCTCGCCCCCGACACCACGTACGACGTCCGGATCACGCCGTACAAGGGCGGCACGGCCGGCTTGCCGATGGACGCGCCCGCGGAGTTCACCACGGCCGCCGGCTACACGAACGTGGACGCGCTCCAGCTCGCCGCCAAGGGCCGAGGGGCCTACGGGAACAACCTCTACGTCACTGTCACCCCGAGCTGGAGCGCCAGTCGCTTCCACCTCTTCATCAAGTACGGTGGTACGGGCTCTGGCCAGCTCGTCGAGACCTGGCAGGACCTCTCCCTCAACCCCGCGGACCCGCGCTACGTGGTGGGCCTGGTCAACTCCGGTACGGCGGGCTCGAACTACGTCACACTCACGAACCTGCTGCCGCCCACCTCGGCGACGCCCGGCACCGGGATGACCCCCGATGCCTCCTGGCTGCCGGAGTACGTCACGGACGCGCCGCTGGCCACGGGCACAGACGGTGTCCAGGCGGTCAATCTGGCCCAGCAGCTCAGCGACCAGTTCGCATCCGTCTCCGACGTGCTCCTGGTCAACCTCTGCGGACACACCGCCATGACGGACCACATCCCGCCGGCCACGCAGATCAACGCAGCGATCGCATGGGCTGAGAGCCGACGCGCTGCTTTTCTGGTACTGGACACCCCCCGGCAGCCGGCCCCCATCGACGCTGCCACCGCGGCGACGAAGTACACCGAGACGGTCACCGGCTACGCACCGGCGTCGTCCTACGCCGCAGCGTACGGGCCCTGGCTCCAGGTCGCCGACCCGGCCGGCTCCTCGGTCTCCTCGACCAGGGCGCTGCCCCCCGCCGGGGCCGTGATGGGGCAGTACGCGCAGGCCGACGCCGCAGTGGGCCCCAACCGCAGCCCGGCCGGCGTCGCCTACAACCTGGTCGGCGCAGTCGGTGTCGAGCACCTCTTCACAACCGACCAGCTCGACACGCTCAACGACGCCGGCGTGAACATCATCCGGCCGGTGCCGCAGTCCGGGTACTGCGTCATGGGGGCCCGCACGCTGAAGAAGGGCATGCCCGACCGGTACATCTCCGTGCGCCGCATGCTGATCTACCTGGAGAGCCTCCTCGAAGACGTCACCCGGTTCGCGATCTTCGAGCCCAACGGTCCCGACCTGTGGCAGACGCTCGCCGCCCTGGTCGACCAGCAGCTCCTCACGCTGACCCAGGCCGGCCAGCTCCAGTCGACGGTCCCGAACCAGGCGTACTTCGTCGTCTGTGACGAGACAAACAACACCGCTGCCACCGTGGCTCTGGGCGAAATCCACGTCACCGTCGGTGTAGCGCTCGCTTCCCCGGCTGAATTCATCGTCATCGAGATCAGCCAGTACCAAGGCGGCGTATCCGCATCGACCGACTCCGCGGACCAGACCACAACGGCCTGACGCACCCAACTACCCCGCCCCTCGTTGCGGTTCATTACGGCGGCCCTTTCGACCAGGGAAATGAGAGGTGAAACGTGGCAACGACAACGACGACCCAGAAGCCGAGCCTGGCGCAGCTCTCCACGGACCCGCTGCGCAATTTCAAGTTCCAGGTTCAGATCCACCTCGCGGGGTCGACGCTCGACAGCTCGAAGCGGTCCAACCAGCTCGGCTTCATGTCCCTGAGTGGCCTGTCCATCACCACTGACGTGGTGGTCTACAGGCAGGGTGGCATGAACACCACCACACAGAAGATGCCTGGGCAGAGCGACTTCGCACCCATCACCCTCTCGCGAGGGCTGATCTGCGGAGACTCCGACATCTATGCCTGGTTGAAGCAACTGTTCATGGTCATGCAGGGAACCGGCGGAAACAACGGAAGCTACAACTTCCGCGCCACGATGGACATCTTTCTGCTCGACCACCCGGTCACCACGCAGAAGGTGACGTACAAGGCCGGATGGCGCGTCTACAACTGCTGGCCCACGAGCATTGCTTTCGGCGACCTCGACGCCGGCGCGAACGGAATCGAACTCCAGCAGATCACCCTCGCCCACGAAGGCTGGGATTTCAAGATCGCCAGCAAGTACGGGCCCGGCGCCGGCATCTCGCTGCCGTAAATCGGAACCACACTCACAGGACAACACATGACTGAACAGCCCATCGTGCTCCCCGACTTCGAGCAGTTCGGCGACAAGGCGGTCAGCGGTCTGCAACGTCCCGAAGAGGCCAGCGCCGCGACTCAGGCCCTCCTCAAGGAGGACCGCGAGTCCGGTCGGCCGCGCATCGACGCTCCCGGAGACAACCAGGTCGCCCTCGAACGCGGGGTCTTCCGGGACGGAGCCTGGTACCGCGACGCGCAGGTGCGTGAACTCAACGGGTACGACGAGGAAGCAATCGCCGCTGCCGGCGCCGGCAGCTCCCCCCAGAAGGTCATCGAAACCCTGCTGGTGCGAGGCGTCGTCAGCATCGGCGGCGAGCCCATGAGCCGCAGACTCGCGGGTGAACTCCTCATCGGTGACAGAGAACTGCTCATCATGGGCATCCGTCGCGCGACCTTCGGGGAAACCCTCGAATTTGAGCAGCTCCCCTGCTCGCGGTGTGGCGAGCTAGTCGACCTCACGGTGCCTCTCGACGTGATCCCCTTCGTCCATCTCGACGATCCGGAGCAGATCGAGTTCGAGGTACCGCTACGGCGGGGCAGTACGGCCCTGGTCCGCATGCCCAACGGTGAGGATCAGGAGCAGGTGTTCGCCGTCCGCAACAACAAGGCCAAACAGGACTCCGTCATCCTCTCGCGGTGCGTTCTGCGCCTGGTCCAGGAGGACGGGACCGAAGTACGCCGGCCGCCCGCGCAGAGCCTGAACATGGCCGACCGGCAGACCATTCTCCAGTTCCTCGTGGACTGCCAGCCCGGACCGCGGCTGGCCGACTTCAGCTTCACGCACGACACGTGCGGAGAGGAGGTCGAGCTGCCGATCAATCTGGCAGTCCTGTTTCGCGGACTGTGACTACGCGCGAGCCTTCAGTCAATTCGAGATTCTCGCCCGCTTTTACACCGGGTGGTCCCTGGGCGAGATCAAGTCCCTTTCCATTCGTGAGCGCCATCACTGGGTCATGTGCGCCGCCTGGGAATTCGAGAGGAGGCAGTAAGTGGCAACTCCCCCGCCGCCAGGCCCGCCCACACCGAATCCCGGAGCGGGCCGGCTCTTCGGCGCCAACAATCTCGGACAGCAAATCGACGCGCTCACGCGCGCATTCACCACTTTCACGAACCGATTTGCGTCAACCTCCGGCCTTTCCACGATGGGCTGGCAGGCTTCGAACGGCGGTCAGGCACAGCGGACGGGGGACCAGCTCGGCCGCCTTCAGCAGCGCTACCAGCAGCAGTACGACGCTCACATCCTCGCCCGCCAGCGTATGCAAGACGAACTGGAGCGCCAGCAGCTCCAGTGGGACCGGCAGCGGCGCGTCGGTACCCGCAACGCCGGCAACATGAAGCTCCCAGCCTGGCGCCGTCAGGAAGCACAAGACCTGATGGACGAGCAGGCGATTCTCTTCGCCAGCAACCAGGCCCGCACCCGCCGCGAGTGGCAGCAGAGCGACAACGCACACAGCACGGCAATGTCGCAGATGTACAGCGACATGAACCGCATGGCAGCCCAGCGGCGCACCCAGACGACCATGAGCCGCATCGCGATGGCCGGCCAGACGGCGGGCGCGGTCGTGGGCGCGGCACGCTCGTACTACTCGGGTGGATTCGAAGAAGCGCTGGGGCAGTTCGAGCGGCGCGTGTCGCTCATGCGGCCGGACTATGAGGGCACCGCCGGTGGTCGGGCGCGCGGTTACGGCCGGGAAATGAAGCGTTACGGAACCATCATGTGGGGCACCTCCAATGAGGACGTCTTCGGCGGGGCAAACGCGATTCTCCAGCAATCCCCGCTCAACCAGTACGACACCCAGATGCGGCGCGCGGCGTCAGCCGCCTATATCACCCCGGGTCTCGGCATTCAGGGCGCCGCCCAAATGCAGCAGGAACTCGGTACTGCCCAGGCTTTTTACGCCTCGCAGATGTTCGGTTTGGCCCCCACGCGCTTTGCCGAAGGCGCGCAGAACTCCTCGTCTGCCATGGCGCTTTCTCTCGCCCAGCGGGTGAACGCAGGCGCGTTCGGCAAGCTCACCGGCAGCCAGCTCCAGGCGCAGCTCGCCCAAGGCGGCTCGCTGTCCATGTCCATGGCCAACTACGCCCGTGCCGCGGGGCTCAGCGGCCAGTCGATGGAAGCGATGCGCAACCAGACGGAACTGTTGCGCGACCTGATGAACCCGGCCAAGGACAGCGGCCTGAAGGGGCTGTCGTCCGAAGAGGCGCTGAAGGTCATCGAGGAGGCCGGCCGCCGCGACGACACCGGCGACAGGGCCCGCGACCGGGTCAAGAAGTACGCGCCGAGCGTCGGCGACAGCTATCAGGACTCGCAGCGCTACCTCCAGGGCCTGGACCGTGAAGGCCACCTTCCTGCGAGCGCCTCGTATCTGGACGCGGCCAAGGCATCCGCGAACACCCTCGCCGATATCCACTCGCTGCTCCAGAAAACCCTCGAACCCCTGGCTGATGCCATTGGCACTGTCGCAGGCTCCGCAAAGGGCGGTGGCTTCTGGGGCTCCGCCGGCACGGGACTGAAGAGCGGGTGGAACTCGGGGCCCAACGTCTTCTTCGGCGACTGGGGAGAGGGCACCGACCAGTCGTCCTGGGCCAAATCCGCTTGGAAGGGCATCAGCGGCCTCTTCGGCGGCGACTCCGGCACACCGCAGTCCAAGCAGGGCGGCAGCAACCAGAAGAGCGACAAGGCAGGCGTCTCAGGAGGCGGGACCTCGAAGGCGATCTCTTACGCCCGCGCGCAGGTCGGCGACCGGTACATCCTGGGTGCCGAAGGCCCCGACGCCTGGGACTGCTCCAGCCTCGTCCAGGCCGCGTTCAGCAAGGCCGGCGTCAAGCTGCCCCGCGTCACCTACGACCAGATCCACTCCGGCGTCGAAGTCCCGATCGACGAGGTCCGCACGGGCGACCTGGTCTTCTACAAGGACTTGAGCCACGTCGGCATCTACTCGGGCAGCGGCAAGGTCATCGAGGCCGCCAACCCCGGCAAGGGCGTCGTCGAGGGCCCGATGTACAGCAAGTTCACCAGGGCCCGCCGCGTCATGTCCGGCGGCGTGGCGGCCACCGAAACCCTCTCCGGAGAGAGTAAGGACCCGACCACCGATAGCGGCTCCGCGGGCGGCGGCGGCTTCACCGTATCCGGCGCCTATGGCTCCACCGAAGAGGTCGACGCCCTGGCCGCCGCGCTCTCCGGCGGCGGAGGCAGTGTCCAGTCCGTCAGCCGGACCCCCCAGGCCACCCAGAACGAGGAGGCCGACGCTGGCAACACCGACGCCGGAAACAGCAACGCGGGCAAGGACGCCCCGAAGAACGTGCGCAAGAGCGTCGAGCTGGGTAAGAAGATGGCCGCCGAGTACGGCTGGGCAGGCTCCCAGTGGACCTCGCTGTACAAGCTTTGGGTCGGCGAATCGGGCTGGCAATGGTGGGCCGATAACCCCAGTTCAGACGCCTATGGAATTCCCCAGTCGCTCCCCGGTTCGAAAATGGCTTCGGAGGGATCGGACTGGAAGACCAACCCCGCAACGCAGATCGCCTGGGGCCTGAAGTACATCAAGGAACGGTACGGCAATCCGCAGAAGGCGTACAGCGTCTGGAACTCCCGCAACCCGCACTGGTACGCGGACGGCGCCTGGGAGGTGCCCGGCCAGCCGGGCGAAGGGATTGACGTCAAGCTGCACGGCGGCGAAATGGTACTCGAACGCAATCAGGCCCACACCGTGCGCCAGGCCCTGCTCAATCAGGGCCTCACCCATTCCCCGGGACAGGGCTCAAATTCGGCCGGGAGCAGCGGCTCCGTCACTCTCCAGTTCAGCCCTGGCTCGGTCGTCGTGCAGATGCCCACGGCGACCGCGGAAGGCGCCAAGAGCGCAGCGCATGCGTTCGTTTCCCAAATCGCCGCCGACGACCGCATCAAATCCCTGATGGGAGGTTGGTGATGGCCGACAAGAAGAAGACCGATGCGGTCACCCTGCCGGGCACCGGCATCTACGACAACTCTTTTGACAACCGAATCCAGAACATCCCGTCGTACCTCCCGGGGGAAGCAGGGGGTACCAACTACGGATTGATCCGTGGGTACATGGTCACTGCCTTCCCGAAGGGGCAGACCGGCCGCTTCTACATGCTGAATTTCCTGTATAACCCGAGCACCGTGCAGGTCAGTCACTCGCTCGACGCGGCCAACCAGGTCATGCCCGCGTACACGCGGAGCGATCAGGACAAGGGCACCCCCCTCACCGCGGCCGGCGGCAGCCTGTCCTTCTCCCTGCTGTTCGACCGCAGCTACGAGATGTCCGACCCCACCCAGTTCAACACCGTCGAGGGCACGTACGGCGTCATGGCGGATATCCACGTCCTGTACAACCTCGTCGGCATCAACATGAAGCAGCAAGTCTGGTCGTCCGCCACTTCCTCGGATGCAGCCAGCACAGAGACAGGCGACGTCGTCGGGATCATGCAGATGCACCCGGTCTGGGTCCACTTCAATCAGGCCCGCCATCGGTTCGCCGACAAGCTGCCGAACATGTCACGGATGTCGTACTTCGGCTATCTGAGCAGCGTGGATATCTCCTACACCCACTTCACCCAGCGCATGACGCCCGTACGTTGTGCCGTCGCCATCAGCATGCAGCTCATGTCCACCGTCGGATGGGTCTAGGAGGCGAAATGACCATCGACATCACCTCGCGGTACCAGCGCAACGAAACAGCCCTGGTGCCCGACCGCAACGGCAATCTTCAGCTCGCCGTCCTGCACCGCCGGCCCACCGCGCAGACCCTGCGCGTCACGGACTACCGCTGGCGCACCGACGAACGGGTGGACGCTGTCGCCTCGCGCTACTACGGCTCGGAGTCGAGTTGGTGGATGTTCGCCGAAGCCAACCCCAATGTTCTCGACTGGACTCAGGTCCAGGCGGGCCGGCAAGTCTTGGTGCCCCGTGGCGTGGCGTAAGGTCTACCGGCCCCACCTCTACTGCCGGACCCCCGCACTGGAGAAGGGGGCCTGGCTGTCCAGCGTGGACGTCTACCAGGCCGAGGGCGCACACCAGGTCGTCGAGCTGACCGTGATGCACACCTACAACCCGAGCTTTCCTGCCCAGCAGTGGCGGACACCGGCCGGCTCTGTGTGGCCCGAGAACACCCCCGTACGCCTCCAGTTCGGCTGGTACGCCGACGACAGTGCCGATTGGTACGGCTACGTCGCATCATCCCGGGTGGTCGCCAGCGAGACCGACCCCAAGTTCGGGCACGCCGTGCAGGTCCCCGTGGTGTACACGCTGACCGGGGCGAGCATGCCGATGCAGACCCGCCGCAACAAGACCTGGCGAGGCACAACGGCTTCGGCCGCAGCGCGCCAGTTCGCCCAGGACTACAACCTCCAGGCCCGTGTGGACCCCACCACGCACGTCTGGGGGCAGAGCACGCAGGCGAGCAGCGACTGGCAGTACCTCAACGACCTCGCCGACCTCAGCGGGTATCGTCTGTATTGCGACAACACCACCATGTGGTTCGTTGACCGGCGCACCGTGATGCAGACCCCGGACCGGACATGGCCGACGTTCTGGCAGCGCAAGGCACCCGGCTTCACCGACTCCCTACGCGAGTTCTCCGCCGTGGTGGGTGACACCGATCCCGCTGGCGGCCTGCGAGCCCGCTACGAGACGACGGCATTCAACCGCACGTCGAACATCCTCACAGAGAGCGCCTACACCCAGGACCGCACGACCGTGCAGGGCCAGAGCGTCGACCCGCTTCTGACCACCCAGTACAGCACCCGGCCCGCCGACTCCTACGCGCAGTCCCAGCGGCTGCTCAACGCGGAGGCCGACTGGCTCTGGGTCGAGGCCCGCGCCGTCGTCAACGGCGACCCCCGACTCAAGCCCGGTGCCCTCGTCGAGTTCCGCGGAACTGGCATCGGCGATGCCAACGAGGGTCTGTGGATGGTCAGATCAGCCGTCCACAAGCTGTGCATAAACCAGGTGTACGCGCAGAAGAGCACGTACGTCACCACGCTGGTCGTCGGACGCGACGACGCCCGCAGCCTCACGCTGGGGGTCCAGGGCCGGCCCCTGGCGCCGGCCCCCACGGTCCTGGTCTCCGGCCGCTGGAGGGCCGCCTACACGGGAGGGGCAGCATGAGCGTGCCCGGGGTGTACGCAGGCATTGTCGTTGCCACCAACGACCCGCAGCACCGGCGCCGGGTACGGCTGCGCATCCCCCAGGTGACCGGCACCGCCGTATCGGGCTGGGCGGAACCCGTCTCCTTCGGCACCGTGGCGCCCGGCGACCAGGTGACCGTCGCCTTCGAAGGCAGCGATCTGAACTACCCCCTCTACTGGCCGCAGCAGACCGTCTCCGGCTGGGTACCCCTCACCCTGGAATCCGGTTGGATCGCCTCCTCAGCCGGCACGCCGATGTACCGCACCACTGCGGACGGCATGGTGGAACTGACGGGGTCGGTCGAGGCCACCGGGACTATCGCCACGGGCACCGCGGTCAAGTTCTCCAGCCTGCCCGAGGGCGCCTGGCCCATCGAGCGGCACCGAGCGACCACGGCCACCGTCTACCGAACGGCCTACAACGCCGTCACGACCTATGCGGAGCACCGGACCACGACGTCGACCACGAGCACCACCTACGTCACCGACGCCAACGGACCCAGCACAAGCCTCATCTCCCCGGCCTCCGGACGCGTCGTCGTGATCTTCGGCGCCTTCATGCAGAACACGGCCGACACCGGCCGCTGCCTCATGGGTGTCCGGGTCCTCGCAGGGTCCAGCATCATCGCGGACGGCGACGATAACCGCTCCGCGGAGGTGCAGGGCACCTACAACACGAGCGCCTCGAACTCGCGGTGGATCACCGGAATGAATCCGGGGACGACGTACACCGTCACGGCCGTCTACCGCACAGAGGGAACCGGCTCTACCGCTGCGTTCGACAACAAGTGGATCACCACAATCCCGATCGGCCAGCACGACACCCCGACAGCGCGCGTCAGCATGGAAACCAACGGAGACCTCACGGCCCTTTTCCCGGGCGGCGCCGCGCCCACCTTCGACATGTCGCTGACCGGCATCCGCGCCCGCGTCATCTGAGGAGCAACTGTGACGACTCCCTACCCGTATTTCCGCAGCCTCGCCGCCGTGAAGACGCTGGGAATCGACTACGACATCAAGAATCGGTACGGCGTCGGTGACTACCTCGTCTACACCGCCGTCCACGGCGGTGCGATGGAGCCGCCCACCTCACAGCTCGCTGTGTACTGTGCCGACGCGACCGGGGCCTACTACAGCTTCGAGGCCCTGAGTAGCCTGACGGCCTCAACCCTCGCCCTGCCAGCGACGGCGTTCGACGAGCCGTTCTGCCAGGTCAACGTCGGTAACAGCACCCGCGCCATCAGCTTCCGCGGAGTCGAGGACCAGCGGGAAAGCGAAGAGGTCGCCTACCTCTCCGGGCTCGACGACGTGCTGGTGGCCCTGGTCGGCCAGGAACTGACCGCGGCCGGCTTCGTGGTCGACGCTCCTCCCCTCCGGTTCGAGGGCAGCGACCCGCAGAACATCGTCAACAAGACCCGCCTGCACGCCGGCGTCCAGATCGACCTCACCCGCTCCCTGCGCAAGAGCTTCTACGCCGACGGCAATCTCGCGCTCCAGTCCGTGAACAATCCCGCCAACCGCCTGCCCGCCTTCTTCTCCTTCGGCGATGCGATCAAGAGGGCTGCGGCCCAGGTCCCCCTCTCGGTCGAGCAGGAGGAGACACCGCCGGTCATTCAGGCGACCGGCCCCGTGGACACGGCGGTCAGCCGGGCGATGAGCACCCCGTTCGCCATCGACCACACCGGGGCAGTGGCCTCGACCACCGATCAGCGAGAACAGCTCCTGGACCGCGTGCACGCCCTGGTTGGCACCCTGCCCGGCGAGCGAGTTATGCGCGCAACGTACGGCGTCCCGACGTCTGCCGCGTTGTTCGCCATCAACGTCGGCGCGGCCCATGCGCAACTTGAGCGTGCGGTCATCGACGCCGTGGCGGCCTGGGAGCCGAGCGCCGTGGTTTCAGCCGTTGTCGCCGATGTCAACAACGAGGTCGGGTCGGTCAACGTGAACGTTCAGGTCGCCCGCAGCGACGTTCCCAACGCCGAGCAGGACACCACACGCACGGTGGGCGTGCTGGTGGGCGGCACAGTCGTATCCGCCAGCGGATAGGGTATTAACGCACCGCCACGGAAAACCGTAGAATCCGAATATCAGCCGGCACACATTTCTGACTCGATCCCGCTGGCAGGGACCGAGAGGAAGTGTGCGTGGTGGCAGTCGACAGCGGGTCGGTAGCAAATATCGACTACACGTCGCGGGACTTCACCGGTTACCGCGATGCACTCCTGGCCTATGCGGAGCAGGTTCTCCCGGAATGGACGTCAAGGTCCCCCGCAGACTTCGGCGTCGTCATGGTGGAGCTGTTCGCCTACCTCGGCGACATCATGTCCTTCTACCAGGACCGCATCGTGGACGAGGGATTCCTTGCTACGGCAACGCAGCGCTCCTCCGTCGTCGCCATCGCGCAGCAGCTCGGGTACCAGCCGCACACCGCGATCCCGGCAACCGGTCAGGTCGCCTTCAGCTCTGAGCCCGGTCTGACCTCCCCCCTCACGCTGCCAGCCGGTACCCAGGTCATCACCTCGTATATCCCCTCGCTCGACCGGCCGATCACGTACGAGACCACCGCAAACGTCATCGTGCCGGCGTACACCACCCCCGTCCCCCAGGTCGTCGCGCTCGTCGCCGAAGGAGCCACGCAAGGCGGCCGAATCCTGGCCCTCTACGCCTCCGCCTCCGGGCAGCCCGCGACCACCATCCGGGGGGAGGACATCGGCAGCAGTGACGGCACCAAATCCCAGGTCTTCACCCTCGCCCACACCCCCGTCCTGCTCGACACCGTGCGCGTCTTCGTGGACGACGGTGTGGGCGGCACCGAGTGGACCCGCGTGGACGACTTCCTACTCACCCGCGAGTCCGACCTGGTATTCACCGCGGCCACCGACGACCAGGGCATCACCCGCATCACGTTCGGTGACGGCGTCAACGGGGATGTCCCGGCAACGGGCCTCACCATCGCCGCGGCCTACCGCACCGGCGGCGGTTCCTACGGCAACGTCCCCCAGGGCTCGATCCTCGACCTCGCGGAATCCGTCCCCGGCGTTGTCGTCGCGGGGTCCTCGCCGATGACCGGTGGTGCCGACGAGGAGACCATCGATCAGATCCGGATCAACGCCCCACGAGTCTTCCGGGCGCAGGGCCGGGCGGTCAGCGCCACGGACTACGCCGACCTCGCACTGACGGTCGCCGGTGTCGCCGACGCTCGCGCCGTGGTCCGCTCCGCCAGCGCAGTGACCATCTTCATCATCGGGCCGAACAACATCCTGCCCTCGGAGGGGCAGCGCGACGCGGTCGCCCAGTACGTCCAGGCCCGCTCCCTGTCCGGCGTGGTCGTCAACGTCGTCAACGGGACCCTGGTCCCGGTGAACATCGGCTCCAGCACACTGCCAGTACTCATCTCCGTGCAGCCGCGGTATCGCCGCGACACGGTCAAGCTCGCCGTGCAGCAGGCAATCCAACGTGTCTTCACGCCGCCGGAGACCACGTTCGGCTCCCGCATTTCCATCTCGCACCTGTACCGGGCAATCCAGGAAGTACCGGGGGTCGACTGGGCGGTCATTCAGATGATGGCTCGGTCCGACCTCACGCAGAGCGGCACGGCCGACGTCATATGCCGCGACAACGAGATCCCCATCGTCGGCAACATCGTGATCACCGCCAGCGGCGGAGTATAGGAGCCCGCGCCATGCCCGCTGTCTACCCCGTGTCGGTGAGGTCGTTCACCCCGAGAACCGACAACGTCGATGTCATCTGGGCCGCCCATGTCAACGACCTCCAGAACGAGTTGTCGGCGGTCGAGCGCACCGTGGGTGTCACCCCGCATGTCTGGCCCGGGTGGGTCCCGAGCGGAAGCACGGCCTGGCCCCCGAAGACCGGCACCGTGACCGTCAAGACGCCAGCGCCGGTCAGCAACTTCGGGGCGGCCAAAACCTATTCCTCCGTCACCGACCGCCTCAAGGCGATGCAGCAGCAGATGACATGGCTGACGCTGATGACACAGCTCCTGGTCGGGCAGTCCGGGCAGAGCAAGCCGTTCAAGCCGGCGGCTGCGGTCATCCGCGCGCCGGGCATGAAGGTGCCCGCCGGCGAGGGCAGGTGGGTCCCATTCAAGTGGGGTGCAGCGGATTACGACCCCAACAAGATGTACCAGGGCGGCTCGAACATCTACGCACCGCTGACGGGATTCTGGGACATCTCTGTCAATGTGTGGGCCGACTCCACGGTCCGAAAGGCAAATGATCTCCACTTCGTCCACGTCCGGCTGATGCGGGGCACGGAAGAAATCGCCGGACAGGACAGCCTCATCGAGACCCGGACGTGGATTCGCCACCGTATCAACCTGTCGTGGCAGGGACGTTGGAACAAGGGCGCCCCAATTCAGGTCCAAGTAAGCCAACACGGAGCGAGCGACAACACGGTGGACGCCAATTGCAACATCTCTGTTTCGTTCGTGCGCGACCTGACGTGAGGTAACGATGGGCGTCTACGAACTCGACATCTACGCGAAGACTCTCTACGGCGCACCGCTATTCGTTTCGTTCGAATCAGCGATGGTCGCGGAACAGCGCGGCTACGGCGCGCTGGAGGTGTCCTGGGAAACCCCGATTCAGGCGAACTCCAGTCAGATCCTTGCCAGCGTGAAGTCGTGGAGCCGGCTCCGCCTGGTCCGCAATTCCTACGGCATCCCGGAAGCGGAGGACGACGGCTGGGTCATTCTCGAAAGCGCGGCCGGAGTGGGCGGCGGCAGCGGCGAGCCCACCAACCGCTACCTCGACGACCCGGTTGTGCCCGGCAAGGTCTACTACTATGCCGTCTTCGTCAGCACCGCCCCCGACGCCTACGATGCCACGGCCGTCTACTACCCCGGTGACCTCGTCACCTACAGCGGCAAGGTCTATGCCGCCTCAGCAACCGCCACGGGTCTTCAGCCCGACACCAACCCCGGGAGCTGGAGCCTGACCGGCATGACCGAGGCGTGGTACCGGTGCGGCGGCTGCGTCGGCCTAGCCGTGAAGGACTTCAAGCACAGCGAGCTGCTCTACGAGCACATCCCCCGGCCGTACAAGGTCGAGGTCGTCGAAAGTACCGCGTCGAGTGTCCCACCCAACGAGCAACTCGGACGCTTTTGCCGAATTTTCGGATACTTTTTTGACGCGATCAAATGCGAGCACGACCAACTGCTACGCCTCAACGACATCATGCGATGCACCGACCGCCAACTGTCTTTGCGCGCGCAGGAGATGGGCATCAGTTCTCGGCTCCCTGCGCTGCCGGAACTCCGCCGTTCCTACGTCGCCAACGCGGCCCTCATTCAGCGCGACCGCGGCAGCACGGAGTCCACCAAGAAGCTCGTCAAAGCGCTTACCGGCTGGGACTCCGACGTCATCGTTGGCTACAACGAAATGCACGACCTCGACGAGTCCGCTTTCGCTAGCCCCACATTCCCCGACTGGCAGCGCGACAAGGTCTACTACACCACCGTCGGGTCCCAACTCCACTCGGACATCGTCACCTACAACGGCACCCTCTACGCCGCCATCGGCACACCGCGCCGCGAATCGGTCTACCTTTCCTATACATCATCCAACCCGGCCCGAACGGGTACCGGCACGATCGTCAAAGATCCTGACCGGGTCGCCGATCCGTACCCCGGATACGTCCGCCTCAGCAACGCCGCCGCCAGCGACACCCTCACCTACGCTTTCAGCGCGCCCACGGCTGGAACCTACACCGTCCTCGCCGTCCTGATCGCCGACCCCGTCGGCGGCATCGTCAACGCCAAGGTCAACGGTGTCGACGGAGGCATGACCCCGATCGACCTGTACAACTCCTCGCGGCAGCAGGTCCCCGTCGCAGTAGTTGGCACCTTCACCCTCACGGCGACGGGCAACACGCTCGTGCTGACCAGCACCGGGAAGAACGCCCTGAGCAAGGGCTACGACATCACCCTCTCCTACCTGATCCTCCAGGGCGCCGGAGTCAACCTCCACGTCCCTCCCACCGGTCACGCGCAGTCCGCCAGCTATTGGCAGGCCATCACCGCGAACACGCTCAAGGACACCCAGACCGAGTGGAACCCTCTCACCGCCGGGTACGGTTCCTGGAACATCACCCTGCCGGGCAGCGTGGTCAACCCGGACGTCACCGGGACCGCCACCCCCGACTGGTGGATTTCCCCCCAGGGCGCCGCCGTGGGCACAGGCAGCCCCGGCACCGGCAACAGCCTGAACTACACCGCCTTGGGCGCCGCCGGCACCCGGGAAATCTTCCTCTCCGGCCCTGTCCGCACCAGCGCCTGGAGTCCGACGGAGACGTACTACCCGGGCCAGGCAGTGACCTGGAACCCCCTCGGCTGGGCCACGGCACCGGTGTACGTCGCCACCGCGCAGAGCATCGGCCGGCAACCCGACCTCAACCCCGACAAGTGGCGGTTCACTTCCTACAAGTCGAACACCTCGCCCGAGCCCAGCCGCATTCTGGCCGACTCCATCTTCACGCCGAGAGTCGCCTCCTGGTCCCCCACCCGCTCCTATAAAAAGGGCGACCGCATCTCCTGGCGCGGCCAGCTCTACGAAGCGGCCAGGCTTTCCCTGGGCATCTATCCGACGGGCTACAACACGGACAATCTCTGGTGGCGCTGGTGTGGCCGGAATATCCAGCGCTATACCTACTCGCTGTACCACAACCGCACGTCGACAGCGACGGGCGAGGACGTCCGCCTGTTCGTTCACTGGTATAACTCCAGCGGAAGTTACGGCGGCCTGGGGTACATTCAGTCCGACGCCCAGATGCTTTTCGACCGGTTCGAGACCACCCCCACCTACCCGCAGTCCACCGGCGGCGCCCCGACCGGCTGGACGGTACCGGCCGCCGGCACTCACGGCGTGCCTGTTCCCTGGGTCACGTCCTGGGGCACCTGGGCGAACGCCCGCGGCGTCGTGCGGCCCACGGCCTGGAACACGACCTCCACCCTTGAGCGGCAGGCTGGCCGGGTCCTGTTCTTCCAGCGCGACTGGGTCTACACCACACCCCCCACCGGGCAGCAGGGCGAGCAGGCATACGTCACCTTCATGTCGGCCCCGGACAACTCCCTGGCCACGATGGAGCATGGCCTGGTCTTCCGCTACAGCGCCTCCGCCTACTGGCTCGCCTCCCGCGACCGGCTGACCTACACCACCGTGACGGTCTCCGGCGGGACCGTCACCGCGGTCACCGTCGCCGTCGTCGCAACCTGGACCCCCGTCAGCTACGGCGAGCGCATGCGCGTACGCAATCGGGCCGGAGACATCCTCGTCGAGGCCCGCGCGTGGTCCGGCTGGCGAACCCTCGCCAACGTCTCCGACACCCGCAACAACGTGGCGCTGGGCTACGGCATGCTCGAAAGGGTCCGCACATGACCGTCGCCATCCCCGTCACCCTGGCCGGCACCTCGTCGAGCATGGGCGTCTTCAACCCCGCCTTGCGACTCATCACTCAGGTGGCCTTTGACGCTGGCCGGAGCGTCGGAAACGGAACCATCGCCCTGACCTACTCCGACGTGCCCGGCGGCCTCACCGATTTCGCCGTGGTGCCGTACGGGCCGTCCATCTACGTCGACCCGGCCTTCAGCTACCCCACCTCAGCCGTCATCCGCCTGGGGGGCACCGACCCGACGAACGCATGGCGCCGCCTCTCGCTCACGCTGGAAGCGCCGAACAAGACCTACTCCCCGGGCCCAGCAGGCGCGATCTACGGCGTCTACGACTACGCCCGCCTCGGCGTCACCTCCTCCGCCATGGCTGTCGGGGAGACGCAGCAGGTCGCCTACGTGCAGTTCGAGCGCACCCCGGCGGGGATCGACCCCGACACTAATCAGTTCGGCTCCAACCTCTTCGATCTGGAGCAGGCCAGCTATGAGGGCCCGTTGATGTTCTCGCCCGTCGGAGGCAGCGGCGAAGCGGACTACATGACTTACACCCGCACCGCCGAGTACACGTCGTGCGGGGCATTCTCCGGCAAACTCGTCTACCAAAGCCCGCCGCCCACCAACTCCTACCAGGCAGTGCATCAGTTCGGTACCCATGGGAATCTCATGGCCAAGCGGCAGACGTACGCAGACGTCAAGTACCGCACCTTCCTGCCGGGCGAGGGGACACCCGACAGTCCGAACGGAACCGGCGTCGTGGGGGGAACTCCGATCCCGGCCCCCGCCTCCCTGACCCTGCAACCCCTGCAAGCCGCGTTGGTCCGCGTCGAGCCAGGCGTCACCTACCAGGCTCAGGTCTCCGTCGCGTGCGAGGTCGCCGGCATGCAGTTCCGCTGCGCCGTCCTGCGCTACGACGCGAACTTCAACCTGATCGGCACCTTCGCGGCAGGCGACCCGGTCACCGCAAGCGGCGGGCACAAGTGGCAGCAGGCGAGCGCGACGCACACCATGGACGCCAACGCCGCGTGGGCTGCCGTCGTCCCACGCGTCACCTCGGGCGGCGCCGCGCGCGTGCAGTTCTACGTGGACGAGCACCGGCTGTGGGTGCCCAGTGCGCTCGCCAGCAGGAGCGCCGGCGCCTCCCCGGCGAGGGCATGGCAGACGCCGCGCCAGCTCATCGTCAAGCTCCGGGCGACGCGCGTGAACCTCGCCAAGAACCCGTCATTTCAGGCTTCGCTTTGGGGCTGGAATCAGGAGAAGGACGCCAGCGTGACGAGCGCACTGACTCTGGCCACCAATGGCGGCGTCGTGGGCAACGCGGCGCAGTACAGCATTACCAGCGTGCCGACGACCACGCTGATCAACGGCACGTCGCCTCGTACCGGGGTCATCTCCCAGACAGCGCAGCCGGCACTCGTCGACCGCCTCAAGCCGGACACCGTCTACACGGCCTCCGTCTACGTGCTGCCGATGGCCGGCGAAGTCCCGGTCACTTTGTGGGCCAACGACGGCACCAACATCATCCGCGGAACGAGCACGCCCATTCTCGATCCCACGGGGAACACCACCTGGACCCGGCTGGCGGTGACGTTCAAGACGTCCAGCACCTACGGCGGCTCCCTGCGGCTCTACCTTGGCTACGCGGCCGACGACGTGGCGAGTGTCTACGCCGCCGTTCAGCCGGGGACTAGCGACGCGGTCTGGTCGCTCCAGGACGACATGCCGGACTTCGAGCCGACTTGGTCCCAGACTCTGCCGTACACCGTTGGTGCCGTCGTGCAGTGGGACGGATTCCTGTGGCAGTCGCTGGTGAAAAACGGGCCCTACTCGAATATC
Source organism: Streptomyces sp. NPDC107521 (assembly GCF_055598485.1). Taxonomy (NCBI): domain Bacteria; kingdom Bacillati; phylum Actinomycetota; class Actinomycetes; order Kitasatosporales; family Streptomycetaceae; genus Streptomyces; species Streptomyces sp. NPDC107521. Next base: position 172,878 of record NZ_JBVKAT010000008.1, read on the forward strand.
GGTCCGCTGACGTTCCGCTACGACCACCTTCTGGTCGAGCAGGCAGACAAGCTCGCCCCCTACTTCGACGGCAACGAACCGAGCGCCGACTACATGTGGGAGGGCACTCCCGGGGGCTCCCGCTCGCATTATTACCGCGGAAAAAGGGTCAGTCAGTACCGTCTCGATCAGCTCATTCGACGGCAGATCGGCGTGGGCGCTTCCTACCGGATTGTGTACGCCAGCGCCCCGTGACCCGGGAATTGCCATGCTCTACTTGCTCGTTCTCGCACTTGCGACATTCTTCGTCTGGGAGTGCCTCGTACGGCCTCTCCTCGGCGCGCTGTGCTCGGCACTCCCCGTTCCGGACCCGGTCGCCGCGTACATCAAGGCACTCGCAGCGCTCGGCGTCGCGGTGGCTCTGGACCGCTGGGTGGACCGAGATCTTTTGACGGTAGTCGCGGCGGCCGGAGCCGCTGGCACCCTCCACATGCTGAGCCGTTCGAGTGAGCCCTCTCAGATCGCCACCGTAATGCGCGGCAGGTCCGGACGGGGGATGCCAATGCCCGGTCCGTGAGGTCAGACGGGCTGTCTCACCCTTGCGGAGCACTTTCCGCCAGGCGAGTGGCGCTTAAACAAAGTGCCCTGTCGCATCTATTTCCGATGGGTCAACCGAGGCACTATCGCTGACGCCCCACCAGATGAACTCATGTGAGGAAGATATGGCTTTGCGTACCGTCACGCTGGGGGTTCTGGGTGACGCCGAGGTCGCCGAAAACCTCGTCGTCGACACACTCAACACACACTTCTCTCTGGGCCCGGAGGACACCGAGGGCTACTTCGCACCATCCGACCGCTACAAGCTGCACGTGTTCATCCCGGCCGGCGAGAAGGCCACTTCCCAGGCAGTGCACGCCTTCTGGGAATGGGCTGTCCGGTGCGAGCTGGCGTACCAGGTGCTCTGGGACGAGACGGGCAACTTGCGCACGGACGACCTCTTGGGAAACGTCGTGAACCCCGAGGAGGACATCTTCATCAGCTCCGCCGCGGACCACGACATGGTGGAGCGGCTCGCCAAGGCAGAGAACCCGATGCTGCTCGTCCTCTCCCGCGAGGGCGAGTTCGACGAGACGACGGCCGCCGCGGCTGCTGCGGCGCTGCGCGAGGGCATCCCTGTCCACGATCTGTCCCGCATGCTGCTGGAGATCACCTGGCAGCACCTGCCCGGACACACACCGCCCGAGGAGCTGGCCCTGGAGGTCGAGGCTGATGGGCAGGTGGCACTCACCGCCGTCTCCGACGCTCCGGATCTCACGCTCACTGCCACCGAGGCCGCCGCTGTGAGCCAGGCCCTGGCGAACGCGGAGGGGTTCATCGACACCATCTTCGGATCGATGGTCAACTCCGCCGCTGAACTGCGGCAGAGCCTCGTCCGCGGCCGATCACTGCTGGCGCCGAGGCCGGAAGTCCCGGCGGACGCCGAGACGGGCGAGATCCCCAAGCGGACCCGCCTGGAGATTTTCGACGACCAGTCGGGCCAGTGGAAGCCGGCCGGCCGAGGCCGCCCCCCGAAGAACGCGCAGACCCGACGCGTTCCCGCCTAAACAGCAGGACCCCCGGCGGACATTGACCGGATTCCGCCGGGGGCCGTCGCTCTGGCTGCCACGCCAATCAACTAACTCCCCGGGAGATTAGCATGAGTCTCGAAATTCCGGCGGATGAGATTCTCGCAAGAGTTCCTGAGAGGGCTCGGCAGGCGTACACGAATCTCGTCACGCACAAGAGCAGCCGATACGACGAGGAAACCGGCTGGTCGTGCGCCTATCTCACGCAGCAGGACCTTGCGGATGAGATGAAGGTGTGCCTTCGGACCGCGACCCGTGCGGTAAGTGACCTGCGCGGGATTGGACTTGTGCGCGTACTCGCGTGGCCCGGAGCAAAGACGGAGACACAGATCCGCGTGGGCGACATTCCGGTGGCCAGCGTGTTCGGCCCCGTGCGTGTTGCGCAGGAGCGCATGCCGCACCACCAGCTCGTCGACTGCGCAATCCGGCTGCTCGTGAAGGAAAACCGACTCATGGAGGGGGACCTGACGTAGAGCGAGTAACTCCGCTGACGCAGTAGCTGACGCATCGAGCGTGCACATACACGCTCAAGCAGAAGCTCTAGCCCAAGCCATTGCTTGGTGAATAGAAACCTTCGGTTTCTATTAACTGCTCACGAACATCCGTTCGCGTGCAGTTTCTGGCCCGCCACACCGCCAGGGGAAACACGACATGGCTCGACACCGCATTGACCCAGACACCGAATTCGACGCCACGGCCTGCGCCCGGAAGCTTCTCCGGGGCACCTCAGAGCCTGCTCCGGCCCCTCAGACCGCATGGACCCCGCCCGAGCCTGCTCCGCGCCGCACCAGGCGTCCCCAGGGCCGCACGCACGGCCCCGACTCCATCCGCGGCCTGGTCGACTACTTCACCTCCGCCTGCCCGCCCCTGAGCTGGGCCGGACCGTTGGAGATCGGCAATCGGCAGGCCCTGATGGCGACCTTCAGCGAGTTGCGGCGCGCTGTCGGCCTGACCCCCGATGACTGCCGCTCCATGGTCGACCTGTACTTCAGGCAGCTCGACGGCAAAGCCCCCGAAAAGCCGTACGTCTGGGACTTCCGGTGGCGCCGCTACGGCCTCCTGAAAGACCTCCGTAAGACAGGCGCAGCGGTCGCGGAAACCGAATACGCGACCTGGAGCGAGAGCAGCGTCGCCGGCCGAGACGACGACCAAGCCTTCGCCGCCTCCTGGGAGAACTCGTGATCACCACTCGCATGGACCCCGAGCGTGCCCGCTGGGTCGGCACCGGCATTCCGCCCCGGCTTCGGGGGCTCACCCTGAACGACGTCGAGGAGATGGGCACCAGTCAGGCCCAGGCGCTGGCGAAGTCACGCTCCTACGTCGAGCAGTTCCGCGGTCAGCAGGACAAGAACTGGCGCGGTGTGCCGACCAACCCCAACATCTTCGGTCGCGGCCTGCTCTTCGCCGGTCCCCCGGGCACCGGCAAGACCACCATGGCCGCCGCGGTTCTGTGTGAGCTGCGCCGGCGTTGGGGGACCTCCGTCTACCACGCCCGCTTCCCCGCGCACGTCGACAGGAAAATCAAGGCGCTCAAGGCCAGCGGCGACGTCGGCCTTGAGGAGCTGTCCCGCTGGCAGTACGCAATCGAGCGCACCGAGTGGGCGGAAGCGGTCCTGCTGGACGACGTCGGCCAGGAGCACACCACCAGTTCCCAGTACGCCGAAGACCTGCTCAACGAGTTGCTACGGCAGCGGTTCGACCTGGGCCTGCCCACGCTCATCACCACCAACCTGCCCGGCGACGCCTGGGCGCAGCGTTACTCCAAGCCGCTGCGGTCCTTCGTGGATCAGTGCACCCGCCGGGCGATCCTTCTCGGCGAGTCCCTGCGGAAGGCCGACGCGTGATCGGGTACGCCGATCTGGACGCGGACGAGCCGATCCCCACCCGCGTGTACGTGGTGTGGGAGCACCTCATCGGAATCGCTGGCCCCCGCTATACGGAGAAACGTTTCAACCAGCGCGTTCGCCGTCGCTGGCGATCCGCTTCCGCGCTGGACTTGTTCGAGGAGACCAACGCGCAGGCGGTGGCCGAGCTGTGGCAACTGTGGTCGCGCGACACAGACATGGCTCTGGTCACCTACCTGCCCGAAGCGGTCGCTGGGGATCTCGCCCAACGCATCGAGGCCGAGGACATCCCCACTAGCCGCCTGGTGGTCACCGCCCCCAACCAGATGGCACGGCTGCTGGCCACGCTCAGCGGCGCCCGCCTCTTCCACGCCCTGCCGGGACACACCCTGCGCTACGGGCCCCGCGGCATCTACGTCCACCCCCACCACCCCGAGCTGATCAGCAAGGCGGCCTGAATGAACAAGCACGACTACCGCCCCGGAAAGGGCGAGGACCGGCGTCGGGAGGTCGTCCAGCTCATCCCCGACGCCACCAGCAAGACCGCGCGCCTGCGCTCGGAGATCGGAATTATCGGCTGCGATGAACTGCCCTTGGTCGGCTGGGCCGTCGTCGTCACGTTCCTCGCCGGCGAGCTGCCCCACATCACGGTCGAGCCGGTCGTGGAGGACGACTGCATGGGGCCCGTGCCGCTCGGTGACCTCGAAGCGGAACTCGGTCCTCTGACCCTGGTGGAAGTTCTGTGATCGACTACCGCATCCCGCCAGAGGACAACGGCCGCATCGTCGCGCAGTACATGCCCGACACCACCGGAAAGACTTGCCACGTCACCGCCGCAGCGGGCGAGTTGGAGACCGAGTATCTCCCTCTCGTCGGGTGGGCGACCGTCGTCCGTGTCCGTGAGGACGAGCCGCACCGGGTGACCTTCGAGCCGGTCGTGTACGACGTGCACCTCGGCGCCATCCCGCTCGGAGACCTGGAGCAAGAGGTCGGGCCGCTGACGCTGGTGGACATTTCGTGAGCAGCATCGAGGAGGAGGTGATCAGCTACATCGCGCTCACCGGGGACCTGGAGACGGTCACCACCGCACGGATCACGGCCGACCACTTTCTCGACCCCACCACACGCAGGGTCTTCACGGAAGTCCTGGCCTTCAAAGCCGACTTCGGGGAGCCGCCCACACCGGAGGTAATCCAGCGCGACCACCCCAACTTCGCCTTCCGCGAAGAGGGGTCCGGGCCGATCGACTACCTCATCCGGGAGCTGCACGAGGCCCGCCGGCGCACGATTTTGGACCTCGGTCTGGGCGCGGTCGCCGAGGCGTTGGACAGCAAGGGCAGCGAAGCCGCGCTTTCCTTGCTGCGGATGATGCTCGCGCACGCAACCACGGTGACCGCCACCTCCCGCGAGATCGACTACGCCTCCACGGGCGCCCAGCGTCTGGAGGTCTACCGGCAGGCCCGCGACAACCCCAACCAGATGCTCGGCATCCCGACCGGTTTCAGGTTCCTGGACAGGCTCACCTCGGGTGTCCAGCCGCAACAGATGGTGGTCCTCACCGGTCTGGCGAAATCGTGCAAGACCACGGTCATGCTCGGGATGACGCGGGCGGCGTACGACTACGGTGCCCGGCCGCTCCTGATCTCCTTCGAGATGCCGTACCAGGAGATCGCCCGGCGTCTGGACGGCTTCCTGGCCCGGGTCAACCCCCGCAAGCTCCAGACGGGCGAGTTGAGCGTGAAGGAGTGGAGGGCACTCGATAAGGCCCTTTCGGGGCCGCTCGGCGACCACCCGTACGTCGTGACGGAGGACCGGGCTGGCGCAATGACGCTGACCGGTATCCAGTCGAAAATCGACCAGCTTTCACCGAGCGTGCTGTTCGTCGATGGCGCATATTTCCTCTTCGACGAGATCTCCCGTGAGTCGCAGACGCCGATCGCGCTGACGAACATCTCCCGAGGACTGAAAAAACTCGCACTGAACAACGACTTGCCCGTCGTCGTCACCACGCAGTCCCTGAGTCACAAGGTCGGCGCCAAAGGGCTGACCGCGAACAGTCTCGGGTATACGAGCGCTTGGGTCCAGGACGCGGACCTGGTCGTCGGTATGGAAGCGACCGACGAAGACACCTACTACCGGATGAAAGTCCTTGCTTCCCGCAACGCTCCCCCGCAGGAAAACCTCATCTCTATTTCCTGGGACCCGCCGGTGTTCGAGGAGGAGGTCTCCGATGACCTCCCCTACTGACGTCTGGTCCCAGCTCTCCGCATTCTCGAACCCGGTGCCGACTGATGTGGCCGGCGCCATGCAGCATCTGGGAATCGAGGTTCTGCGGGAGTTGAGCGGCGAGGACTCAACGGAGTTTCTTGCTCGTTGTCCCGCTCACGCCGCCCTTACAGGGAAAGCGGATCGCCGGCCCTCGTTCTCGGTCAACTCGCGGAGCGGGCTCTTTCACTGCTTTTCGTGCGGGTACGCCGGAGCGTTTATCAACCTGGTCGAGGACGGGCTGGGGCTGGGGCGCATGGAGGCGTTCCAGTGGATTGCACGCCACGGCGTATACCGCACACGGGACGACGATGAGCAGCCAGAGCGTAAGACGCCGGAGGAGCGGATCACGGAGGCTTCGCTTGCGCTTTTCGAGCCGCCTCCCGCCGAGGCCCTCGATTCGCGAGGGCTGACCGCTGCGGCGTGCGAAGCGTTTGGTGTTCTGTGGCACTCGGAAAACCGGCACTGGATTCTTCCAATCCGCGACCCTGTCACAGGAGAACTGTGGGGGTGGCAGGAGAAGGGTAAAAGGTACTTCCGAAACTATCCGCAGGGAATCACCAAGTCGCGCACCCTTTTCGGTGACCTCACCTGGAAAGGGGAGAAAGCCCTCCTACTGGAATCCCCTCTGGACGCCACCCGCGCCCACGCCCTGGGCATAGAGGGCGCTTTCGCGGCATTCGGCGCCCACGTGTCCGAGGCGCAAATACGGCTTCTGAAGGCGCGTTGCGTGACTCTCGTGCTCGGCCTGGACAACGACACCGCCGGCCGCACCTCCCGCGATCGGCTGTACGCGCGCTGGCGCCCACGGGGGCTGGCGATGAAGTTCCTCGACTACCGCGGAATCACGGCCAAAGACCTGGGCGAAATGGACGACGCAGCGGCCCTGTCCGCCTATGCCGGTGCCCATTACCCATGGCGCAGGAGGCGCTGATGTTCACCGGAAAGCTGCACCCGTACCAGCATGACGGGGTCGACCGCATTCTGTCCGACCGCCGGCTCTTGGTCGCGTACTCCATGGGCACCGGGAAAACCGTCATGACCATCGCTGCGATCGAAGAGATGCTCGGCCGCGGGGACATCCGCCGTTGCGTCATCCTCGTGCCGTCGTCGCTGAAGTGGCAGTGGGCCCAGGCCATCGCCGCGTTCACGGACGCTCCCCGGCGCACCATCAAGGTCCGCAGCGCCCAGCTCACGGTGCCCGCCGAGAACGTGTGCGTCGTGGTCAACGGCACGCCGGCCAAGCGTCGGCAGCAGTGGGAGGCCGCCCAGCAGGCGGACTACGTCATCGCCTCCTACGGCGCCGTCCTGCACGACTGGAGGAGCTTGTGCGCGGTGTGGGCCGACGCGTTGATCCTGGATGAAGCGACGGCCATCAAGAATTTCGCCGCGCAGACCACCAAGCGCATCAAGAAGCTCATGCCGCCCGTGCGTATCGCGCTCACCGGAACGCCGGTGGAGAACCGGGCCGAGGAAGTCTTCTCCATCATGGAGTGGGTGAACGAAGAGGTTCTCGGACGCTGGGACTTGTTCGACAAGAGCTATATCAACCGGAACTTTTTCGGGGGCGTCACCTCCTACAGGAATCTCGATCTGCTGCACCGGAGCCTTTCCAGGGCGATGATCCGCAAATCACGGCTGGACCCGGAGGTCGCCAAGTACCTGCCGGCCGTATCGGAGACCACCCGCCTGGTCCAGCTCGACAAGACGACCCGGACCATCTACCGGGCGATCCTGGCCGACTTGCAGCAGGCGATGGACGAGCTTGCACAGGTCGGCCAGGAGCTGGACGTCGCCGCCTACTACGCCGGTGACCGTCCCGACATGGCCTCCGGCGCGCAGGGCAGGGTCATGGCCCGCGTCCAGGCCGCCCGGCTGCTGCTGGACCACCCGCAGCTCCTGATGGACTCCGCGGTGGCCTACTACGAGGGCTCGGGCGGTTCGCAGTACGCCGCGGATTTCGTGGCGACCCGCTACGACCTGCCCGAGCTGCACTTCAGCGCGAAGCTGGCTGTGCTGGAAGAGGTGGTGAGTGCCATGCTCGGCGAGCCCGGTACGAAAGCCGTCGTCTTCACCGACTACCGCAGAATGCTGCCCTACCTCGTCGACCGGCTGGAAGGTTACGGAGACCTGGTTGTCTTCCATGGGCAGCTCAACTCGGACGCCAAGGCCGCTGCTCTCGCGCGCTTCAAGACAGACCCCGCCTGCCGGCTGTTCATCTCCACCAATGCCGGCGGGTACGGGCTGGACTTGCCGGAGGCCCAGTACCTGGTTAATTACGACCTGCCTTACTCAAACGGGGTTCTGTCGCAGCGCAACACCCGTCATGTGCGCGCCAGCTCACGGTTCGACTGGGTTCATGTCGTGAATCTGGTCGTAGAGAGCACCATCGAGGAGCGTGTGCAGGCCACCTTGAGGATGCGTCAGAGCTTGTCTCAGGCCGTGGTCGACGGGCGGGGAGCCGGGTACCTGGACATCGACGTGGAGTCCTTGTCGGACCACATCGGAAATAACCTCTGAGAGCACTCGCCTGGCCGATTGGCGGTCCTATTTTCGTTTCGTAGGGTCGGCTGCACGGAGCTTTGGAGTAGCTCCTTCGCACCACCTCTACGGGAGCACTGCGTGCCTAAAGAAATCAATCCCACGGCTGCCCAGGAACCCCGGCGCATCCCTTTCGACCCCGTCATCCCCCTGTTCAGGGAGTGGGCCGTCCTCAAAGCCCAGGTGACCGAGGAGACGTCCCGGCTCAACAAGCTCCGGGACAAGGTGGTCGCCGCAGTCGAAGAGCGCGGCTACACCGATCACAAGGGTTCTCAGTTCCTCGACCTGCCTTTCCCTATCCCGGCTGGCGACCACGAGTACATCCGCATCAAGCGCGAACGGCGGGTGTCCGTGGTGGCGGACGAGGAAGCCGCCACGCTCATCCTCACAGCCAAGGGTGATGCGCTGTACCGCCGGGCTTTTCCTCCGGTGCCGACGCTGGACGCGGACGAACTGTACGTGCTCCTCCAGGAAGGGCACCTCACCGAGGAGGAGATGGACCGGATCTTCGTCCAGCGGGAATCGTTTGCGTTCCGGGGGATGACGTCGTGATTCACCCCCCGCGCCAGCCGCTCGACGTCTACCCCGGAACCGCCCGCCCCCTTGGGGCGCCGCATCCGGTGGTCAATCCCGGCCTCGGTGAGGCGGCCCGCTGGGACGAGAACCCGGTCTACAAGAAAATCCATGGCTACTACCGCGAATTTTTCGCGATCAGCCACCTGGCCGGAGCCCTGGGGCGGTCCACCAAAACCCTCTACAAGTGGGAGACCAACGGCCTTTTTCCTGCCGCCACTTGGATCTACAACAGCGAGAGCAGAAACGGCCGGCGCCGCCTCTACACGCGCAGGCAGATCGAAGGCGTGGTTCACATCGCCTTCGAAGAGGGCGTGCTGGCAGGCACAAGCCGCTTCATCTCGCACACGCAGTTCCCGGCCCGCTGTCAGGAGCTTTTCCGGCAGACGCGCGCCGTCATCCCCGAGCCCGTTCACGACTGGAGCTGACGCATGCCTGAGACCCGCACCTACGGCCGCCGCCGGGCCCTGCCCAACAAGGCCGAGGAATCCCCCGCCCACACGCCCGCCCGGCGCGAGCCGGTTTCCGGCCGCATCGTGAAGACCGGCGCCGGACCGGTCGGCCAAGCCGGCTGGGACGACGTCGACCGGGTCGCGTCCTCCACCGGCGGCGGTGACCTGTACCTCAAGGTGACCGAGAACCGCATGGTCATCAAGATCCTCGGGGAGGGCCCTTTCGACGTTTTCAGCAGTCATTGGATCGACGAGATCGAGGACGGTTCGAAGTCGATCCGCTGCTGGGGTACCCCGGCCTGCCCGCTCTGCTCTATCGGAGACAAGGCGAAGCGTTTCTCCGCCTGTTTCGATGTCGTCTCACTGGAGGACCCGGAGTACCCCACCCTCAAGGTCTGGGACGTCGGGATCAAGATCGCACGCCAGCTCAAGGACATCGCGACCGACGAAAAGAGGGGCCCCCTGAATCGCCCCGATCTGTACTTCACCATCCGCAAGGAGACCAAGAAGAAGAGCGTGGAGTACACGTTGGAGCGGGTCAAGGAAAGGGACCTGGACGAGGAGTACGGCGTCGCCCCGCTGTCCGACGACGCCCTGCACCAGTTCCAGGATGAATGCCACGAGTACGGGGACAAGGTCAAGGAACCTCTCGATGAGGAAGCCATGGAGGAAATCGTCCGACTGCTGATGGACGACGCCTGACAGCCGCACACCCCCGCAATCTGCCCGCGCCGGCGAGCCTCGTGGCCCACGCCGGCGCGGGCTTTCTCTTCTCCTCACCGGCTCGGGGTGCTCGTGCAGCTCATCACCGATATCCGCCATCTCGAAGAAGCCGTCGCCTACTTCCGGACTCAGGACGGCTTCGCGTTCGACGTCGAAACCACCGGCCAATACCGCGGAGTTCCCGCGGTCAACGAGGTCACCTGGATCTCGCTCGCCACCACCGGCAGCACCGTCGTCATCCCGATGGGACATCCGGTCGGGCACCGGCTGCTGCAAAAGGCGACCCGGCGAAAGAACAAACGCACCGGCGAGTGGGATCACACCCCAGCCCGGTGGGAGGACCCGCCCAAGCAACTGCGGCCCGGTGTCGTGTTCGACGCCCTGGAAGAGCTGCTGTTCTCCGAGCGGCTGAAGGTCGCCCACAACGCCCCGTTCGACTTGCTGAGCGTTGCGAAGTACTACAAGGGCAAGTACCCGCCACCGCCCTACGGGGACACCATCGTCGGCGCCTGGATGCTCAACGAGAACCGGGCTATCGGCCTGAAGTCGCTCGACAAGGAACGCTGGAATCTCGTCTACGACCTCGAAGAGGTCGGGAAATGCGTCGAGAAACACGGCTTCGGTACCGTCGCGGACTACTCCTACATGGACGCGGCCAGCACCTGGCTCCAATGGTTGGCCATCCGCCCCGGCATCACCGCGGAGGGCCTGGAGGACATGTGGGCCCTGGAGATGGATGTCCTGGCCTGCGTCCTGCACATGGGTGCGGGCGGGGTGCCCATCGACCTGGGCGCGCTGGAGCGGCTCCGCGCCGCGCTGCGTGCCCGGATGACCGAGTGCGAAGCAAACGTCTACCGCGCGGCCGGGCGCGTCTTCAACATCGGCAGTGCCCCGCAGAAGCGGGTCATCCTCTACGAGGAGCAGGGCCTGCGCCCCCGGAAGCGGACCCCCAAGGGCGCCCCGTCCACCGACGCCGAATCCCTGGAGCCCTACAAGGGACGCAACGCCGTGGTCGACTCGATCCTCGCCTACCAGGACGTCTCCAAGATCCTGTCGACCTACGTGGAGGGGTACCTCGGCGACCCGGACGAGGGAAAGCCGACCCAGATTTTCGGCGGCAGGATTTTTCCGATCCTGAAGCAATACGGCACCGTCACCGGGAGATTCAGCTCATCCAAGCCGAACGTCCAGAACTGGCCGCGCCCCGACACCGAGTGGGGCAAGGCCATCCGGGACCTGGTCGACCCGCTCGCAGGCTTCGTCCTCCTGGTCGCGGACTACGCCCAGATCGAGCAACGCATTCTCGCACATTTCGCGGGCAAAGGCGCGCTCTGGCAAGGCTTCTGGGACGGCGTGGACGCTCACACGGCCACTGCCGCAGCAGTATTCGGCGTGGCGCCCGAGGACGTCACCAAGCAGATGCGGCAGATCGCCAAAGCCATCGCGTTCGCTATCAATTACGGCGCAGGGCCGCAGAAAGTGGCCGACATGTCCCACACCACGCTGCGCCGCGCGAAGCAGATCCTGACCGAGCACGAGAAGCAGTTCCCCGAGGTCTACGCCTACAAGCGCACCCTGCTGCGCACCGTCCGCTCGCGTCGGCCGGAGCCGTACCTGCGCACCCTGCTGGGCCGAAAGCGCCGTCTTCCCGACCTGCTCTCGCGCGACAACGGCCGCCGCGGCAAGGCCGAACGCCAGGTGGTCAACTCTCACATTCAAGGCAGCAACGCTGACATGACCAAACTGGCCCTCACCCGGCTGCACAAGAACCTGCTGCCGGACATGCAGATCCTGCTCACAGTGCACGACGAGATCGCCGCGATGTGCCCCTTCGACCTGGCTGAGGAAGGGGCTGCAATCCTTCACGACGCGATGGCCGGCCCGGAGATGCAACTGCTTTCCGTCCCGGTGACCACGGACGTGAAAATCTGCAAGCGCTGGAGTGAAGCTAAATAATCATTCGCACTACTCTGGCTCTATGCCCACCCAGATCCCCGAAGCACCGGCCATTCTACGCGGAATGCTGCGCGACATTGTCGCCTGCCACGACTACGACAATGTGTGCCGAATGCTCGGCATGGTGCCGGCCAGTCCAGAGGTGGACCGCCAGGAACACATCCAATCGCACTTGCGGATCGAAGAACTCAACCGGGTGGCGGACGAGGTGTTCGGCCACGCGGACATCGCGGCCGACCTGCTCTACCAACTCATGCGCCTCAATCGCGAATGCGACCACGAGGAGGACGAGGCCGAAGCCGCGATGTTCACCGTCGTCAGCCGCACCGCCGCCGCCACCGTCATCACGCACCTACTCGAAAACGGCACTCTGGAAGTGAAGGGTTAGCGATGAGTTCCGACTTCTGGCTGAACAAGCTCCAGCAGTCCGGCGCAGCACCCGCACCGGGCACGCCGCAGGCAGGCTTCACCCCGCAGGGCGCGCCCTGGTGGTCGCACCCCACCTACCGCACCCCGGCCGCGCCCGCGCAGCCGCAGCAGCCCGCGCAGAGCCCCTACACCACGACCAAGGCTCAGTCGGCCAAGTCAACCGCGGTGTGCCCCTCGTGCGCCAGCGACAACTACTGGCGGCCGAGCCCGAACGTGCGGGAGATGTGCGCCGACTGCCAGTACCCGGTGCAGAACTCCACGCAGGGCGCGGCCATCGCCAACAACTCCAGCGCTCCGAGCCGCCAGAGCCTGTGCCAGCCGAAGGGCGCCGGGTACCAGCCCAATGTCATCGTCGGCCGACTGTGAGCCGCTTCCTCGGGGCGTGCGCGGTCATGGCCGCCTCCGCGGTTCTCGTGTTCCTGGCCATGTCCCACGGCCCGAATCCGGTGCAAGAGCCCGCGAGAAAGCCTGTCTGCCTCGGAACGGTCGATGAACCACCGGGCTGCCCGTAAATAGGAAAATGCCTCACTCTAATGGCGCTGTGCGGTAATTTTTGACTTTCATACGGTCTTCGTATGCCGCTCAGCAATGAGGCCCGCGCCGTCATGGCGCAGATCAATAAGAAGCATCCCGGCTCGGTCATCGTCGCCTCGACGATGCCGACGACTTCACGCTTCACGACCGGCTCTCTGTCCCTCGACGTCATGCTCGGGGGAGGCTGGCCCGCCAATCAGTGGAACGAAATCGTGGGCTCGGAAAGCTCGGGCAAGAGCACGATCGTCCACAAGACGATTGCGTCAAACCAGCGGCGCGACCCCGAATTCGCTACCTTCTGGGTCGCCGCAGAGCACTACGACACCGAGTGGGCAACCACTCTCGGCGTGGACGTCGACCGAGTAGCGGTCTATTCGACGAACGCGATGGAAGACGCCTACACCGCCCTGCTGCGCGCCGCAGAATCCCGCGCATTCGACGCCGTAGTCCTCGACTCGTACCCGGCCCTGGTCGCCGATGACGAGGCGGAGCGGGACATGGACCAGGCCACCATCTCGGCCGGCGCCCGCGTCACCGGCCGGTTCTTCCGAAAGGTGGGATCGGCCACCCGCCGCAGCCTCGTCGAGACCGAACGCCCCCTCCTGGCACTGATCATCAACCAGTGGCGCGATCAGATCGGCGCCTGGTCACCGTCCGGGATGACCCCCAAGACATCGCCCGGGGGCCGGGCCAAGAACTACGCCTACTACACGCGCTTGGAAGCGGCCCGCACGGAATGGATTGACGAGAAGCGCCCCGGCGGCGGCTCTGTCCGGGTGGGCCAGGTCATCAAGATGAAGACAATCAAGTCCAAGTCCGCGGCACCCCAGCAGGTGGCGAGTATCCGCTTCTTTTTCGCCGACTCCAACGGCGGTGCTCTCAAGGGGGATTACGACACCGCCGCGGAAATGGTCACCATGGGCGTCCTGTACGGCCTGATCACCCTCGAAGGCTCCTGGTACAAGTACGGCGGCCAGCAATGGCACGGTGAAAAAAAGCTCAACGCCGCCTTTCGTGAGGACGCCGACCTCCAGGAGCAGCTCACCGCTGACGTCATGGCAATCGTGCAGCCCGGTGCCGCCTGATGGACCGGCGTATCAAAGCCTCCCGGTCCCAGGAAAAGCGGCTCGCCCGGAAGATCGGTGGCAGCACGGTGGCAGGCTCCGGCAACGGATGGGCCGTGAAAAACGACGTCCGCAACGACAGATGGTCCCTCGAATGCAAAACCACTGCCAGCAGCAGGTTCACCGTTGCGCATGCTGCTTTGACCGCAGCCGAGAAGAACGCACTCCTGGACATGCGGCAAATGGCATTCGTCGTCGAAATGCACGGCCGGAACTGGGTCGTCATCTCGGAAGAGAACTTCCTGCGGTTCCTGGAACTGGAGGCAGAGGGCTGATGGGAATCCGTGCCGTCGTCACCGCCCCCGACTGGTCCCTCAAGCACCACCACGGCGAGGCGAAATGCCGCACCGCCGCCCTCGCCCCCACACGTAAAATGGATGTTTTCTTCTCCGCCGAGAACCTGGCCCTCAGCGTCTGCAACGGGACACAGGACGGGGTGATTTGCCCCCGCCGGGCCGAATGCCTGCACGTGGCCATGATGAACCGGGAGAACTACGGAGTTTGGGGCGGGATGACGCCCGAAGACCGTCTCGCCCTACGCATGCGCTACCCGGCAATGCCGGAGCGCTGGATATGGCTTCCGCCCACTGACAAAGTCACCCTCGAATCACAGGAGAAACAGTGGCCCCACGCGTCGTAAAGGGCGGCCCCGGACTCACCGAGTACCTCAACGCCACCAAGCTGAATGAGCCGCTTTTCGGCGACATCCAAAAGCACGTCCTGGAAAAGGCTGCCAAGCCCTCCGACCGCCGCCAGGACGTGCTCCACCCCAGCGAGATGGTGAAATCCGACTGGTGCCACCTCGCGGCTTTCCATCGGCTCCGCCGCGAAGTCGAGCCGGCCGAGAAGCGAAACACGACCTTCACCCGGGAGAACATCTTCGAGGAAGGCCACCGCACGCACTCGAAGTGGCAGCGCTGGCTCACCGAGATGGGCCGGCTCGCCGGTGACTGGAAGTGCTGGTACTGCGGCGCTTGCTTCTGGAATTTCACCACGCCGGCCGAGTGCCACCGGTGCAGCGCACCCCCTTCCTGCTTGGAGTACGCCGAAGTCCCCCTGCACGCAGACCCGGTGCGCATCGGCGGGAAGGCGGACGGCTACAGCCCCGAGGACACCTCGCTCATCGAGATCAAGACCCTCGGGCTCGGCAGCCTGCGCTACGAGCGCCCCGAATTCCTGGAGCGCTACATCGTCGACACTCCGCACGGCCGGCTGCCCGACATGACCCGGCTGTGGCGCGACTTCCGCCGGCCGCTGCCGACCGCAGTCCGCCAGGTGCAGCTCTACATGTACCTCGCCAACCACTTCGAGGATCTCCCGACCGAAAGGGCCATCTGCTTCTACGACTTCAAGGCCACGCAGGAAACGAAGTCCTTCACGGTCACCTACGACGAGAGTTTCTCCGAACCACTGATCGACGCAGCGAGCGCCATCACCGACTGTCTCCAGGCGGACACGCCTCCCTTCTGCAACATCAACGGCCGTTCCGGCTGCCGTTCCTGTCTCGAATTCACGGAGGACACCAAGAAATGAGCGCCGCCGACGACCTCTGGGGCAGGTTGGAAACCCTCGGCTTCGAGCGCGAGGACCGGCCCGACGGCTACCTGCCGCAGCTCCCCGCGGACATCACCTCCCTCGACGACCGCCAGCTCATGACCCTGTATGGCGGGTACGTGTCCTGGACCGCGTACACCGCGATGCGCCTGGTCGAGGCCCGGACCGACGTACGGGCGGCCAAGCAAAACCTCGACCACTCCACCGCCCGCGCAGCCCTCGCCGCGTCCACGGAGAAGACCGTGGCCGGCCGCAAGGCGGCAGCCGGCGCCGACCCCCAGGTACAGGAAGACGAGAAGCGCCACCTCGACGCCCTCGCCCTGGCCGAGGGCCTGGAGATGGTCCACAAGAACGCCGAGTCACGCGCCCAGTTCTGCTCCCGCGATCTCTCCCGCCGCCAGAGCGGCCAGGCCGACACGCGATACAGCAAGTGGGGGGCCTGATGCCCCGCATCTCTCTCGGCGTCGACCAGTCCTACAGCGGCTGCGCGGTCGTCAGCTACACCCCCTCCACCGGCACCGCCACTGAGAAGGTCTTCGACTTCAGCCCGAAGCTCGCCGGAGCCGGCATCAACCGGCTGTTCTTCGTCTACTACACCCTCCGCGACCACTTCTCAGGTCTCGCCCAGCTCGGCCAGGTCACCCACATCTGCTACGAGGGCTACGCCTACGGCGCGAAGTACAGGCGAGAGGAATTGGGCGAGTTGGGCGGCATGATGAAGCTCGCCCTCGTCGCCGCCTTCCCCCAGCACATCGAGCGCCGCGTGCACTCCGTCGCGCCGACCAGTGTGAAGAAGTTCGTCACCGGCAGCGGCCAGGCCACCAAGGACAAGATCATGATGGCGGTCTACATGCGCTGGCAGCACGAGTCGTCCAGCAACGACTCCGCCGACGCCTACGTTCTGGCCCGTATCGCGGACGCCCTCGCGACGCCCGAGCCGCCGGAGCTGAAGTTTCAGCAGGAAGTCCTCGCCACGATCCGCAATCCCCCGAAGCGAAGCCGATCCAGGGACGTCGCATAACAGACGGTAATTCCACCGACCTACGCTCCCTGCATCAGTACAAACGCAGGGAGCGTAATTTTCGTGCAGACTCAGAACACGCCAGTGCAGGAGAAGGAGTTCCGCGTCAAGTCCGTGACCCCGCCTCCGGAACTCGGCTCCGCCATTGCCCACGCCGTCAAGTCGGGCAGCCAGGTCGTCCTCAAGGCTGTCGGCGCTGGCGCTATCAACCAGGCGGTCAAGGCAATCCCCATCGCTCAGAGTTTCGTCTCCAGTTTCGGAACCAAGCTCACCGAGGAGATCACCTTCTTCCGCAGCAAGACACCGGAAGGTGAGATCCTCGGCATCGCGATCCGCGTCATGGGCACATGAAATACCGGCTTAAAATCCCGGAGACCTAAACTCCCCCCATCAGGCCAACCCAGTACTGACTCACACATCGCTCACGTTCTGACTTCCTGGGCCACGCACGCCGCGCGGAGGAAGAACATGTCCCACTGGACGCCCCCGAAGGGCAAGACGAACACCCGCCGCGGCCCGCTGTCCACGGGCCAGTTCCCCACCATGGGCGACGAGCTGCACCAGGCACGCTGGATTCGCCCCGAGGCCGGCCAGACCGCCAGCCGCCAGAGCCTGTCCAAGTCCGGCGACGGCGCCCCCGGCCGCAACACCCACCGCTCCCACCGCACCACGTCGGCCGCCGAGACCTTCGGCCCGACCGGTGTAGTCCAGGTCAAGCGCTCCCTGCACGGCCCCGGCTGCGCGTGCTGCGCCTCCACCGACCGTTACCGCGTGCCCAGTGCGTTCGGCAGCCAAGAGCAGTTCCGCACTGGCCAAGCGACCGGGAAGAAGGGCTGAGCCATGTGGCCCCTCCTCGCCGGAGTCGCCGCCCGCACGGGGCTGACAACGATCGCCCGGGGTGCTGCCACGAGCGCCACCCGCTCGGCAGTCACCTCCGCGGCATCGAGCGGCTCCATCAGCGCGGGCAGCGCCTCCGCCAGCTCGGGCAGCCGGCTGCTGTCCGCCGCCCAGTTCGCCACCAGCGGCATGCACGCAGCCTCACGCGACAAGCCCAGCCAGCCCGCCGCACCGTCGCCGGCGCCCGACCAGACGGGGTGGTTGCGCTCTTGAGCACGGCCGTCACCTCACCAAGCCTGCCCGCGCCCAGCTCACTGCGGACCACCGGGTCCTCCGACCGCGGGTCGCTGGCCCCGGCCCCGCCCACCACCACCCCCGGCTCCGATTCTTCCGTCGGCGTCAGCGTCCCCCGCCTCGCCGCCCTCTCCGAATTCCAGCACGGCATGACCTCTGGGAGGTGACATGGACCTCAACGGGCCGCAGTTCAGGCAGAACTCGTTCGACAGATTCGGTGACCGGCCCATGCGCGCCTACCGCGTCAGCCGACCCGCCACCCCCCGCAACGCAAGCTCCGCCCAGCCGGCCGTCTCCAGCGGCTGGACCCAGCCGGCGCTTCCCGACCCGCCCGCTGCCCCGTCCCAGCCGGCTGGTCCCGCCCGGCTGACGCCAGCCGCCCAGGCACGCGCGGACATCGCCGAGGCCCGCGCCCAGACCCGCACAGCGCGCGTGGCCACCGCCCGCGCCAACGCCACCGCGGCAACCCACCGTCAGAGCCTGGCCGAGGCTCGCGCAGCCCAGATGCAGCAGCGCCTTGCCCAGACCACCGCGCCACCCCGCGCCACCCCGTCCGGCCCCGTGCCCGACAACACCCCGCCCCCGCCGCCGGCAACCTCCTCCCGGCCCGTCCGGCAGGTGCGGATCAACCAGCTCAACTTCCGTGCCCAGGGACAGCGCTTCGGCCCACCCCCGGAGGCCGACGACACGCCCGCCCCGTCGGCTGTGCCGCCACGCCCCACCACACCTCCCAGGCCGACTGCACCGCCCTCCTCGACCGCAACCGGCCGCGGCTCGCGCATCACCCCCGGCACGGCCCGTGCCGGCCGGTACGCCGCCGTCGGCTCCTTCGTCGCCGCCAAGGCCCTCCAGTCCATGCAGCGGCCGGCCACCGATCCCAAGCGGTCCGGCACCCCCCTCTACAGGACGAACCAGGGGTGGATGAAGTCATGAGCTACCCCAACCGTGCCGGCGCCAACAGCAACCTGATGTACAACCCGCCCTACGCCCAGGCGCAGGCGGGATCGATGACGTACACCGGAGGCTCCGGTGGCTTCCTGATGAGCGGCGCCAGAGACATCCTTGACGCCCGCCGCATGATGGACACCGGCCACGTGCCCAGTGCCGAGTACCCCGACGGCTACCTGGGCACGATCGGCGCCGGTACGCGTCGGCAGGACAGGTTGCTGAACAACATCGGCAACCGCTCCACACAGAAGTCCTACGAGCGCGGCGTGCACAAGGGCGAGCGCATCGACCCCGCCGACTACTACTGGACCGAGGACGTTCACCCGGCCGCCGCCCTCCAGGCACAGGCCCGCGGCGTGCGCTGGACCCAGCGTGGCTCGATGATCGGCAGCCCTTTGGTCAACGACGGCCGCAGCGAGACGCTCGTCGCCACTCAGGCCCGCTTCGCCACCGCGCAGCGCGTGTACACCCAGGAGATCAACCCCTCCTTCACGGCCGTCAACGAGATGCGACGCGCACAGCTCATGCGCTTCAAGCCGACGTGGAGGTGATTAGTGGTGATGCAGCAGGACTCCATCTACGCCCGCCGTCCCTGGGCCTCCGCCCGAGAGCAGGAGGTCACCAACTACTTGCGTGAGTGGACGGACATCCCCCCGGATGCCGCCCGCCGCATAAAGCCGCCGGTCCCCAACATCGGCGCCACGCAACCACGGTTCGGCTACACCCAACACATACCCGGCATCAAGGACATCGCGCGCCTCGATGACCTCTACCCCGGCAGCCGGGTCGACTTCTCACAACGGCAGTCCGGCTACTCCGCGACGTCGTTTCCAGCGCTGGGAGTGATCTGAAATGCCCAAAGCCACCCGCACGACCGACCGCCGGCGCACCGGCCGCGGCGACAACATCACGAGCATCACGCACAGCAAGGCCAACCTCCAGGACCAGCGCACCGCAGGCAGGTACTCGCCCAAGCCGCCAACCACCACCTCCGAGTTCCAGACAGGCATCTCGGTCGGCAAGTCCATGAGCAAGGGCGTGCCCGCCGGCGGCTCGAAGAATCGGGCCGCGCCGGCAGTGCACAAGCTCGGGGAGCAGAAGTGAGCATGCGCGCCCTCTCCGAAACGGCGGCAGCCTTCGCCTACCGCCTCAAGGCCGTATTCGCCCGGCTGCACACCCGCCACCGCGCGAAGAACAACAAGGAGGTCCCCCCGGCATGAGCTACGCGCCCAACCGGCAGCTCGCCGGCGAACTCAACGAGGGCCTGACCGACGGCACCTACAAGAAGATCAACACCGATCGTGGGGGCGTCGTCGAGCCGACCACCTATGCCGTACGCCAGGATCTCAACGACCTCTGGTACGGGCTGCACGAAGCCCCGGTCAAGCGGCGCCCCGACGCGATGGCCGCGCGCACCCCCGGGTATGTGCCGAACCCTCCGGCGCATCTCTACTTCGGGATGTGAAGTGGGCCGCTACTACGCAGAGCTGTGCTACCCGCCGGCGTTCACGGAGAAGGGGCTCGGGCTGGGCCTGTCCACGTTCACGGCCGCCGCAGCCCTGCAAAAGGCGCTGGGCTCCACCCCGTTCTCGGTGGTCAGCGCCCAGACCTATACCGCCACCTACTGGATCGCCTTCGTGTACACCACGCTCGGGATCGTGTTGGGGGTGTTCTCGGCCGCCTACTCGCTGACGACGTCCAGCCTGCGCCTGATGGGCTACCTGTCCGCCTATCTCCTCGCGTTCGCCGCCGTCTCCCTGTTCAACTCTCCGGCGACCGTGTGGATGCAGCTCGCCAACGTCGTCTCCTTCATCGGCGTGTCCATCGCCGCCTTCTCCGCCTGGCTCCAACACCTGCGGGAGGGCCCATGACGATGTCTGACGTGGCTGCGCAGATCGTCTCCATACTCGTCAGCGCACTGGGCCTCGTCATTTTCCGACTGATTGCCAAATACCTGCCCGAGGACCCCGACCCGGTTCCTAGGCCGCGCAGAAAGCCAGCACCCCGTCATGACGATGAAAGCGATTCCGGCGCGAGCTGACGCCAAGCGCCTGACCCCCGTGCACCTGCTGGGCATCGCCCTGTCCGTCTACACGATCTCCCTCGCCCTGTACCGAGGTCTGAGCCCCGACAGCCCGATGTCCGTGGCCGCCACCGACGGCATCGCCCAGATCATCGCCATCGGCTTCGCCGTGGTCGGCGTCGTCGTCGGGCTGACCGCCATGGCCTACGTCATCCTGCACGACAGTCTCAAACCGATGGTCCATCTCGCGGCCTACATCCTCGCCTTTGCCACCCTCGCCCTCTTCCGCCCCGAGAGCACCGTGGTCGCCAACATCTGCGGCTGCGCACGCTACCTGGCCATTTCCGCGGTCGCCGCGAGCGCGTGGATGTACCAGCACCGGGAGACCTGCCGTGCACACCAGTGACCTCACCGCTCAGGTCGCCTCCATCGTCGTCGCCAGCGTCGGCATGGTCACCGCATGGCTCCTCACCCGCCGCTGCCCCAACCCCGCCCCGACCCTCCCGCCGGAGCCCGGCACCGACGCAGAAAGGCCGCGTTAAATGGCTGACGAGAAGTGGAACCTGAACACGACCAGTGCGCTCACCGCCGAGCCCGGCACCGCGGCCGGCCTGATGAACTCGCCGCGCACCGCCGACCAGCGGGTGACCGACCGGCCCGCCGACTACGGCAAGCAGCCCATCCCGCCCAAGCCCCTGTGGTTCACCGACTCCGCGGGCCACCCGCGCTCCAGCGCGATCGAGCCGTACAAGGTGCTGCTCTTCTGGCACTCCAACGTCGGCCAGCGCGACGCGGGCGGCACCGGCGACGTCTACACGGGGGTGCGCGGCCTTCAGTCGATCGGCGTCACCGGCCACAAGATCACTGTGGTGGGCAAGGGCGACTTCCACCACCCCGGCGGCGAGACTTCTGCCACGGTCACCGGCTACTGGGACCGCACAGATGCCGCCACCCCCGTCTGGAAGCCGCTCCAGGCCGGCATCACTTACACCTTCACGATCGCCGCCCACAACCAGAGCTACGACTACGGGCCGGACTCGGATTCGCTCACGCTGACCACCCCGCCCGTCGGCTGGGACCAGCAGCGCCTCACCACGCCGCCCCGCCCGCCTAACGACGTCGACTTCGCAGCCCCGCTCCCGGTCATCACCTCGGCACTCGGCGGCGGCATCCAGCTCCGCTGGACGAAGATCCCCTACGTCACCAAGTACGAGATCTTCGATAACACCAGCCAGGACACCACCGACGGCATGGACGCCGGCCGTATCGGGCTGGCCGAGTCCGACGTCAAGCTCGGCGAGGTAGCCCAGCCCGCCCAGGGCACCGCCCAGGTCACCTTCACCACCCCCAACTACTCGGTGCCCCGACGCCACTTCGCCCTCAAGGTCCGCGCCGTACGCACCGACACCAACGGCACCGCGGTCTCGGAGTTCTCCGTCCCGCTGCGCGGCATGATCCCGAGCGCCACCGCTGCCCCCGGCAAGCCCGGCACCCCGACCTTCACCACTGCCCCCACCAACACCGGCCAGCTCAAGATCACCATCGTGCCGCCGGCCATCAGCTCCGTGAACGGCCCTCCGGAGTGGTACGCGCTCTACGACGGCCCCCGCAAGGTCGCCACCCTCGACGCGCCGCTGGGCACTGCACCCCACGCAACGCTCCAGTACGCGGCTGGCCAGTCCTATAGCTTCACCGTCCTCGCGGGCTCCAGCGCGGGCGTCTCCGCGCCTTCCACCGCGCTCACCGGCACCGTCCCGACCACCTGAGAGGGCTGCTCATGGCCACTCCGCTCACCGCGAGCGCCTTCCTTAACGCTTTGCGCGCCGAGGGAATCGCCGTCGTCGAGGTCGATTCCTGGCGTACCCACAACCGGGCCGGTCACGGCGCGTGGGGCCCCACAAACGGCGTCATCATCCACCACACGGTCAGCTCCGGCACGACGAAGACCGTCGCCATGTGCCGCGACGGCTACTCGGGGCTTCCCGGCCCGCTGTGCCACGGTGTCATCGGCAAGGACGGCGTCGTGTACCTGGTCGGTTACGGCCGCTCCAATCACGCCGGCGGCGGCGACCCGCAGGTGCTGGACCAGGTCATCGCCGAAAGCTACACCAGCGCCCCGACCAAGCCGACCAAGGGCAACGCCGATGGTGTGGACGGGAATTCGCGGTTCTACGGCTTCGAATGCGAAAACCTTGGCGACGGAAAGGACCCCTGGCCCGGCCCGCAAGTCGAGGCAATCGTCCGCGCCGCCACCGCCGTGTGCCGCGCCCACACCTGGGGCGCCAAATCCGTCATCGGCCACTTGGAGTGGTCCGACGACAAGTCCGACCCCCGCGGCTTCACCATGGCCTCCATCCGTGACCGCGTCGCCGAGCGTCTCAAGCACCCGGCGAACTGGAACCCCACGCCGACCCCGCCCCCGGTGTCCACCATCGAGACGAGGGTGAGTGCCCTTGAAAAGCTCGTCGCGGCCCAGGAAAAGCGCCTCGCAGTTTTGGAAAGGAAAGCGGCCTAAGCATGACTGTCTACGACGTACTCGCGTCCCTATGGCGCACCGCGGTCCCGGTCATCGTCGGCTGTGTCGGCGCGATCCTCGCCCACGTCTACATCGACACCGACGACCAGGCCCTCGCGCAGTGGCTGGTCGCCGCCTTCGCCATCGTCTACCACGGTCTGTTCCGGCTGCTGGAGTCCAAGGTCAGCCCCGCGTTCGGCTGGTTCCTCGGCCTCGCCAAGCCTCCGGCCTACGCCAAGGACGCCCCCGCGGCCAATGCCGGGAATCAGCCTCCGACTACCTGAGCAATTTCCGGGCCCTCTAGGGTGACCGACGCCGGACTGCCTGCGGGAGAGCCGGGGTCCTGCCCCCGCTGAAAGGACACACGGTGTCCCGCCCGAACACCCCGCTCACCTGGCGCCAGACACGTATCGCCGCCGCCGCGGCCATCGCCACCCTCGTCATCACCGCCTGCTTCACCCCGCCGGCCGACGCTGGCCCCGAGCTGCCCGCCGCCCTGCCGGCCACCCCCAGCCCAGCCAGACTCCCGGCACACCATCAAAACCTCGCCGCCGCCCTGCGGACCCAGTCCGCAGCCCAGGCTGCCGCCCACCGCGAAGCCGTCGAGAAGACGCAGAAGGCCAAGCGCGAACGCCAGGCCAGAGAACGGGCCCGCGCCGAAGAGGCCGCCCGGCAGGCACAGCCGCGCGTCACCCGCCAGCAGCAGCGCCCGAAGGTCACCACCTTGAACTCCGGCACCCTCTCCGGAGCCCGCGGCTACGCCCGCGCCCGGCTCTCCTCCGCCCAGTACCAGTGCCTGAGCAGCGTGGTCACCCGGGAATCCGGCTGGAACCCCCAAGCCACCAACCCCTCATCCGGTGCGTACGGCCTCTTCCAGGCCCTCCCCGCCTCGAAGATGGCATCCGCCGGCAGTGACTGGCGCACCAACCCGCTCACCCAGATGCGGTGGGGGCTTTCCTATATGGAATCCAGGTACGGAAGCCCGTGCGGAGCCTGGAATTTCTGGCAGAAAAATGGGTGGTACTAGCGTCCCCACATGACGCGAATCCGCCTCCTTCTCTGCAAGGACTGCCGCACCACCGAAGTGCTTCCCGCCTATGAGGGCGACCCTCGCGGAGACACGGTCCTCGAATACGCCGCAGCCAAGCACCAGTACCCGAACGGGGAACGGCATTTCGGTCGTCTCTATCCACTCGACGGCGTGGACGAGGGCCGTTGGCATTCTGATTCCGCGGCCCGCGACGAAATCCTCAAGCGGGTCTGGCAGGAAGAGGGCGCCACCGGAATGGAGCCCTGGGTCTACCAGGCTGTCGACACCCTCAAGGCCGACGCCATGCAGTGCTGGCGCTCCCGGCACCGGCCCGAGACCTGCTCCGACTTCCATTCCCCGAAGAAGCTCATCACCCCGCCCACTGCGGGCGAGCGCAAGTCCGAGGGCCTGCCCAAGTGGGACAAGTCCAACCCTGGCGCCCAGCGCTACCTCTGCGACTACTGCCCCATCCGCAGCGTAAATGAGCAGAAGGTCCGGGCCGCCCGGGGGCAGTACGAGTGAGCCCCAACCGCCGGGCCACCGACCGCGACTGGAACCACCGGTTCTTTGACAAGGTCGACACGGGCACGGAATTCGACGACTGCCACCTGTGGACGGGTGCAAAGGACCAGTACGGGTACGGAAAATTTCGCCTGCCCAACGGCCGCACCAAGGGCACCCACGTCATCGCGTGGGAACTCGCCAACGAAAAAACTGTTCCCCCCGGCTGGCACGTCGACCACCTGTGCCGCATTCGCGCCTGCTGCAATCCGGACCATCTCGAACCCGTCCCCGGAACCGAAAACGTCGCCCGCGGCGAATCCTTCTCCGCCCGCAACGCACGCAAGACGCACTGCCCCAAGGGTCACGAATACAGCGAGGAAAACACCCGCTGGCACTCCGGCCGACGCGAGTGCATTACCTGCATCCGCGCCCGCGACAAGGAACGCCGCCGTGCCAAACGCGCCGCACAAGCCGACCAGCGCGACGGCGAGTTCGACTAAACGACCTACCACCACAAGCCTTGACTAGGAGCCGTTCATGCCCGCCGAAGACGCCCTGACTGTGCGCACCGCCTTTCTCGTCGTCCAGCACGACAACGGCGAGTGGGAGGCCGTTGCCGACATCGACAAGCCCGTCACCCCCGAACACCCCGCCAGCGTCCTGGAGATGAAGTTCGGCGCCTCCGAAGTCGTCTCCGACATCGAAGCCTCCAAGCAGGCCGCCATCACCGCCCACCAGCTCATGGCCATGACCGCGCAGATGCAGCAGGCCGTCCAGAACCAGTCCATCGCCGACCGGCTCAAGATCTGAGGCACCCGTGCTCAGCGCTGTGATGGTCGTCGAAGGCGTCCTGCGCACCCCCGGCACCGAGGCCCACCTGGACACCGGCTGGGGCCTATACCAGGCCCTCGCGAAGAACAGCCGGCTCTACCTTCTCTCCCACGCCTGGACCGAGGAGCAAAGCTCCCTCTGGCTCGCCAAGCGCCATCTGAACAGCCACCTGGACTTCCTCCACCAGACCGTCCCCGGACCCGCCGGCCGCCTCGAAGTCCTCAACCGCATCCGCTCCTGGCGCATCGGCCTCGTCCTCGAACCGGACCCCACCTGCGCCGCCGCCGAACTCGGCGACGGATGGAACACCGCGCTCATCACCCACGCGGCCTACACCCAGCCCCAATGGCGCCCCGACTACACCGGCACCCCACGCCCCTGGGACGACCTCACCCAGGCCGTCGAGCGCCAGACCGAACTCCGCCTCACCCCGCGCCCCGAGGAGCACCCCCAATGATTGTCCCCCCGGACGAGGGCCCCCGCCGCTTCAAGCTCATCCGCCGCGACGACGTCACCGGCGTCTCCGGCCAGGGCCAGGTCGCCGACGGCGTCCAGTGGCCCGACGGCACCTGTGCCCTTCGCTGGCGCACCGAGATCGCCAGCACCGCCGTGTACGACTCCGTCCTGCACGTCGAGCAGATCCACGGCCACGAAGGCGCCACCGTCATCGAATTCACCGACCCGCTCTAGCACCATGACCATGTCCCGCAAGCACTACCGCGCCTTCGCCCAACTCCTGCGCCAGGCCCGCGAGTACTACCCCGACGACGCCGACGGCATCGACTACGTCATGCGGAAACTGGCCAGCATCTGGGCCGAAGACAACCGCTCCTTCCGGCGCCAGCAGTTCTACGACGCAGCCACCCCGGAGAACACGTGATCTTCTACTTCGCCGGCACCGAGATCCCCTCGCACCGCACCCTGTGCGCCGCCGAGAACGTGCCGCACGTCGGCATGTCCTACATGGGCCTGCGTCGGCGGGTGAAGTTCGCCAAGCCCTGGACGATCGCCGAGCACTACACCCCCGACCAGTCCGTGTTCCTGGACAGTGGCTGCCACACCCTCAACCGCGAAGGCGTCGAAGTCACCCACGAAGAGACCCAGGGCATCGCCACCCACTACGACGAGTTCGTGGAACAAAACCTTGACCGCGTCCAGGCATACACCGAGTTCGACGCCCTGCCCATGGGCCGCGACTGGATCGAACAGCGCCGCCAACACCTCGACCCCGAAAAATCCATTGTCGTGTGGCACGAGGAATGGGGCATCGACGTCCTCAAGCAGATGGCCGACCAGTACCCCTACATCGCCGTCGGCCAGGCCACCTGCAACGACCGCGACATCATCCCCCTGCTGCGCTCCATCTCCCGCACCATCAAGCTCCACGGCATGGGCTTCTCCAGCCCGCCGCTCATGCTCTCCGCGGACTGGTACTCCGTCTCTTCCACCACCTGGCTCTCCGCCGCGCAGCACGGCGAGACCTTCGTGTGGACAGGCCACGAGATGAAGCGCTACCCCACCCGCTACAAGACCCAGGCCCGCAAACGCCACCGCACCCTCATCACCGGCGCCGGCTTCGACATCGACAAGATCGAGGCCGACGACGCCACCGAGAACCTGCGCCTGTCCTTGTGGTCCTGGCAGCAGCAAATCGCGCATATCACGCAGCGCCACGGAATCGGAGTAACTCCCATCCACGAAAAGGCCACACCCCGGAACGGGGAAAAACACTTGGCCTCAGTTACGGCGATCCACCCCGAAACACAGATCGAGGGGGCAACTCAGCCCGCCTCCGAACGAGTGAAGAAGCTCCTCCCCGGCATCGCCACCGAGGAGTTCACGCATTACTACACCGATCCCGAATCCGGGGACCGCAAGACCCGCACCGAACACCGCATCAACGCCGTCGACCCCAACGTCCGGGTCTGCGACGGCTGCTTCCTTGCCAAGAAATGCCCCGAGTACCAGCCCGGGGAGTCGTGCGTCTACGAGATGCCAATCAAGGTCAAAACCAAAGAGCAGTACATCGCGCTGCTCGACTCAATGATCACCATGCAGGCCATGAGAGTCTTCTCAATGCGCATGTCAGAGGAGGTAGAGGGCGGTTACGCGGACCCCAACCTCTCGGGCGAGATGGATCGACTCGCCAAGTACGTCAAGCTGAAGGCGGACATCGAGGAGGCCGGCTTCACGTTCTCAATGAAGGTGGCCAGCCGCGGCGAAGGGCGGGGGAACGAGGTCGGCATCATCAGCCGCCTCTTCGGATCACACTCCGATGGGCCCCCCGCCCTCTCACCGGCCGGGACAGTGTCAGCCGAGAGCGCGCTGTCCCAGATGGGCATCATGGACGCCGAGATCGTTGAGGAGCCTACGCCGAAGGAGTAACCCCCTCCCAGCACCCCACGCAGGAAGACACGTTGTCTCAGCCCCGCCGGTGCATCCCCCGCCGGCGCTTCCCCCGCCGACGTCGCTCGTCCATCCCGATCAGCCAGTGACACCCGAATAACACGAACAGATCGACCGCCACCAATGTGACGATCGTCGACGTGTCGCTGCCGAACAGCCACCCCAAGATCTCAACCACAACGTCTCTCCAGACATGACGAAGCCCCCGCTTCCCGAGTGGAGCGGGGGCAGACGATGGCCAGCAGTCCTTACCGGTCCCTATTCCTGGGGCATCCCTCGTGCTCCCAGAAGCAGGCATGGAATGCGAAGAATGTGGCCCCTGTGTCCGGGGTGGCCAGTGCCAGCACCGCGTAGGCCGTGACTAGTTCGCTCAGCACGCCACTCGGCTTCCACCCCTTCTTCCGCTGGCCAGCTTGGTACTGGAAGACGTCCCCCTTCGCCGCGATCGTCTTCCCGGCCTTCTCCGCGAGCGAGACCAGCTCCGCCGCACCCGTGCCGCTCAGTTCCGAGAACCTCAGCGGCACCAAACCGACCAGGGCGTGGCCCAGGCTCTCCACGAACTCGTTGTCGTCCCACCGCGGGTCAGGCAGGCACGTCGCGTACCCGAACCTTCCGTGCGGCTTCCTCTTTGCGTCGGTCATGCCGACTCCTCTCCTGCTTCCGGGCATGAAAATGGGCCCGGCTCACCAAGAGCGGGCCCAACTACGTGCGGGTTGATGGCCTATCTCAGACCACCGACAAACCCCTTAAAATACGAAAGCCCCGCCGAAGCGGGGCCGATGGCGTTGGCACTCAGTCGCGGTTCGTGGACGCAAACCAGTGTTCGGGTGTCAGAGTCCTATTCTTCTCTCCCCACGAGGGCGACCAGTCGGAGACCGTGATGCCGTAATCGGTCTTCATCACGTCGGCCGCCCACCTCTTGGCTTCCATGCCATCCGCCCAGCCGATTTCCGAGTTGTAGGCGAGAAGCTGGGTGTTGGGTCCCTCCCCGTTCCGCAGAAGCCAGACGTTGTCCTCATACGTGATGACCGAGCGGCACTCGGCTGACATGCTCTCCAGGAACGGCTTCCGACATGACGAACAGAGAATGCCCGCGCTATGGTGCGAGCGCTCGCACTTAGGGCACTCCTCGGCCAACTCGGCGAAGAAATGGCCAGCCTCGTCGAGCAATGTCGATGCGGCCTGCACACAGCTCCGTTCGCCGTAGAGGTCACCTCGGTTGGCGTAGTGAACAGCCCTCCGCATCGTCAGTTCGGCAGCCACAAGTAGCTGTTCCGCCTCCAGGCCCAGAGGCTTGCGGCACGTCTCAACCTCGATCTCGTAGACGACGCCATTTACCTCGTTCAGCGCATGCTCCAGGCTCGCACTGTCGACTGCGCCCGGGGCCGGCACCACCGCCGTGTTGCTCTGCACCCAGCTCATCAGGTGGGCCAGAATGGCACGGCGATACCCCTGCTCCATGGCTACGGCGACGCCGCTCTCCTCACTCACGGGTAGCGTCCCCCGTTACGGCATCTGCACATGAAGTCCCACTCACACCCACGCTCCTTTTCGTTCGGTGGCGCACATCCTAGGCGCCACCACGGACAAGGCCCCCGCTTCCGATGAAGCAGGGGCCACGGATCTTCCAGCGACTCGAACGTGCTGAGGGCAGGGTTCCTTCTCCGACATAGTCGACGCATCCAGTCACCCACTTCAACCCGGTCAATTCACCGGACGAGAAGGCGCCTCAGTGTTCCTGGCGACGGGCCTCGACCGCCGCCCGGTCCTCGTCGCACGGGGGCGACAGCCGCGAAGGGCTGCACTCGCTCGATGGGGTCGCTCGATTGGCAGCGTAGGCCCTCTCGTTGCCCCCACCTTGCTGTTCAGGCAGCGGGACGGCCTGTAGCTGAGGCCACCGAGACCGGTCCCCAGGGAGACCGTTTTGGCTGGTCAGAGCCGTTGTACTGAATTCGGAACCTGATGATTCGTGATCTTGGAGTACCTGACGCGACGATTGTGAACATCGCTCTCCCGCACATTCAAGACGCGCTGGCGTTCAGCACCACCGACCTCACCTGGGTGGTCAGCGCCTACACCCTCACCTTCGGCGGTCTGCTGCTGCTCGGCGGCCGGGCAGGGGACATCCTCGGGCGGCGCCGGGTCTTCATGACCGGCATCCTGCTCTTCACCGCCGCCTCGCTGCTCGGCGGCTTCGCCCAGGAGCCCTGGCAGCTGCTCGCGGCCCGCGTGCTCCAGGGCGCCGGCGGCGCGATAGCCTCGCCCACCTCACTGGCGCTGATCACCACCACCTTCGCCGAGGGACCCGAGCGCAACCGGGCCTTCGGCGTCTTCGCGGCCGTCTCGGCGGGCGGCGGCGCGATCGGCCTGCTGGCGGGCGGCATGCTCACCGAGTGGCTCGACTGGCGGTGGGTGCTCTTCGTCAACGTGCCGATCGGCCTGCTGATCGCCGCGCTCGCGCCGCTCTACATCAGCGAGTCCCCGCGCCACTCCGGGCGCTTCGACATCGCCGGTGCCGTGACCTCGACGGGCGGGATGGCGCTGCTCGTCTACGGGTTCATCCGGGCCGCCGACGAGGGCTGGCGGGACTCCCTGACCATCGGGTCGTTCGCCGCCGCCCTGGTCCTGCTGGCCGCCTTCGTGTTCATCGAGTCGCGGGCCAGGGAACCGATCACGCCGCTGCGCATGTTCGCCGACCGCAACCGCTCCGGCACCTACGTGATCATGCTGAGCCTGGCCGCGGCGATGTTCGGGATGTTCTTCTACATCGTGCTGTTCGTCCAGAACGTGCTCGGTTACACGCCCATCCAGGCCGGTCTGGCCTTCCTGCCGGTCACCGTGGTGATCGCGCTGGGGGCGGGGCTGTCGCAGCGGTTCCTGCCGGTGTTCGGCCCCAAGCCGTTCATGGTGGCCGGCTCGGCGCTCGCGGCGGTGGGCCTCGGCTGGCAGACCCTCCTCGACTCCGACAGCTCCTACGTCGGCGGGGTGCTCGGGCCGATGCTGGTCTTCGGCTTCGGCATGGGCCTGAACTTCGTGACGCTGACGCTCACGGCGGTCTCCGGGGTCGCCCCGCACGAGGCGGGCGCGGCGTCCGGCCTGCTCAACGCGATGCAGCAGGTGGGCGGCTCGATCGGGCTGGCCATCCTGACCACCGTGTTCGGCACGGCGAGCAAGGACGAGGCGAAGAAGCAGCTCCCTGACCTCCTGGCGAACGGTTCGGCGGAGCAGAAGGCCGAGCTGGCGCGGACCCACCAACTGCCCGCGCCGTGGGGGCACGAGGTGCTGGCCCACGGCATCTCGGCGGCCTTCGTCCCGGCGGCGGCCATGGCCGTGCTCGCCCTCGCCACCGCCGCGCTGGTGATCCGGGTCCGCAGGAGCGACCTGGAGGCCCTGTCCGGCTCGGCCGGCCCGGGGATGGGCTGACGGCACCGCCGTACGGGGGTCGGAGGTGCCGTCGGGAGACCGGCCGGGCGCCGACGGGGGCGACCGCGCCCGTCGGCGCCCGGCCGTGCGGGGCCCAGGGGCACGGGTGCCCAGGCGCCCGCCCAGGGTCATGGGGGCACGGGTGCACGGGGGCGGGGCCCTGTGCACGGGGCGCGGGCCGGGCGTGCGGGCGGGGCCGGGCGTGCGGGCACGGGCCCGGGTGTGCGGGCACGGGTGCGCCAGGATGCGGGTGCGCGGTGCGCGGCACGGGTGTGCGGGCCACGGGGGCCGGTGCGGGGGCGCGGTTCGCGGAGCACGCGGCCCGGGGTACCCGCCGGGGACCGGGCCTCCGTGCCGGACCCGGGCGGTCAGTCCGTCCGGGCCGAGGCCGCCGGCCAGTCCGGCAGCGCCTCCGTCCGCTCCGTCCACAGGTCCGGCGGCGCGCCCGCCCGGCCCGCCGCGAGCACCCCGCCCACGATGGCGCAGGTCGTGTCCACATCACCGCCGACCGCGGCGGTGGTCCAGAACGCCTCCTCGTAGTCACCGAGGGAGCGCGCCGCGGACCAGAGGGCGAACGGCACCGTGTCGTGCGCCGTCGTACGCCGCCCGCAGCCCAGGACGGCCGCGACGGTGACCGCGTCGCCGTAGTCGAGCATGTCCCGGGCCCGCCGCAGCCCCGCGCCGACCGCGCTGCGCCCGGGCACCAGGGCGATCACCCCGTCCAGCAGGGCGTGCGCCCCGGGCGGGCCCGCGGGGTCCGCGGCCAGCGCCGCCGCGGCGGCCACCGCCATGGCGCCGACCACCGCCTCCCGGTGCTGGTGCGTGGGGTACGCCGAGATCTCGGCCTGGTGGGTCGCCTGCTCCGGATCGTCCGCGTACCAGGCGCCCAGGGGCGCGATGCGCATCGCCGCGCCGTTGCCCCAGGAGCCCTGCCCGTTGAAGAGACCGGCGGCCAGCGCGCTCCAGTCACCGCCCTCCCGGACCCGGCCCAGCAGCCGGTCCACGGCGGGGCCGTAGCCGCGCGCGGAGTCGTGGCGCCGGGCGAAGGAGCGGGCCAGCGCGTCCTGGTCGACCCGGTGATGGGCGGCCAGCACGGCGACCACGGAGCACGCCATCTCGGTGTCGTCGGTCCACCGCCAGGGGCCGGGCGGCAGCTCGCGGCGCTCCAGCAGCGGGTAGTTCGCGGGCAGGGCGAACCGCGCCCCCAGCGCGTCTCCCACCGACAGCCCGCGCAGACTGCCCAGGGCGCGGACCAGGCGCCCGCCGGAAGAAGAATCAGACGCGTCGGATGTCATCGCCCCGCCTCTATCCAGTGATCCCGTACGGCTCCGGCTCCCGCCAGCGCTCGAAGGGCCGGTCCAGCGTGTACTTGCCGTTCTCCCCGAGAACGAGCATCCGCGTCTCGCCGTTCCCCGGGTTGACCAGCGACTCGAACTCCGCGACCGTCCAGTGGAACCAGCGCATGCAGAACAGCCGCATGGCCAGGCCGTGGGTGACGAGCAGCACGTTCGGCGGGTGGTCGGGCGCCTCGAAGCTGCGGAAGAGGCTCTCCAGGAAGTTGCCGACCCGGTCGTAGACGTCCGCGCCGGACTCGCCCTGGGCGAAGCGGTAGTAGAAGTGGCCGTAGGTGTCGCGGAAGGTCTTCTGGCTGCGCACGTCGTCGCGCTCCTGCCAGTTGCCCCAGTCCTGCTCGCGCAGCCGGGGCTCCTCCCGGACGCGTATCAGCGCCGGGTCGAGCCCGAACGCCTGGAGCGTCTGGTGGGTGCGGCGGTACGGGGAGACGTAGACGCTGACGCGCTCGCCGCCGAAGACCTCCCTGAGCCGCTTCCCCGTCTGCTCCGCCTGGGCCCGGCCCTGCTCGGTGAGGGCCAGCGCGTGGTCGGGTACGCGCTCGTACACGCTGTCATCGACATTGCCCGTCGACTCGCCGTGCCGGACAAGAACGATGCGTCGTGGTCGTGCCATGCCAGAACCCTAGATCGTGCGCGGCGGAACCGGGCATTCGCGGGGCCCCCTACGGCACAGGTCACACCACCGGACCGGACCGGGCGCGGCCGCGGCGCCGGTCAGACCGTCCAGGACGGTTCGAGTTCCACGACGTCCCCGGTCAGGGCGGCGAGGTCGGAGTGGGTCTGGGCGCGCAGGGCCAGCCGCTCCACCCGCTCGATGCGGTACTTCCCGTGCTCCGCGGCCGACCGCCACATCGACAGCACCAGGTACTCGCTGCCGGGGCCCTCGCCGAACATGCCCCGGAGCATGCCGGGAGATCCGGCCATGGCCGGGTTCCAGACCTTCTCCTGCATCAGCGCGAAGTGCTCGGCCCGGTCCTCGTGGACCCGGCAGAGCGCCACCCTGACGAGGTCGGCGTCGGTGAACCGGGGCTCGAAACCGGTCTTCACGTCGAAGCGGTGGTCGAAGAGGCGGACCTGGGCGTCCTTGAAGGTGCCCGACTGGGCCGCGGCCAGCCGGTCGTGGGAACGGGCCATGAAGGAGTCGTAGAAGGCACGGCTCTCCCAGAACGCGAAGACGTGCGCCACGTCCGGCCGCAGCCGGCTCCAGCCGCCGCCCTGCCCCCGGAAACCCGGCTCCCCCGGAAGCCCCGCCCACTTCCGCTGCCCCCGCTCGAAACCGCGGCGGTCCACCACGGTGCAGCGAATCCACTTGACCAGCACCGCGCCATGGTAAGGCCAGGGGGCGCGACACCGGCCACGTCCGGCGCGGCCGCTCTCCCCCGATCCCTCGCACCCACGTGGCAGGATGGACAAATTGCCGTCGCCGTCCGGCAGTTGGGCCGCAGGCGGGACGGGATACCGGGAAGGGGAAGCCTGTGAACGGCCTCAGCAAGGGGAACGGCACGATCGAGGTCGCGCTGCGGTGGAATCCGAGTCCGGCGGGGGAGCCGCCGACCGATCTGGACCTGATCGCCGGGACGTACACGGCGGACGCCCCCCGCGGCGACGCCGCCTACGTGGTGCACTTCGACAGCCGCTCCCCCGACGGGACGATCTTCCTCAACCGCGACAGCACCGACGGCCGGGGCTTCGGCTTCGACGAGGTGATGACGCTGGACCTGGAGCGGCTGGACCCCCGGTACACGCGCGTGGTGGTCGGCGTGGTCATCCAGCAGTCGGCGGGGCGGCGGACCTTCTCCGGGGTCTCCGGCCCCGGGCTGCGCATCCGCGAGCGGTACACCGACCTGGCCACGGAGGACTTCGCCGGGGTGCCGGAGGCGACGGCGGCGGTGGTCGGGGAGTTCGTCCGGGACGGCGCGGGCGCCTGGCAGTTCCGCGCGGGCGTGCACGGCTCCGCCGACGACCCGGCCGGCTTCACCCGCGCCATGGGCGGCCTCGGCCGCCCCTGACCCGGGGCCGGGGCCGGAGTCCCGCGCACGCGGCGGAGTCCCCGCACAGGGGTAAGGGGCGCTCTCCTGGTGGGCGCCCCTTACCCCTGCGGCTTACCCCTGCGGCGGACCGGGCGCGCCCGGTCCCGGGCCGAGGACCCGGCCCGCACCCGCACCGGTCCGGAGACCTAGGCCCCGCCTACGTCCGCAGCCCGTTACGCCGACGCGGCCGTGCTGCCTACTGTCACATCCATGGATACGACAGGGACTCTGGACGAGGCACTCGAGCGACTGCACACCTCCGGACCCGAGCGGCTCGGGCGGCTCACCAACCACGCGCCGATGGCCGTCGAGGCCCTCGCCGCCCGCGGACGGGCACGCTCGGTGCACCGCTGGCTCGACCTGTACGCGGACCGGCTGGAGGACTTCCCGTCCCGCCTGGTCCCGGTCACCGAGGACGACTGGCGGTCCGCGCTCGGCGATCCGCGCCGCGCGGCCGACTGGATCGACCACTTCACGCGCGAGATCGCCGAGCGCCCCTGGAACGACGTGCTCGCCCAGTGGTGGCCCCGGCTGCTGCCCGGCATCTACGGCGGCTCGGCGCATCCGGTGATCCGGGTGGGGCACGCCGTGCGCACCCTGCGGTCCGGCGGGACGACCGCGCCCCGCCTGGCGGAACTCGCCCACGGCCTCGGCTACTGGGCCGCGCGCCACCGGCCCGTCGCCCCTCCCGTCCCGCTGCCCGGCGCCGACGGCGCGGCCGGGGCCCTTGACGCGGTGCCGCCGATCGGCCTGCGGGAGGGCGGCTTCCCCGACCGGCTCGACCGCGTCACGGCCCTGCCGGTGTGGGCGGCCTCGGTGACGGACCCGGACGACGCGTACGGCCGCCTCACCGAACTGGTGCGGGCCGCCACCCACCGCTACGTCACCCACGGCCACGGCGACGCGACGATGCTGGTCCACGCCGCCACCGCGCCCAACGCCGTCCTGCGCACCCTGCCCGCGCTCCCCCGCGCCCTGTGGGTGCCGAGCCTGCGGGCGGCCTGGACGGCGTCCGCCGCGGTGACCGCGATGTACGCGCCGGACGCCCCGGCCGAGTACGTCCCGCCGGGCACCCTCACCCCCGACGAGGTGGTCGACCTGGCGCTGGCCCACGGGGACGAGCACGTCATCAAGCTGACGGACACCGCCCTCGACGTCGGCGACGGGACGGCCCTGGCGGCGGCCCTGCGCTGCATCGAGATGAGCGTCCCCCTGGAGTGACCCCCGCCCACGCCCGCACCGCGTGACGCGGTCGCGGCGCACGGGCCGCTGCGGAAGGAAAAAAGGGGGAGGGGCGCCGGCCCACGGCCGGCGCCCCTCCCCTCTCCCGTCGCACCCCTCGGCCCCGCCCGCCCGACGTGTGCCGTCGGACGGGCGGGGCCGACCGGTGTCAGCTGCAGCCGCTGGTGGAGCCGCAGCCCTCGCAGATGTAGCAGGAACCGGCGCGCTGCATCTTGGTGCCGCAGGAGAAGCAGAGCGGGGCGTCCGCCTGGATGCCGAGCTGCATCTCCACCAGTTCGGCGCTGGTGTGCGCCTGCTGCGGGACGGGGACCGCCGCCGCGGCCTCGGCCCTCGGCGTCACGACGGCCTTCAGCTCCTGGGTGCGCGGCGCGGACTGGGCGAGGCCCTCCACGTCGACGTCCTCGTCCTCCAGGGACTGCTCGTAGGAGCCCGTCTCCAGGTGGCGCTGGCGCTCCTCGGCGGAGTGGATGCCGAGGGCGGAGCGGGTCTCGAAGGGCAGGAAGTCCAGCGCCAGGCGGCGGAAGATGTAGTCGACGATCGACTGCGCCATCCGCACGTCCGGGTCGTCCGTCATGCCGGCCGGCTCGAAGCGCATGTTGGTGAACTTGGAGACGTACGTCTCCAGCGGCACCCCGTACTGGAGGCCCACGGAGACGGCGATGGAGAAGGCGTCCATCATGCCCGCGAGGGTGGAGCCCTGCTTGGACATCTTCAGGAAGACCTCGCCGAGACCGTCGTCCGGGTAGGTGTTGGCGGTCATGTAGCCCTCGGCGCCACCGACGGTGAAGGAGGTGGTGATGCCGGGGCGGCCCTTGGGCAGGCGCTTGCGGACGGGGCGGTACTCGACGACCTTCTCGACCGCGGACCGGATCGTGCCCTCGGCCTTCTCGGTGATCTCGGCCTTCTCCTTCTCCTTGGTCTTCGCGGAGAGGGGCTGGCCGACCTTGCAGTTGTCGCGGTAGATCGCGAGGGCCTTGACGCCGAGCTTCCAGGCCTCGTAGTAGATCTCCTCGACCTCCTCGACGGTCGCCGACTCCGGCATGTTGACCGTCTTGGAGATGGCGCCGGAGATCCACGGCTGGATCGCGGCCATCATGCGGACGTGGCCCATCGGGGAGATGGTCCGCTCGCCCATGGCGCAGTCGAAGACCTCGTAGTGCTCCTGCTTGAGGCCGGGGGCGTCGATCACGTTGCCGTGCTCGGCGATGTGGGCGACGACCGCCTCGATCTGCTCCTCCTGGTAGCCCAGGCGGCGCAGGGCCTGCGGAACGGTGCCGTTGACGATCTGCATCGAACCGCCGCCGACCAGCTTCTTGAACTTGACCAGGGCGAGGTCGGGCTCGACGCCGGTGGTGTCGCAGGACATCGCCAGGCCGATGGTGCCGGTCGGGGCGAGCACGGACGCCTGGGAGTTGCGGAAGCCGTTCTTCTCACCGACGCGCTGCACGTCCTGCCAGGCCTCGGTGGCGGCGGCCCACACCGGGGTGTCCAGGTCGTCCATGCGCACGGCGGTGGCGTTGGCGTCGGCGTGCTGCTTCATGACGCGCTTGTGGGCGTCGGCGTTGCGGGCGTAGCCGTCGTACGGGCCGACGACGGCGGCCAGCTCGGCGGAGCGGCGGTAGGCGGTGCCGGTCATCAGGGAGGTGATGGCACCGGCGAGGGAGCGGCCGCCGTCCGAGTCGTAGGCGTGGCCGGTGGCCATCAGCAGGGCGCCGAGGTTGGCGTAGCCGATGCCGAGCTGGCGGAAGGCGCGGGTGTTCTCGCCGATCTTCTCGGTGGGGAAGTCGGCGAAGCAGATCGAGATGTCCATCGCGGTGATGACCAGCTCGACGACCTTCTGGAAGCGCTCGGTCTCGAAGGACTGCTTGCCCTGGCCGTCGTCCTTGAGGAACTTCATCAGGTTCAGCGAGGCCAGGTTGCAGGACGTGTTGTCCAGGTGCATGTACTCGCTGCACGGGTTGGAGCCGTTGATCCGGCCGGACTCCGGGCAGGTGTGCCAGTGGTTGATCGTGTCGTCGTACTGGATGCCCGGGTCGGCGCAGGCCCAGGCGGCCTCGGCCATCTTGCGGAAGAGGGACTTGGCGCGGATCTTCTCGATGACCTCGCCGGTCATCCGGGCGCGCAGCCCGAACTCGCCGTCCTCCTCGACGGCCTTCATGAACTCGCCGTTCACCCGGACCGAGTTGTTGGCGTTCTGGTACTGGACGGACGTGATGTCGTCGCCGCCCAGGTCCATGTCGAAGCCCGCGTCGCGCAGGGCGCGGATCTTCTCCTCCTCCTTGACCTTGGTCTCGATGAAGCCCTCCACGTCGGGGTGGTCGACGTCGAGGATGACCATCTTGGCGGCGCGGCGGGTCGCTCCGCCGGACTTGATGGTGCCGGCCGAGGCGTCGGCGCCGCGCATGAAGGAGACCGGGCCGGAGGCGTTGCCGCCGGAGGAGAGCAGTTCCTTGGAGGAGCGGATGCGGGAGAGGTTCAGGCCGGCGCCGGAGCCGCCCTTGAAGATCATCCCCTCTTCCTTGTACCACTCCAGGATCGACTCCATGGAGTCGTCCACGGAGAGGATGAAGCAGGCGGAGACCTGCTGCGGCTGGGGCGTGCCGACGTTGAACCAGACCGGGCTGTTGAAGCTGAAGATCTGGTGCAGGAGGGCGTAGGCCAGCTCGTGCTCGAAGATCTCGGCGTCGGCCGGGGAGGCGAAGTAGCGGTGCTCCTCGCCCGCCCTCCGGTACGTCTTCACGATGCGGTCGATGAGCTGCCGCAGGCTCACCTCGCGCTGCGGGGTCCCGACGGCACCCCGGAAGTACTTGCTGGTGACGATGTTGACCGCGTTCACCGACCAGAAGTCGGGGAACTCGACGCCGCGCTGCTCGAAGTTGACCGAACCGTCGCGCCAGTTGGTCATGACGACGTCACGACGCTCCCAGGCCACCTCGTCGTAGGGGTGGACACCGGGAGTGGTGTGGACGCGTTCGACGCGGAGCCCCTTGCCCGCCTTGGTGCCCTTGGCGCGGGAACTCCGTGCCGGACCGCTCGCCGTCTCTGTCATGCCGCCTCCCTGTACGGGCGAAAACGCCCTGAAGTGCCGCGATTGTTCCGTGGCACGGTGTTTCTGTCTCTTGTCGCGGGCGTCTCTGCCTCCGCCCGCGACAGGTCCTGCTCGCCGCCGCCGTCCGTCCGGCCCCCGGGACACGCGTCCCGGTCCGGTCCGACGGTCAGTCCGCGGCGCCCGCGGGCCCGGGGAGCGCTGCCGTCCCCGTCCCCCCGCGGTCGTCGTCCCGGTCCTCCGCCGCGGCTCCGCCGCCGGCCCCGCCCGGGTGTCCCGTCGCCTCCCGCAGCTCCGTGACCGCGGCCTCGAAGTCGTCCAGCGACTCGAAGGCCCGGTAGACGGAGGCGAAGCGCAGATAGGCCACGAGGTCCAGCTCCTGGAGCGGGCCCAGTATGGCCAGGCCCACGTCGTGCGTGGTCAGCTCGGCACTGCCGGTGGCCCGCACGGCCTCCTCGACCCGCTGGCCGAGCTGCGCGAGCGCGTCCTCGGTGACGGGCCGCCCCTGGCACGCCTTGCGGACGCCGTTGATGACCTTGGTCCGACTGAACGGCTCGGTGACCCCGGACCGCTTGACCACCATGAGCGAGCACGTCTCCACGGTCGTGAAACGACGGGAGCAGTCGGGGCACTGGCGGCGCCTGCGGATCGACATGCCGTCGTCGGTCGTACGACTGTCGACGACGCGGCTGTCGGGATGCCTGCAGAAGGGGCAGTACATGGATTCCCAACCCTCCTCACAGCAGACTCAACGGCCCCGCGGGACCCTCCGGCCCCTCGAAGCAGCCCCCAGCATAGGCGATCGAAACGGAGCCGGAGACCGCGGCCACCACAACCTATGGGCTGCTGGTGCCATCCAACCACTACATGTGGGGATTGGCTCCTCCACCCACGCCCCGCACGCGTGTCGTCGCCGCGCGTGGCCGCCGGATCCGGCACGGGAGCCGCGCACCGCGCTCCCGCCCCGCGGCGCCGGGCCCGCACAGGGTCGCACAGGGCCGCGGACGACACGCCGCGCGCACCCCGCCACCCCCGCCGGGAGGCCCGCGCGCCGCTAGCGTGGGCCGCGCACGACCGGGCCGGCACGGGGCCCGACGGGCGGCGCGAGGACGAACGCGAGGGGCCGCGGGGAGCGCCCGGGGCAGTGCGCGCCGGACACCTCCGGACCGCCTCCGGACCGCCCGCGTCCCGCCGGGTGCGCCGCCCGGTTCCCCGGGAGGGCACCCGCCCTCCGTCGAACGGGAGGGCGAATGGCAGACTGGGGCGACCGCCCGCGTGGGCGCGTCCCGGCGGTGAACAGTACCGCAATGGGGCCTTTTGCCCGTCAGGCAAAGTGACAGCCATACACCCGGACGTGCACTTCAGGCGGCTGATCCGCGAATTTTCACTCGAACGTGTGTTTGGCGCAACCTTTCGAAAGCAACTACCGTTGTGCTGCAGGGAGACCATCGAGAGGGGCCGACGTGACCACCACCGCCGACAGTGCCACCATCACTGCCCAGGACCGCCCCCAGGGCCGACCTGAGCCGGTGCACGCGAGGAACGAGAGCGCGCATCCGGACGGGCACAAGCGCTCCCTGCCCGGGCGACCTCCCGGCATCCGGGCGGACAGCACCGGTCTCACCGACCGCCAGCGCCGGGTGATCGAGGTCATCCGGGACTCCGTGCAGCGGCGCGGCTACCCGCCGTCGATGCGGGAGATCGGCCAGGCCGTCGGCCTGTCGAGCACCTCGTCCGTCGCCCACCAGCTCATGGCCCTGGAGCGCAAGGGCTTCCTGCGCCGCGACCCGCACCGGCCGCGCGCCTACGAGGTTCGGGGCTCCGACCAGGCCGCGTCCGTGCAGCCCACCGACACCGCCGGCAAGCCCGCCGCCTCCTACGTCCCCCTGGTCGGGCGCATCGCCGCCGGTGGCCCCATCCTCGCCGAGGAGTCGGTCGAGGACGTCTTCCCCCTCCCCCGGCAGCTCGTGGGTGACGGCGAGCTGTTCGTGCTCAAGGTCGTCGGCGACTCGATGATCGAGGCCGCCATCTGCGACGGCGACTGGGTCACGGTCCGCCGCCAGCCCGTCGCGGAGAACGGCGACATCGTGGCCGCCATGCTCGACGGCGAGGCCACGGTCAAGCGCTTCAAGCGCGAGGACGGCCATGTCTGGCTCCTCCCCCACAACGCGGCCTACGAGCCCATCCCCGGTGACGACGCGACCATCCTCGGCAAGGTGGTGGCCGTACTGCGCCGCGTCTGACCCCCAGCGGGCGGGTCCGTACGCCAGGCCCGCCGCCCGACCGGGCCCCGGAACCTCTGCGCCGGTTCCGGGGTCCCGTGCTGTCCGGGGAGGAAGGCGGGCCCGTCCGGGACACGGTGGGTCCCCAGGGGATCGGCCGCTCCCGCCCGCACGCGGAGGGTCCCCGCGGGCGACCGGGTGCGTCCGGGCGCGCCACACCGGGCGACCTCACCACGGCCCGTGGCCCGCCGAGCCCGTCGCGCGGATGCCGCCGACGACCCGAGGGCACTCCGCCGCCGCCCGACCGCGCTCCGGCGGGCCCGGCGGCGCTCCGGCGGGCTCGGCCGGCTCCTCACCCGGCCCGGCCGCCCCTCCGTGCGGTGCGTCGTCTTCGTGTGGTCAGTCGTCCTCCGCCCGGCGGGCGACGGCGTCGATCGCGGTCAGCGACCTGCGGACCTGCT
Source organism: Streptomyces sp. NPDC107521 (assembly GCF_055598485.1). Taxonomy (NCBI): domain Bacteria; kingdom Bacillati; phylum Actinomycetota; class Actinomycetes; order Kitasatosporales; family Streptomycetaceae; genus Streptomyces; species Streptomyces sp. NPDC107521. Next base: position 214,662 of record NZ_JBVKAT010000008.1, read on the forward strand.
GCGGGTCCGTGGTGTACCAGAAGTCCGGCAGCGACGCCTTGAGGAAGCTCCCGTACCGGGCCGTGGCGAGCCTCTGGTCGAGCACGGCGACGACGCCCCGGTCGTCCGAGGCGCGCACCAGGCGGCCGGCGCCCTGCGCCATCAGCAGGGCGGCGTGCGTGGCGGCGACCGCCATGAACCCGTTGCCCCCGGCCTCCTCGACGGCCTTTTGGCGGGCGCTCATCACCGGGTCGTCGGGGCGCGGGAACGGGATCTTGTCCATCACGACGAGCTGGCAGCTCGGGCCGGGCACATCGACGCCCTGCCACAGCGACAGCGTCCCGAAGAGGCAGGTCCGGGGGTCGGCCGCGAAGTTCTTGATCAGCTCGCCCAGGGTCTCCTCGCCCTGGAGCAGGATCGGGAAGTCGGGCATCCGCGTGCGCAGCTCCTCGGCGGCCGACTGGGCCGCCCGCATCGAGGAGAACAGCCCCAGGGTCCGCCCGCCCGCCGCCTGGATCAGCTCCGTCAGCTCGTCGAGCATGTCGGTCCGGTCGCCGTCCCGCGCGGGGCGCGCGAGGTGCCGGGCCACGTAGAGGATGCCCTGCTTGGGGTAGTCGAAGGGGGAGCCCACGTCGACACCCTTCCACTGCGGGACGTCGTCGCCCCGGGTGCCCTCGGGGGCGAGGCCCAGGGAGGCGCCCACCCCGTTGAAGTCGCCGCCCAGCTTCAGCGTCGCGGAGGTGAGGACGACCGACCGGTCGGCGAACAGCTTCTCCCGCAGCAGGCCCGCGACGGACATCGGCGCCACCCTCAGCGAGGCGCCGAACCGGTCGTGCCGCTCGTACCAGACGACGTCCCACTCGGAGCCGTTGGTGATCCGCTCCGCCACCTCGTGGACGGACTCGACGGAGGCGAGCGCCTGCTTGCGGACCGCGTCCTCGTCCTGCACGGACTTGTCGCGGGTGGCGCCGATGGCGGAGACGACCGTGCGGCAGGCGTCGCGCAGCGCCATCAGGGCGTAGCCCAAGTCCTCCGGGACCTCCTCCAGGCGCCCGGGCAGGGCCAGCTCCATCAGCCGCTCGAAGCCCTCGGCGGCCGTCTGGAGCTGGTCGGCGGCCTTCTCGTTGACCAGCTTGGCGGCCCGGCGCACCGCCCGGTTGACCTGGCCGGGGGTCAGCTCGCCGGTGGCCACCCCGGTGACCCGGGAGACGAGTTCATGGGCCTCGTCGACGATCAGCACCTCGTGCTGCGGCAGCACCGGGGCGCCCTCGATGGCGTCGATGGCGAGCAGCGCGTGGTTGGTGACGACGACCTCGGAGAGCTTGGCCCGCTCCCGGGCGTTCTCGGCGAAGCACTCGGCCCCGTAGGCGCACTTCGAGGCGCCCAGGCATTCCCTGGAGGAGACCGACACCTGCGCCCAGGCCCGGTCGGAGACGCCGGGGGTGAGGTCGTCGCGGTCGCCGTTCTCGGTCTCGTCGGCCCAGTCGCGCATGCGCAGCAGGTCCTGGCCCAGCCTGCTGGTGGGGGCCGCCGCCTCGAACTGGTCGAAGAGGCCCTCCTCCTCGTCCTGCGGCATGCCCTCGTGGAGGCGGTGCAGGCACAGGTAGTTCGACCGGCCCTTGAGCGTCGCGAACTCGGGGCGGCGGCGCAGTTGCGGGTGCAGGGCGTCGACCGTGCGCGGCAGGTCCCGCTCGACGAGCTGGCGCTGGAGGGCGAGAGTCGCGGTGGCCACCACGACCCGCTCCCCGTGGGCCAGCGCGGGCACCAGATAGCCCAGGGACTTTCCGGTGCCGGTGCCGGCCTGGACCAGCAGATGGGTGCCGTCGTCGATCGCCTCGGCGACGGCTTCGGCCATGGCCACCTGGCCGGGACGCTCCGTACCGCCGACGGAGGCGACGGCGGCGTGCAGGAGTTCGGGGAGTGAGGGCTTCGTCATAGCCCGACCACCCTACGGCCCGGCACCGACAAGCGGGCGGCCACGGCGGAGATGGACCCGGTGGGGTGAGGGGGGCGTGCGGAGGGCGCGCGGCGACCGCCGGTCGAGGGACGGTGTGCGGGGGCGCCCGGAGCCCGGCCGTCGCGGGGACGACGTACGGGGGCGCGGCTCGCCCGGCCGTCGGCCATCGGCCATCGTGAGGACGGCCCACAGGGGCGCGGGTGGACGCTCCGGCACGTGGAGTACGGCGTGGGCGTGGCGGAGTACGGCGTCGGCGCGGCCGGGGGTCGTGGGAGGTGACGGGAGGGTCGAGGGGTGGGTGCGGCGGCAGGGGCGGGGGGACCTTCCGGCCGGGCCGGAGGCGGGGGCCGCAGGCCGGACGGAAGCGGCGATCGGGGCGGGAAGAGGGGGCAGGCTGCCGTTTCGCAGGTCAGAGGGGCTGATGGCCGTGCGTGGTGGGAAGCGGGCGAGAGTGGGAGGGAGTCGGGCGCCGAGTGATGCAGGAGAGGGAACACGGGGCGGGGGCTCTCCTCCCCGGCCGGGTAGCGAGGGGTCAGGCGAACCGGGGGTGAGGAGCGAAGCGGCTCGGGCCGGGCGGACCGGGCCGGGCGGACCGGGCCGGGCGGACCGGGGCCGGGCGGACCGGGCCGGGGCCGGGGTCGGGGTCGGGACGAACCGTGTCCGGGCGAACCGGGCGCCGGGGCTCAGGAGTCCGGGCGAACAGGCGCCGAGGCGACCATGGGTCCGCGAGCGGGAGGTGGGTGGGCGGGGGCGGGGGCCGGGGCGGCCAACCGGGGGTCAGTGGGCCCGGGGTCGGCAAATCGGTGGCCCGTGGGCCGGCTGGACCGGTGGCCAGGGAGCCGGGCAAATCGGCGGCCGGTGGGCCGGGCGAACCGGTCCACCACGCCCCGCCGCACCGGGAGCCGCCCCTCGCGGTCCCGCTCGCGCCCCGCAGAGCCCGCCCCCTCGGACCGCCGGATCACCGGGCCGCCGGGCCGCCAGGTCCCCGGGCCGCCAGGTCGCGGCGCTCGCCGACGGTCTTGGCGGCGAGCACGCCCTCGACGCGCTCGGCGTGCTCCTCGGCGGTCAGTCGCCCCTCGGCGAGCGCCGCGACCTCGCGCCCCGCAGAGCCCGCCCCCTCGGACCGCCGAATCACCGGACCGCCGGATCACCGGACCGTCAGGTCCCCGAGCCACCAGGTCCCCGGGCCACCGGACCGTCCCCGGGCCTCTCAGGGGCGCCGGACGCGGTCGTGGACCATGAGGGCGGCCCGCTTGCCCGGCAGGTCGACCTCGGCGTCGGCCCGGAACCCGGCGGCCCGGAAGGCGGCGACGGACGCCGCGTTGCGGAGGTCGGGTTCGGCCAGGACCCGTGTGCAGTCGGGGAGCCGGTCGAGGACGAGCGCGGTGACGGCGGCGATCAGGGCGGTGCCGAGGCCCCGGCCCCGGTCGGCGGCGGCGCCGATGAGGAGGTGGAGGCCGATGTCGTACGGGCGGACGGGGCAGTACCGGGCCAGCGGGTCGAGGTCGGCGCGGTAGACCTCCCAGTAGCTCATCGGCGCCCCGTCCAGCACGCCGAGGCACGGGACGCTGCGCCCGTCCCCGTCGAGCTGGGCCCGCAGGTGCGCCCCGGTCACCCCCGGCGGCCCGGCCAGTTCCCAGAACGCGGCGACGGCCGGATCGTTCATCCACCGGGCGAGCAGGGGCAGGTCCCGCCCGGTCCGGACGGGTTCCAGCCGGAGGAGGCCCACGGAGGTGGGGACGGGGCCCCAGCGGGTGATCCCGGGGACCGGGGCGGCGGCGCGCCCCGGGCCGGGGTCCCGGGCCCTTCCGGTGCCTCCGGCACGGCCGGGGTCCCGTAGGGCCCCGGTGTCCAGGGCCGTGGCCCCGGCGAGCCCGGTGCCCCGGGCAGGGGCGTTCCTCCGGGCAGGGGCGGCGGCCCGGGCAGGGGCGCTGGGCAGGCCGCTCGGCGTGTCGGCCGTCTCGGGGGGCATGGGGCCGCTCCTCTCGGCACGGGCGCCGGGTCAGCCGGCGTGCAGCGGGTTGGCGATGGTGACGTAGACGGACTGGGTGTCGACGGGACCGACGAGTTCGTCGAGCCCGTGCAGCCGGGTCATCAGGTTGGCCTTGCAGCGCAGCCGGGGGGAGTCGAGGAGGCGGGCGGGCAGCGGGGTGCGCAGCCGGGCCGGGCCGGTGGCGAGCGTGCCGAGGAAGCGCCGGAAGGCGGCGAGGAGGAGCCGCTCGTCCGCGAGCCCCTGCGAGCCGAAGGCGCCGATCAGCCCGAAGACGTTGTTGATGGCCAGGTAGTAGGCGAACCGCTCGTCGGCGACCTCGTCGGAGACGAAGGTGTCGCTGTGCTCGCCGATCCCCGGCAGACGGGCGTCGAGTTCCGCGCGCCGGGAGGCACGGAAGTAGTACCCCTGATTGTCCCGGTAGCGCCCGCCGGTGGGCCAGCCCTCGGCCCCGAGCACGACGAGCGTGTTCTGCTGGTGCGCCTCCAGGGCGACCCCGGCCTCCGCGTCGAGCCAGAGCACCGGCCGGACGACGTGTTCGAGGTAGCGCAGGAACCACTCGGCGGCGACCGCCCCGCGCGGGCGGCGGGTGCGGAGGGCGAGGCAGGCGACGATCTCGGCCAGCCGGGAGGACGGCCGGGACCCGGCGGGGGCGCCGTCGGCCGGGGCGCCGTCGGACGGGGTGGCCGGGCCGCCGGGGCCGCCGGCGGGCGGGGGGACGCGCGGCGCCACCAGCCCGGCGACGCAGGCGACGTCGTCCCAGGGGCCGAAGGGGTTGTGCCGGACGACCACGTCGAGCCCGCGCACGGGGCTGCCGTCCGGGCCGTCCACCGCGAGCCAGGCGGGGTCGCGGACGATGTCGAACCCGGGGTGGGCGGCCTGCCAGCGCCGGGACAGGCCGGTGCGGAGCAGGCGGTGCACCTCCACGCCCCGGTGGAGCTCCTTGCGGAGGTTCTCCCGCCGGGAGTTGGTGATCTGGAGGGCCAGCGACAGCTTGAGCATGGCGGGGGCGCCGGTGCGGTGCACAGTGCGCAGGGAGGAGGTGGGGTGCCAGGGGTCGCCCCGGACCCCGAGGTCGCGCAGCAGCCCGGCGTCCAGCAGGGCCGCGGTCTCCGGGCGCCGCCGGACCTCGCGGAACTGCCAGGGGTGCAGCGGGAGGGCCGCGTGTCCCTCGGGCAGCGGGACGCCGGGGCCCATGAGGCGGGCGGTGAGCCGGTCGGCGGTCACGGTGCGTCCGCGCTCGGTCCAGGCCGAGTCGGCGGCGAGCAGGGAGGGGTCGACGGCGATCCAGCGCAGCGCGAAGGAACCGCGCAGTTCGGGCGAGTAGGCGCGGGCCTCGGCGTCGGTGAGCCCCTCGCGGCTCTTGGGGGTCGGGTGCAGCGGGTGGCCGAGGACGAGGGCCTGTTCGGCGGCGAGGAAGAGGTCGGGGTGGTCGGCGGGGTCCGCCCGGCGGTCGCGGACGAACGCGGCGGTGCGGCGGACGGAGTCCGCGACGCGGGTGACGAGATCGCCGCCGCCCCCCGTCTCCCTGGCCAGCAGGGCGGCGAGGGTGACCGGGTCCACGGGCGGCGCCGACTCGGGAGCGCCTTCCGGCCGGGCCGGGCCGAAGCGGTGCCGGCCGGTCGGCGACCGGTAGCGGACGGGCACCACCAGGGCCGTGCCGCTGGCCGGCAGCGGTACGCGCAGCACCCCTCCGTCGGGCACCGCGAGCCCGGCCTCGCGCACCCAGCAGCGCAGCAGGTTGCCGACCCCGACGGCCTGGGCGACGGCGGACGGCTCGGGGGCGGCGAGGGCGTCGGCGGCGGGAGCGGCGGCGCGGCCGGCACCCGGGGCACCGGGGGTACGGGAGGCGCCCGCGCGCCGGATTCCGGGAGCGGCCAACCGCCCGGCGCCGGTGGGGCGCGCCTGCTGGGGGATGCCCTCGGAGAGGGAGACCGTGCCGGGGGCGGGGGCGCCCTGCGCCGCGGTGCATTGGGCGGGGGTGCTCCGGGGCGGGGCCCCGGCCGGAGGGGTCCGCCCCGGAGCGTGCTCCTGGGGAACGCGGTCCTCGGGCACGGGTCCGTGCCCGGGGGCGGCGCCGCCCCCGGCCAGGGGTACCGAACCGGGTGCCGTTCCGGGCACCGGGCCGGGCGCGGTGCCGTTGGCGTCGGAGCCCGGGCCGGGCGCGGCGCCGTGCACCGGGCCGTCGGTGTCGGGGACCCGGTCGGGCGCGGCACGACGGCTCACGGCGGAGGCGCGGTCGGTGCCGTCGACGGCGGTGCCGGTGGGAACCGGGGCGGGCACCGGGGACGGGACGTGCTCCGGGGCGGAGGCGCCCGGCACCGGGGCTCCCCCGGGAGCGCGGTCCTCGGGTAGGGGTCCATGGCCGGAGACGGCACCGCCTCCGGCCACGGGTACCCGGCCGGGCACGGTGCCGGACGCCGGGCCGTCGGCTGCGGGGGCCCGGCCGGGCGCGGCGGGACGGCTCTGGGTGGGGACGCGGTCGGTGCCGTTCACGGCGGTGCCGGTGGGAACCGGGGCGGGGGCCGGGGCCGGGGCGTGCTCCGGGGAGTGGTCCGGGGTGGGGGTGTTCACGGTGGTCCTCGTGGGTCTGGTGGGGGCCGCGCGGTCGCGCGGGAGGTGTGTCCCGTCCGCCGCGCCCGGGGCCGGACGGCGGTGCCGCGCGGTCGCGCGGCGGGCCCCCTCCCCGGCGGCGGTCACTCCGGGACGGGCGGCCCGGCGGAGGGGCGGGCGTGGGCCACGGCGCGTATCGCCTCGGTCAGCCGGTCCAGGACGGCGGCGGCCTGCTCCTCGGTGAGCGTCAGCGGCGGTGTGAGCGCGATGACGGTGCCGGACGGTCCCACGAGGTCCACGATCAGGCCGCGCCGCAGGCACTCCCTCCGTACGGCGGCGGCCGCCCGTGCCCCCGGGACGTCGGTGGCCCCCGGACGGCCCGGAGCGGCGACGCGGCCGGAAGCGGGGGGACGACCCGGAACGACAGGGCGGCCGGGAACGAAGGGGCGCCCCGGAAGGGAGGGGCGCCCGGGAAGGGAGGGAACGGAGGGACCAGCGGCGCGGCGGCCGGGCGCGGCGCCGGGTCCTCCCACATCGGCCACCAGCTCCACGCCGATCACCAGACCCCGCCCCCGCACCTCGCCCACGCACGGGAACTCCCCGGCCCAGGAGCGCAGCCGGTCGAGCATCCGGGCGCCGAGGGCGGCGGCGTGGGCGGCGAGTCCCCGCTCGCGGACGTGCGCGAGGATCGCGGTGCCGGCGGCGAGGGCGAGGCGGTTGCCCCGCCGGGTGTCCCGTGCGGGGCCGCCGGGGTCGAGGTCCTGATGATGGACCAGGGCGGTCAGCGGCAGCCCGCCGCCGATCGCCGGGGGCAGGACCAGGACGTCGGGGACGACTCCGCTGTGCTCGACCGCCCAGAGGGTTCCGGTCCGCCCGAGCCCGGTCTCGGTCTCGTCGACCACGAGCGGCACGGCCCGCCCGGCGGTGAGCCGCCGTATGCGCCGTATCCGGGCGTCCGGGACGGGGAGCACTCCGTCGCGGACCCGGAGCGGGGCGAGGACCAGGCCGGCGGGCGGCTCTCCCCCGGCGGGGCGGGCGGCGGGCGCGGTGCCGGGCCCGTCATCGGGATACTCCTCCGCGCGCGGCACCATGAACCGGCCGGTGGCCTCGCGGACGAGCGTCCTGGCCGCGGCGAGCGCGTCGCCACCGGCGGGGCCGAGGACCCGGACGCGGGCGTGGCGGGCGAAGCCGGGCGGCAGGGTGGCGAGCAGTTCGGCGGCGAAGGCGTCCTCGACCGGCGCCGCGAGGCCCCTGGTCCGGGACGGGGCACCGGTGTCGAGCGCCCTGCGGACCGCTTCCACGACGACGGGGTGGTGGTGCCCGAGCACGGGCGCCCCGGCGGCGGTGGAGCAGTCCAGATAGCGGCGGCCGTCGGCGCCCTCGACGACGAGCCCCCGGGCCCGGACGGGGACGACCGGCAGGGCGCGGGCGCCCGCGCGGGCCCGGCCGGAGGGATCGCGCGGGTCCTGCGCCCCGCGCACCGCCCGCCGCCGCGCCCCGCCCGCGCGCTCCGGCGCGGACACCCGGCGCGCGGCCCCGCCGGGCGCACCGGGACCACCGGGACCACCGGACACGGAGCGGGGCCCACCGGACACGGGGCGGGCACCGCCGGGTACGGACCCGGGGGGCACGGCACCCGACGGGGCGTCCCCGGACGTCCCGGCGCCCCGAGGCACCCCGCCGGACGCTCCGGTTCCCCGGGACACCTCCATGGGCCCGGTCTCCGTCCCAGGCCCGGGAGCCCCCGGCGGCCCCGGCGCTCCCGGCGGCCCGTCCGGCCCTCTTGCCGCTGACGACGCGGACCCGGACACCCCGACGACCGCCCCGGACGCTCCGACTCCTCCGGGTACCTCCCTGGACGCGGCTCCCGCACCGGGGCCGGACGACCCGAGCGGCCCGCGCGTCCTTCCCGGCACGGGCCAGGACCCTCCGCGGCTCCCGGACGCCCTCATCCCTCCGGACACCTCCGCGAGCCCGGCCTCCGCACCCGCACCCGGTGATCCGGGCGCCCCTTCCGCCCCGCTCACCCCTGCCGACACCGGCCCGGACACCCCCGTCCCTCCGGACATTCCCGCGAGCACGGCCTCCGCACCCGGGCCGGACGACCCGGACGACCCGCGTACCCCGGCCGACAAGGGCCCGGACACCCCGGAGACCACCCCGGACACTCCCCCGAGCCCGGCCTCCGCGCCCGGGCCGGTCGCACCCGTCGCTCCGGCCGAGCCCGGCGGTCCGTCCCGCCCGATCGCCACCGCCGGTGCGAGCCGTGCGCCCGGTCCGCAGCCGTCCGGGGGGCCAACGGGCGCGGCGGCGCCTTGGACTCCGGGCCCGGCGAGCCCGGGACCGCCCATGGCAGACGCACCCCGCGAACGCTCCGTACGCCCCGTACTCCGGCCGGCTCCGGTGGTCCGGCCGGTGCGGTGGGCCGGGCCCGGCCCGGCGGACCCCGCCGCCCCGGCGGGACCGGCCACCGGTCCCCCCGGGACCGGCGCCCCGCGCAGCCCCTCGCCGCCCCGCCCGCCCACGGCTCCCCGCCCTTCCCGTGTCCAGGGGCGCGTGGCGTACCGTGTCGCTCCCGGCCCCGGGGCCGCGTCCGGACGGCGGGCCCCTCGCCGCTATCAACCGGCCCGGGCGCACCGGGTTACGGCCCCCGCCAAGATCCTTTCCGTGACGGAACCGTTGCCGTTCCGTCGGGAGTCCCCCACAGCGACCGCATAGTGTGTGGTGCCGTTCCTGGGTGCCGCCGAAGTGCCGCGATCCCGTCCGGACCCGAGAGAGGCACGGCGTGCGGCGCGCGGTCCGGCACCGTCTTCGTCACAGCAGGGGGAGTGCAGCACCATGCGATCCATACGGCCTTCGTCCACCACACGCGGGCACCGGAACGGGCGGCGCCGGGCCTCCTCCGTACCCGCCGCCCTGGCCCTGGTCTCGGCGCTCGCGCTCACCGTCACCGCCTGCGAGGGCGACGACCCCGAGGCGGGCGGCGGGGCCACCGCCTCCGCGACGGCGGCGGACGGCGACGCCAACGGCGGCGGCGTCAAGATCCCGGACCAGCTCAAGGAGAAGCTGAAGAAGCACGGGATCGACCTGGACGAGTGGAAGAACGGCGCCTGGAAGAACTGGGACCGGAGCGACTGGCTGCGCGAGGCGCAGGACTTCGTCAACCCGATCATCGAGGACCTCTGGGACCCGGACCGCATGCGCGACGCCGAGGAGCCCGACCAGGGCGTCGACGAGGGCGACCTCTCCGACGACCAGGGCGTCACCGACCCGGAGCCGCGCCCGGTCGACGCGCGGGCGGTGCCGCCGTCGTACCACGAGAACGCGGCCACGGCGGGCAAGGTGTTCTTCGACTCCCCCGGGGGCACCATGGTGTGCTCGGCGACGGTCGTGCAGGACCCCGCGCACCCCGGCAAGTCCAACATGGTGTGGACGGCGGGCCACTGCGTGCACGCCGGTGAGAAGGGCGGCTGGTACCGCAACATCGCCTTCGTCCCCTCGTACAACGACGCCGGGAAGGCGACGGCGGAGCTGGAGAACGCCACCAAGGAGGAGGTCGCTCCCTACGGCGTGTGGTGGGGCGACTGGGCGCAGACCTCCGACCAGTGGATCGAGCAGGGCGGCGCGACGGGCGGCCGGGGCGCCTCGTACGACTTCGCGGTGATCCACGTGACGCCGGAGAAGGGCAGCTCCAAGTCGCTCGAGGAGACGGTCGGCGCGGCGCTGCCGGTGGACTTCGCGGCGCCCGCGGCGCCGGACGTCAGGACCGTCACGGCGACCGGCTACCCGGCGGCGGCGCCGTACGACGGCCAGAAGCTGTACCAGTGCGCGGACCGGCCCGGCCGGCTCTCCCTCGACGCGAAGCAGCCGACGATGTACCGCATCGGCTGCTCGATGACCGGCGGCTCCTCCGGCGGCGGCTGGGTCGCCGCCGGGTCCGACGGCAAGCCCGCGCTGATCTCCAACACCTCGATCGGCCCGGTCACGGCGGGCTGGCTGGCCGGGCCCCGGCTGGGCGAGGAGGCCAAGGGCGTGTACGACGCGGTCAGCGGCAAGTTCGCCGGACGGTGACCGCCCCCGCCCGTCGGGCCGCGCCCGGCCGCCGCCCGATGAGCGGCGCCCGGCCCCGGTGACCGGCGGGCGGGACGGCGGGTCCGCTTCGGCGCCCCGCCGCCCCTCACCCGCACGCCGCCCCGCCACCGGCCGGGCCGCCTCCTGTACCGCATCCTCCGCTCGATGACCGGCGGCTCCTCCGGCGGCCGGTTCCGCTCGGTCGACGGCGAGAGCCGGCCGGTCTCCCGCACCCGGGTCGGCCCGCCGGACGGCACCTGGCCCGCGGGACCGCGGCCGGGCGCGCCGGCCGGGGCGATGTACCGGACCACGAGCCGGACGCACGGCGGCGGGTGACCGGGTGACCGGGAACGTGACAGGGGTCCGCCCCCGCGCCCGACGGCGCGGGGGCGGACCCCTGTCACAGTGGGTCAGGCGAGCGGTGCCGGGGCGTACGGCGAGAGCTCCGCCGCCAGTTCCTCGTGCACGCGCACCTTGATCAGCGTGCCCTCCGGGGTGTGCTCCTCGGAGAGGACCTCGCCCTCGTCATGGGCGCGGGCCACCAGCTTGCCGCGGGTGTACGGCACCAGCGCCTCGATCTCGACCGACGGCCGGGGCAGTTCGCTGTCGATCAGCGCGAGCAGCTCCTCGATGCCCTGACCGGTGCGGGCCGACACGGCGATGGAGTGCCGCTCCAGCCGCAGCAGCCGCTGGAGGACCAGCGGATCGGCCATGTCGGCCTTGTTGACCACGACGATCTCGGGCACGTCGGTGGCGCCGACGTCCCTGATCACCTCGCGCACGGCGGCCAGTTGCTCCTCCGGGTCCGGATGGGCGCCGTCCACCACGTGCAGGATCAGGTCGGCGTCGCCGACCTCCTCCATCGTGGAGCGGAACGCCTCGACCAGGTGGTGCGGCAGGTGCCGGACGAAGCCGACGGTGTCCGCCAGGGTGTACAGCCGCCCGCTCGGCGTCTCGGCCCGGCGCACGGTCGGGTCCAGGGTGGCGAACAGCGCGTTCTCCACCAGGACGCCCGCGCCCGTGAGCCGGTTGAGCAGGGAGGACTTCCCGGCGTTGGTGTAGCCCGCGATCGCCACCGACGGCACCTTGTTGCGGCGGCGCTCCCGGCGCTTGATGTCGCGGCCGGTCTTCATCTCCGCGATCTCCCGGCGCATCTTGGCCATCTTCTCGCGGATGCGCCGCCGGTCCGTCTCGATCTTGGTCTCACCGGGGCCGCGGGTGGCGAGCCCGCCGCCCTTGCCGCCGCCCATCTGCCGGGAGAGCGACTGGCCCCAGCCGCGCAGCCGCGGCAGCATGTACTGCATCTGCGCGAGCGAGACCTGCGCCTTGCCCTCACGGGACTTGGCGTGCTGGGCGAAGATGTCGAGGATCAGGGCCGTCCGGTCGATGACCTTGACCTTGACCACGTCCTCCAGGTGGATGAGCTGGCCGGGGCTCAGCTCACCGTCGCAGACGACGGTGTCGGCGCCCGTCTCATGGACGACGTCACGCAGCTCGTTGGCCTTGCCGGAGCCGATGTAGGTGGCCGCGTCGGGCTTGTCGCGGCGCTGGATCACGCCGTCGAGCACCAGGGCTCCTGCGGTCTCGGCGAGGGCGGCCAGCTCCGCGAGGGAGTTCTCGGCCTCGCGCGCGGTGCCCGTGGTCCAGACGCCGACGAGGACGACCCGCTCCAGCCGGAGCTGGCGGTACTCGACCTCGGTGACGTCCTCCAGCTCCGTGGAGAGGCCCGCCACCCGGCGCAGCGCCGCGCGCTCGGAGCGGTCGAACTGCTCGCCGTCCCACCGCGGGTCGATCTCGTGGCTCCCGGCGACGTCCTCTTCCATCAGGGCATCGGCCCGCAGGCCGTCGGGGTGGTCACGCGCGAGACGCTTGGTGTCCTGGGAAGGGGAAGAAGAGGAGGTCATTTGATCCTTACGTAGCTGGGAACGGGTCGTGTCCGGCTCGCGCGGACGCGCGGGGCCGTACCGGTACAACGCGCGGGGCGCCGGGGAGATTCCCGCGGGCCCGTGCCGCGCCGTCGCGACGATGGTCGCACGGTACGGGCCGTCTCGTCACCGTCTTATTTCCCCCCGTCGTCGGCGGCGCCCGCGGGCCTCCAGTCGGGGTGGCCGGGCATGGGCGGGGTCCTGTCGCCGTGGAGCCAGTCGTGGAGGAAGCCCTCCAGGTCGCGTCCGGCGGTGGCGGAGGCGAGGCGGACGAAGTCGGCGGTGGTGGCCGTGGAGTCCCGGTGCCGTGCCGTCCAGGCCCGTTCGAGCCGCTCGAAGGCCGGGGCGCCGATCTCCTGGCGCAGCGCGTAGAGGACCAGGGCGGCGCCGTCGTAGACGTTGCCGCGGAAGATGCCGATCTTGCTGCCGGACCGGGGCGGCTTGGGCGCGGCCGGGGGCCCGCCGGTGGCGCGCCAGCCGTCGGAGGCGCCGTAGGCGGCCCTCATCCGGGTCTCCAGGGGACGGCCGGCCGTCTCCTCCGCGTACAGGGCCTCGTACCAGGTGGCGTGGCCCTCGCTGAGCCAGAGGTCGGACCAGGAGCGGGGGCTGACGCTGTCGCCGAACCACTGGTGGGAGAGTTCGTGCACCATCAGCGACTCGACGTACCACTGGGGGTAGGCGGGCTCGGTGAACAGCTCCCGCTCGAAGAGGGAGAGCGTCTGCGTCTCCAGCTCGAAGCCGGTGGTGGCGTCGGCCATCAGGAGGCCGTAGGTCTCGAAGGGGAAGCGGCCCGCCTTCTGCTCCATCCAGGCGATCTGCCCGGGGGTCCTGGCCAGCCACGGCTCCAGTGCCTCGCGGTGCTCGGTGGGGACGACGTCGCGGAGGGGCAGTCCGTGCGGTCCGGTGCGGCGCACCACCGTGGAGCGGCCGATGGACACCTGGGCGAGTTCGGTGGCCATGGGGTGCCGGGTCCGGTAGGTCCAGGTGGTCGTGGCGCCGTGGCGGCGCACCCCGGCGGGCAGTCCGTTGGCGACGGCGGTGAGGCCGTCGGGAGCGGTGATCCGGATGGTGAAGCGGGCCTTGTCGGAGGGGTGGTCGTTGCAGGGGAAGACCAGGTGGGCCACGTCGGCCTGGTTGGCCATGGCGAGGCCGTCGGCGGTGCGCACCCAGCCGCCGGGGCGGTCCTCGGAGGAGACGGGGTCGCTGGTGTGCCGCACGGTGATCCGGGTCCGGCGGCCCGCGTCGAGCGGTTCCCGGGGGGTGACGACGAGGTCCTCGCCCGCGGTGGCGAAGGCGGCGGGGACGCCGTCGACCTCGACGGAGTCGACGGTCCCGTGGGCGAAGTCCAGGTTGAGGCGGTCCAGGCGCTCGGTGACGCGGGCGTCGATGACGGTGACGGCGCCGAGCGGCCGGCCGTTGTCCCCGGAGTAGGTGAAGGACAGGTCGTAGTCGGTCACGTCGTAGCCGGGGTTGCCCAGGTGCGGGTAGAGGCGGTCGCCGATGCCGAGCGGGACCGGCGGGGCGCTCGCGGCGGCCAGGGCCGCGCAGACGGCGGGGACGAGCAGGGCGGCGGCCCGCGGGCGGCGGCGCCGGCGGGTGCGCGTGGCCGGGGGCTGGGGGGTGTGCGGCATCCCCTACGGCTATCAACGCCCGCCCGCGGCGCGGCGCCGACGCGCACCGGGCACACCCGAACGGGTGGCCTCCGGCACGGTTCGCTCCGGCGCGCGAGCGGGGGCGCGGACTCCCGGGCTCTCCGGGCTCTCCGGGCTCCCCGGCTCCCGGCTCCCGGCTCCCGGCTCCCGGCTCCCGGCTCCCGGCTCCCGGCGGGAGCACACCGCGGGCCGGACGCGTTCCTGGGTGCGCGGGGCGACCGCCCGCGCCGGATCAGGTCCCCCCAGGGAGGCCGGTCCCCGATCCCCGGTCCCGGTACGCCCCGGGGTCCGGACGCCGGACCGGGAGGGGGCCGGACGCCGTGAGGGTCAGGCGCCGGAGGTCTGGGCCCGGGCCACGTCGAAGACGCCCGCGACCTTGCGCATGGCGCGCATGAGGGCGGGCAGATGGGCCGCGTCGGGGAGCTGGACGGTGTAGGTGTGGCGGACGCGCTGGCGGTCCGGCGGCTCGACGGTCGCCGAGACGATCTCGGCGCCTTCCAGGGCCATGGCCTCGGTGAGATCGGCCAGGAGATGGGGGCGGACGAACGATTCGGCGAGCAGGGTGACCCGGCACCCGGTGGTCTCCCCCCAGCGCACGCCGATCTCCGCGCGCCCGGCGCCGGTCATCCGCGCCACCCCCGGACAGCCCACGCGGTGCACGGTGACGACGCCGCCGCGCACGGCGAACCCGGTGACCTCGTCGGGCGGTACGGGAGTACAGCATCCCGCCAGCCGTACGGTGGCGCCGGGCAGGTCGACCAGGACCTCGGGCGCGGAGCGCGGGTCGGCCGGGACGGGCGTCCGCTCCCGGACCGGCGCGGTGCCGCCGGGCGCGGCGGACGCCGGGGCGCCCGGCGGTCCGGCGGCCGCGGACGGGGCGGCGGCGCCCGTCGCCCCGGCGGCCTCGGAGCGGGCGGCGAGGCGGCGCTGGATGGCGATGCGGGCGGTGGGGGTGTGGGCGTGCTCCAGCCAGTCCGGGCCGGGCTCGGAGGCGGGGTCCTGGCCCATCAGCAGGTGCACGGTGTCCCCGTCGCGCAGCACCGTGCTCATGGTCGCGAGGCGGCCGTTGACCCGGGCGCCCATGCAGGCGCGGGCGTCCTCCCCGTACTGGGCGTAGGCCGCGTCCACGCAGGTGGCGCCCTCGGGCAGGCCGAGGGTGCCGCCGTCGGGGCGGAAGACGGTGATCTCGCGGTCCTGGGCGAGGTCCTCGCGCAGGGTGGACCAGAAGGTGTCGGGGTCGGGGGCGTCGCGCTGCCAGTCGATGAGGCGGGAGAGCCAGCCGGGCCGGGTGGGGTCGGCGCGCTCCCCCTCGCCGCCGGAGGGGTCGTCGGCGGAGGGGGCGTAGGGGTTGCCGAGGGCGACCACCCCGGCCTCCGCGACCTTGTGCATCTGGTGGGTCCGGATGAGGACCTCGACGACCTGGCCGTCCTGCGGCCGGGCCACGGCGGTGTGCAGCGACTGGTAGAGGTTGAACTTGGGGACGGCGATGAAGTCCTTGAACTCCGAGACGACGGGCGTCATGCAGGTGTGCAGTTCGCCGAGGACTCCGTAGCAGTCGGCGTCCTCCTGGACGAGGACGAGGAGGCGGCCGAAGTCGGCGCCGCCGAGCGGGCCGCGTTTGCGGGAGACGCGGTGCACGGAGACGAAGTGCCGCGGCCGGATGAGGACTTCGGCGGTGATCCCGGACTCGCGCAGCACCCTGCGCATCTCGTCGGCGGCCTCGGTGAGCGGGTCGTGCGGGCGCGCCGCGTTGCGGGCGACCAACTCGTGGGTGTGCTCGTACTCCTCGGGGTGCATCACCGCGAAGACGAGGTCCTCCAGCTCGGACTTGAGGGCCTGGACGCCGAGGCGCTCGGCCAGCGGGATGAGCACGTCCCGGGTGACCCTGGCGATCCGTTCCTGCTTCTCGCGGCGCATCACGCCGAGGGTGCGCATGTTGTGCAGCCGGTCGGCCAGTTTGATCGACATCACCCGGACGTCGTTGCCGGTGGCCAGGAGCATCTTGCGGAAGGTCTCGGGCTCGGCGGCGGCGCCGTAGTCGACCTTCTCCAGCTTGGTGACGCCGTCGACGAGGAAGCGGACCTCGGCGCCGAACTGCTCGCCGACCTGGTCGAGGGTCACCTCGGTGTCCTCGACGGTGTCGTGGAGCAGGGAGGCGGTCAACGTGGTGGTCTCTGCGCCGAGTTCGGCGAGGATCAGGGTCACGGCGAGCGGATGGGTGATGTAGGGCTCGCCGCTCTTGCGCATCTGGCCGCGGTGCGAGGACTCGGCGAGCAGATAGGCGCGGCGCAGCGGATCGAGGTCGGCGTCGGGGTGGTGGGCGCGGTGGGCGTCGGCGACGTGGCCGATGGCGTCGGGCAGCCGGCCGCGCGCGGGATTGCCGAGGAGGGCGGCGCGGCCGAGGCGGCGCAGGTCGAGTCGGGGGCGTGTGCGGCGGCGGGGCGGTGAGGGAGCGACGGCTCCGACGGGCGTCACGGGACCTGGGCTCGCGGGATTCACGGCCTCCGCGTTCATGGGCACCTCCGGCTGCACGGACCGGCGGACGGGGCATCCCGGGGCGGACACGGCTCAGGGGATGGTGTCGATCCCCCGTCCGGGCCGGTGCTTGATGCTATCGAGCCCATCACCTACCGCCGACCGCCTCTCGCCGAGCGTGAAACGGATCACCCATTCGAGCGAAGGACGGAAGGTTTACGTTTTGGTACGGAGTGCCCCGGTCCGTTCCGCGGTTCACCCGCGGGGGCCCCGGACCGCCGCGAGCCACTCGGCGTCCAGCTCGCCCTCGGCGACGATCACGGCGGCGCCGGTCATCTCGATCTCGCCGTCGGGCCGCTCGGTGATCACCAGGGTGCCGCCGGGCAGGTCCACGGTGTAGGTCGCGGGGACACCGGTGACGGCGGGGTCGGTGCCGTCCCGGCGGGCGGCGGCGACGGCCACGGCGCACGCGCCGGTGCCGCAGGAGCGGGTCTCGCCGGAGCCCCGCTCGTGCACCCGCACGGCGACGTGGCGCGGGCCCCGGTCGACCACGAACTCGACGTTGACCCCGTCGGGGTAGACGGCGGCGGGCTCGTACGGCGGCGGGGAGAGCAGGTCGCCCGCGTGGCCCAGGTCCGCGACGAAGGCCACGGCGTGCGGGTTGCCCATGTTCACGTTGCGCGCGGGCCAGCTCCGCCCGCCGACGCTCACGGTGACCCCGTCCGCCGGGATCACGGCGCGGCCCATGCCGACGGTGATGTCGCCGTCGTCCTTGGCGATGTGCACGCGCTTGACACCGCCACGCGTGGCGAGCGCGAGGTCGCCCTCGGTGACGTGGCCGGCGCGCTGGAGGTAGCGGGCGAAGACGCGGACGCCGTTGCCGCACATCTCGGCGACCGAGCCGTCGCTGTTGCGGTAGTCCATGAACCACTCGGCCTCGGCGGCCATGGCCCGCGCCTCGGGGTGCGCGGCGGACCGCACCACGTGCAGCACGCCGTCGCCGCCGATGCCCGCGCGGCGGTCGCACAGGGCCGCGACGACGGACGGGGGCAGGTCGACGGCGTTCTCGGGGTCGGGGAGGATCACGAAGTCGTTCTCGGTCCCGTGGCCCTTGAGGAAGGCGATCCGCGTGCTCATTCCTCGATCGTACGGGGTGGCGGCGGCATCGCGACACGATCTCCGGCCGCCGCCTCCCGGGGCCCGCCGGGAGGGCGCCGGGCGGTCAGCCGCGCAGGCGGGCCACCCGCCACACGGCGAGGGCGACGACGACGGCGACCGCGACGGCGTAGGCGAGCATGATCCGCCAGTCGGCCCGGCGGCCGCTGCCGCGCGGGGGCACCCCGGGCCACGTGTAACCGACCCGGCGGGCGGCCATCATGCCCCACCCGGCCGCGCACGAGCAGATCAGCAGCCCGAGCATCGCGATCACCGCGCCGCTGTCGCCGAAGTCGAAGGCGAGCGGGAAGGCGAACATCAGGGACCCGACCGCCCCGAGGGAGACGATGGGCGCGAGCTGCCAGATCCGCAGCCGCCGCTGGGGGCGCAGCTCGACCTCGACCTCGTCGCCGTACATGGCGCCGGGTTCGGGACCGTCGGCGGCCACACCGCCCGGCAGCCCGTGCAGTTCGTCGGGACCGTCGGGGCTCAGACGGTCCCCCTCCGGCTCCGCTCCGCCGTGGTCGGCGGCCTCGTGCCCGGTACTCCGTGCGGTGTCGCGAGGGCCGGCCTCCATCGCCACGCGCCCTCCCCACTAGGACTCACATTGATCGATCGAGCACGATGATGGCACGGCGCCGGAGGCCGCGATGACGGCCTGAGCGTCCCGATGCCATCACGTGATCAGGCTGTAACCGGTCGTTCGACCAACGACAGGGCGAGGCGCGGAAGTTCCGTGCGGTCCGCCACGGCGCCGCTCAGCCAGTGCACCCGCGGATCGCGGCGGAACCACGAATCCTGGCGGCGCGCGAAGCGCTTGGTGGCCCGGACGGTCTCGGCCCGCGCCTCCTCCTCGCCGCACACCCCGGCGAGGACGGCGAGCACCTGCTGGTAGCCGAGGGCGCGGGAGGCGGTCCGGCCCTCGCCGAGCCCCCGCTCCCGCAGCGCGCGCACCTCGTCGACCAGTCCGGCCTCCCACATCCGGTCGACCCGGCGGGCGATGCGCTCGTCCAGCTCGGGGCGGGCCACGTCGACGCCGATCTGGACGGTGTCGTAGACGGAGTCGTGGCCGGGGAGGTTGGCGGTGAAGGGCCTGCCGGTGATCTCGATGACCTCCAGGGCCCGCACGATCCGGCGGCCGTTGCCGGGCAGGATGGCCCGCGCTGCGCCGGGGTCGGCGGCGGCCAGGCGGGCGTGCAGCTCACCCGAGCCGCGCTGCGCCAGCTCCTCCTCCAGGCGCGCCCTGACCTCGGGGTCGGTGCCGGGGAACTCCAGGTTGTCGATGGCGCCGCGGACGTAGAGGCCGGAGCCGCCCACCAGGACGGGCCAGCGCCCGGCGGCGAGGAGCGCGTCGATCCGCTCCCGGGCCAGCCGCTGGTACTCGGCGACCGAGGCGGTGACGGTCACGTCCCAGACGTCCAGCAGGTGGTGCGGGACGCCGCCGCGCTCCTCGGGCGTCAGCTTGGCGGTGCCGATGTCCATCCCTCGGTAGAGCTGCATGGAGTCGGCGTTGACGACTTCACCGCCGAGCTCCTGGGCGAGGAAAACGCCCAGATCGGACTTTCCGGCCGCCGTGGGACCGACGACGGCGATGACACGGGGGGTGGGGGGTGCGCTGCTCACTCCCCCAGTCTCCCAAACCTCCCGGCCTGCCCCCGATCGAGTTACGTGACAGGGCGCCACCGGCCTCGTTGCCCGTTGCGAGGTTTCCGCTCCCGGATCGCCGGGCGGCGGCCCGGTCACGCGTACGGAGGCACCGGACGCCCCGGGAGACCGCCCGCACGAGTAACGTATGGAGTTGACATGGGCGTTTTTGCACGACTCTTTCGGAGGTCGAGCGCCACGGAGGAGGCGTCGGCCGCCGAGGCCGGGTCCGGCACCCCGGTCCCCGGACGCGCGGCGGAGGAGGGCGCGGCGGAGGCCGCCGGGACGACCGGCGCGGACACCGTCGGGATTCCCCGGCAGCAGTCCGCCGGGGAGGCCGTCGACCATGAGGCGGACAAGGGCGCTCGTACGTAACCGCGTGGCGAGGGAAGGTCAACCATGGGTCTGATGGACAACTTCAAGGCCAAACTGGGTCCGGCGAAGGAGAAGGTCTCGGATCTCGCGCAGCAGCACGGGGACAAGATCGACGCCGGCCTCGACAAGGTGGCGAAGACGGTCGACGAGAAGACCAAGGGCAAGTACAGCGACCGCATCCAGACGGGTACGGGCAAGGCCAAGGAGGCCGTGGACCGCCTCGCGCACAAGGAGGCCGACGGCAAGGAGGCCCAGGGCGGCACGGGGGCGAAGCCGGACTCCGGCACCCCCGGTGACAAGCCCGGGTCCACCCCGTCGTCCTGAACGGCACGGATCACCCGGTGACCGCCGCTCCGGCGGCGGCCCCGGCGGACGGCCCGGAACCCCTCGGTTCCGGGCCGTCCGGCGTTCCGCCCACGGGGCGGGAGGGCGGGCGCGGTGACGGCCCGGTGGGCGGGGCGGGTCCGGTGGGCGGGGTCCGCCCGGGGGCGCGCGGTGTCGCCGGGTGCCCGGTGACGGCGGCCGGCCGTCGGGCCGGTGACGGCCGGGTCCCGGGCCCGGTCGCCGCGTCGTCCCCGTCCGGCCGGGAGAGCGCGGCCGGAGCCGGGCCCGGGGCGCCGGGCGCGCGCCCCGGGTCGCCGGAGCCCGGCCCGCGCACCGGCCGTGCCCGGGTCCGGGTCCGGTGCGGCGGGAGCGCGCGGTGCGCCGCCGGGCGGACGGGAGAGTGGCCGGGTGGGTGACGGCGGGGGCTACGACCAGGTGGCCACGAAGTAGCCCACCCCGTACGGGGCGTCCTCGTACAGGACGGTGCCCGCGAGGTCACCGTCCTCGGCGGCCCCCGCGAGGACCTGCCAGGGCGCCCGCCCGGAGACCTTCAGCTCCCGGGCCGTCCCCGGGTCCAGCGCGGCGAGCGCGGGTCCGTCCGCCGCCCCCAGCGCCCGGCCCGCCGCCGCGTCGAAGGGCTCCGCCCGTTCGTCGAGGTACCCGGGGGCCTTGAGGGTGCGGCACGCGCTGCCGTCGCCCAGCACGAGCAGGGCGACGCGGTCCGCGCGTGCGGCGAGGTCGCGGCCCAGCCCGGCGCACCGCGCGGCCGTCAGCTCCTCCCCCACCGCGAGCCCCTCCACCGGGGCGTCGGTCCGGCCGGCGCGGCCCAGCAGCCAGGCGCCCACGGCGAGCCCGTACGGCAGCGGACCGCCCCGCGGGGTGCCCCGGTCGCGGCCGAGCCGTACGTCCAGGCCGACGCCGAAGCCGCGGAACGAGCCCCGGGCGCCCTCGGGATGGGTCACGGGCTCCGCGCCGTCCCCGGGGCCCACGACCACGAGCAGGCCGGGCCGGGCGGCGGCGAGCACGCCCAGGGCGTCCGCGCACGCGGTGCGCGCGTCCTCCAGCTCCGGTGCGGCACCCGCGGCGACCTCCGGGACGAGGAGCGGCGGACAGGGGCAGACTGCGGCGGCGACAAGCATGACCGGCAGCGTAGCCCCGTGCCCGGGGGGCGGGCGGCGCGCCCTCCGGCCGGCGGCCCGAACGCCGCCGGGGCCCGCCGCCCGCCACCGGAGCCCGCGGCCCACAGCGCTCCCCCGACGGACCCGGAGGACCCACGGCGCACGGAGCGCCCCGCGCGGCGAACGCCCGGCAGCGGCCGGGCGGGCGGGCGGCAGCGGGCCGGGCGAGCGGGCGGCAGCGGGCCGGGCGGGCGGCAGCGGGCCGGGCGAGCCGGCGGAGGGAGCCGAGCCAGGACCATCCAGGGGGGTGGCCGGCCGCCGGACGACGCCGGATCCGCCCGTGACACTTCTGCCGCCGTGCCGCACCATCCCGGAGAGGCGCTCGGGACGGTCCCCCGCGGGCTGCCGGAAGGCCGTCCCGCGGTCTACCGGCCGTCACCCGGGCCCAGCACAATCTCCCGTATGACGACCACCACGGGCGCGCCTCCGCCCACGCACGGCATTCCGGTCGCGCTCGCCCGGGGTGTCCTGACCGGTGGCGTGGCCGGGGCGTCGCTCGCCGCGCTCGTCGTGGGCGGGATCACGGAGAACGCGCCCCTGTTCGTCACGGGACTGGTACTGCCCGCGGCCCACGGGCTGCTGTCGTTCCTCGCCGGTGCGCCGAGGCGCGCCCGGGAGGCGGCGGTCGTGCCCCGCACGGCGCTCGCGGTGATCGAGAGCCGGGAGGCTGTCGGGGGCGGAACGAGCGAGGTTCCGGTGCGGTTCGGGCTCGCCGTCGTACCGGACGACGGGCCCGCGTACCGGGTGCAGATCACGCAGGACATCAACCTCATGGACCTGCCCGACCACCGGCCGCGCGGCGTCGTGGTGGTCCGGTACCCGCCGGACCGGCCGTGGCGGGCGCGGATCGTCGAGCGGCCGACGCCGGAGTGGCAGGACCGGGCGGCCTCGGCCCGCCTCGGCCCGGTGCCCGGAACGGCCGGAGTCGCCGCGCCCCCGGAGGGCCGTGCCCCCGGCTTCGTCGTACCCCTCGGCCTGCTGCTCGGTGCGGCCGCCGTGGTCCTGCTCTTCCGCGCGGACCTCTCCGGCCGGGACGGCGGGCCGAAGCCGCCCTCGGCCGCGCGGCCGTCCGTCTCCTCCACGTCGTCGACCACGGTGGTCTCGTCGGCGTCCGCGACCGTCGCCCTGGGGCCGGGGCGCTCGTTTCTCGACCGGGGCGAGCTGGGCCGGGCTCTGGATTCGCTCACCGAGGAGGGGGACACCCGCCGGGCGCTCACCGTCGTCGTGCAGGAGCGCCTGCTGTCGGTCGTCTTCTCGCCGACCGGCACGCGCACCCCGGGGTTCGACCCCCGCGCCTTGCCCCACGATCGCCTGTCCGCCCTGGTGAAGGAGGCCACCACCGCGCTCGGGGGCGGCTCCCCGCACACCTGGCGGATGACCGCCGACCGGCTCACCGGCTCCCTCGTCATCAGGGTCGTCGTGACCGGGGACGGGGGCACGGCGTCGCTGGAGGCGGACGGACGGGGCAGGGTGGCTCGGCACGCGTCCGCACACTGAGGCGCCCGGGGACGGGGACCACGTCTTCCGCGGGCGAGGGGGATGCTCGGCGCCGCCGAGGCGGTGGGCTGCCGAAGGGGCAGGAGGAGGGACGGATGGACCTGCACGGGTATCTGGTGCTGTGGTGCGGCGTGTTCGGCGCGGTGGCGCTGATCGGATACGGGAGGTCACTGGCCGGGGTGACCCGGGCCCAGCGGACGGTCCGGGTGACGGGGCGGATCGAGCGGGTCGGGGAGCCCCGGCACGGCAGCTCCCCGAAGGACGGGATAGCCGTGGTCGTCTCCTTCCGGGACCCTGCGACCGGGCAGGAGTTCACGGTCACCAACGACGGCGGGTGCGGCGAGAGGATCGGCGTGGCCTGGACGGGCCGGGAGGTCGGGATCCACTACCCGCGCGGCAGGCCCCACGCCTTCCGGTTCGCCGACCACCCCTCCGGGGGCGGGCGCGGACTCGGCCCGCCGACCTTCGCGCTCCTCCTCGTCTACGCCGGTGCGGTCACCGTCGCCGCGATCGACCGGGGCTGGCCGTGGGCGCTGCTCGGCCTCTGCGGGCCGTGGGCCCTCTCCGGCGTGTACCACCTGCCCGGGAACGTCCGCGACCGGAACCGCCGTATCGCCGCGCTGGACGGCATGGCCGCCGTACCGGGCCGTGTCGTCGCCGTGCTCAGGAGCGTCACCGTCGACGACGACGGTCACACCTCCACGCATCTGGTACCGGTCGTCGCCTTCACCACCCTCGACGGCAGGGACGTCACGGCCCACTGCGCGTCCGGACTGCCGGACCCCGCCGGATCGCGGGGCAGGGACGTCACGATCCACTACGCCCCCGACGACCCGGCGGTCCTCGTCCTGGACGTCGAGGCCGAACGCCGGTCCTGGAAGTGGGACATGGCCGTCAACGTCGTGGGGGTCCTGGTCGTGGCGGCGGCGGCCGCGGTGGGCATGGTCCTGCTGTGACGCGGGGGCCGGGCCGTCCTCCCGCCGTGGGGCCGAGGCCGTCCTGTCCGCGAGGGGCGCGCCTTCGGCGGTTTCCGTGACACCCGGACTCACGGCACCGGCCCTGCCCGGTCCCGCCCGAGGACTGCCCGGGCCGGGCTCGGCGACCGCCCGGCCCGGCCGCCGGCTCCCCCGCTGGAGTCGGCAGGTGAACCACCGGACGCTCGCGGCCCGCCCGCTTCACGGCGCACCCCGGGGGCGGGCCGGGCCGGGGCCGGGTGACGGGCGGACCGGGCGGACCGGTGGTACTCGTCCTCGAAGGAGGCGGTGGCGCGGACGGTGCCCTTCCGGCCGTCCGGCCGGGGGCACGCCGTGGTCCCCACCCCGCCCGGCGGCGGGTGGCGGCCGTTCCCGGCCCGTCGGACCGCGCGGCGGAGGCGGCCGGGGGCCGGGAGCCGGGAGCCGGAGGCAGCGTGGGGCGGCCCGGGTGGCGGGGGCAGCCCGGGGGCGGGTGACGGCCCGGGGGCGGCGGGTGGCCGCCCGTCGGTCAGTCGCAGCCGCAGCCGCCCGCCGCGGCCGGCTGGGGCGCGGGGGCCCCGATGCCCGGCAGCCCGAGCATCACGCCCTTGGGCCCGGCCTGCTCGGCGGCGTTGCGCTTGGCCCAGGCGTCGCCCGCGCGGGTGCGGCGCACCTCCAGGACGTCGCCCTCGGCCAGCAGGTGGTGCGGGGCGGCGTAGGTGATCGCGACGGTGACCACGTCACCGGGGCGGACCTCCTGGCCGGGCTTGGTGAAGTGCACCAGGCGGTTGTCGGGGGCGCGGCCGGACAGCCGGTGGGTGGCTCCGTCCTTTCGGCCCTCGCCCTCCGCGACCATCAGCTCGACGGTGCGGCCGACCTGCTTCCTGTTCTCCTCCCAGGAGATCTCCTCCTGGAGGGCGACCAGGCGCTCGTAGCGGTCCTGGACGACCGCCTTGGTGATCTGGCCGTCCATCCCGGCGGCCGGGGTCCCGGGCCGCTTGGAGTACTGGAAGGTGAAGGCCTGGGCGAAGCGGGCCTCGCGGACGACGTGCAGGGTCTGCTCGAAGTCCTCCTCGGTCTCGCCGGGGAAGCCCACGATGATGTCGGTGGTGATCGCCGCGTGCGGGATGGCGGCCCGCACCTTCTCGATGATCCCCAGGTAGCGGTCCTGCCGGTAAGAGCGGCGCATCGCCTTCAGCACCGGGTCCGAGCCGGACTGGAGCGGCATGTGGAGCTGCGGCATCACGTTGGGCGTCTCGGCCATCGCGGCGATCACGTCGTCGGTGAAGTCGCGGGGGTGCGGCGAGGTGAAGCGGACGCGCTCCAGGCCCTCGACGGCCCCGCAGGCGCGCAGCAGCTTGCCGAACGCCTCGCGGTCGCCCATGTCGGAGCCGTACGCGTTGACGTTCTGGCCGAGCAGGGTGATCTCCGAGACGCCCTCGGCGACCAGGGCCTCGACCTCGGCGAGGATGTCGCCGGGACGGCGGTCCTTCTCCTTGCCGCGCAGCGCCGGGACGATGCAGAAGGTACAGGTGTTGTTGCAGCCGACGGAGATGGAGACCCAGGCCGCGTAGGCGCTCTCGCGCCGGGTGGGCAGCGTGGACGGGAACGCCTCCAGGGACTCGGCGATCTCGACCTGCGCCTCCTCCCGCACGCGGGCGCGCTCCAGCAGCACCGGCAGCTTGCCGATGTTGTGCGTGCCGAAGACCACGTCCACCCAGGGCGCCCGCTTCACAATGGTGTCGCGGTCCTTCTGCGCCAGGCAGCCGCCTACCGCGATCTGCATGCCGGGGCGGCTCGCCTTCCGGGGGGCGAGGTGGCCGAGGTTGCCGTACAGCTTGTTGTCGGCGTTCTCGCGGACGGCACAGGTGTTGAAGACCACGACGTCGGCGTCGCCGTCCGAGCCCTCGGGGGCGCGGACGTAACCGGCGTCCTCCAGCAGTCCGGACAATCGCTCGGAGTCGTGGACGTTCATCTGGCACCCGTAGGTGCGTACTTCGTAGGTCCGGGGGGACGGGACGTCCACGGCAGGGCTCCGGTCGGTGCTGACGGTCATGCGGACAAGGGTAGGCCGTCGCGGTGACCCCGGCCGCCGCCAGGAGGGGCGGCGGCGCCCCGGGCCCCTCCGGTCCGGCCGCGCAGCCCCCGACCGCCCCCGGACCGCCGCCGGACCGCCGCCGTCGGGGCGCCCGTCCTCCGGCCGGGGCCGTCAGGGCTCGATCAGACCGGCCCGGATCGCGTACCGGGTGAGTTCCAGGCGGTCGCGGACGCCCAGCTTCTGCAGGAGGTTGGCGCGGTGCCGTTCCACCGTCTTGGCGCTGATGAAGAGCAGTTCGCCGATCTCCTTGCTGGTGTGGCCCTCTGCCACGAGCTTGAGGATCTCCTCCTCGCGCTCGGTGATCGGCCGCTCGGGCAGCGGGCCGCCGTCGCCCCGGTGCAGCCGCTCCAGATAGGAGCGGACGAGGGCGCGCTCGGCCCCGGGGTAGATGAACGGTTCGTCGCGGACGGCCGCCCGGCACGCCTCGACCAGATCCCGGTCCGCGACCGACTTGAGGACGTACCCGCAGGCCCCGGCCTTGAGCGCCTCGAAGAAGTACTGCTCGTTGTCGTACATGGTGAGGATCAGGATGCGCAGCTCGGGGAGGCGGCGGGAGAGTTCACGGGCCGCCTGGAGCCCGGTCATGCGGGGCATGGCGACGTCGAGCACGGCGAGGTCCACGGGGGTGGCCCGCGCCGCCGCGACGGCCTCGGCGCCGTCACCGGCCTCGGCCACGACCCTCAGATCGGGTTCGCCGTCCAGGATCAGCCGCACCCCCCGGCGTACGAGGGTGTGGTCGTCGGCGAGCAGGACGCGGATGGGGGGTGGTGCGGTCATCGGGGTCGTTCTCCGGTCGGTTCTCCGCCCGGGGGTACGCCCGGGGGCCCGAGCCCGGCACCGGCGGCGGCACCGGCGCCCGTGCGCGCTTCGCCGCCGACGGCCCCGGCTCCGGTACCGGCCGTCGCGGCGGCCGGGTCCGCCGGGACGGCCGCGGGGGCGGACTCCCCCGGGGTCCGGTCCGGCGCGGCAACCGGGGGCGCGGGCAGGCGCAGCAGGACGTCGGTGCCCCGGCCCGGGGCGGGCCGGAGGTGCAGCTCGGCGCCGATCAGCAGGGCCCGCTCCCGCATGCCCCGGATGCCGGTGCCCTCGGGGGCCCGGCCCGTACCGACGCCGTTGTCGCGGACGAGCAGCTCGACGCCGCCGCCGGGCAGCGCGCTCAGGCGCAGCTCCGCCCGGTCGGCCCCGGCGTGCCGGACGGTGTTGGTGAGGCCCTCCTGGGCGACCCGGTAGACCACCAGCTCCGCCTCGGAGCTGAGCGGGGGCAGATCGCCGTGGACGTGGTGGCCCACGGTGAGGCCGTGGTGGGTGAACTCGGCGGCCAGCGAGCGCAGGGCGCTGGCCAGCCCCAGTTCCTCCAGCACGCCGGGCCGCAGCCGCCGGGCGATGCGGCGGATCTCGTCCAGACCGGCCCGGGTGGCCTCCTGGGCGAGCGAGACCTCCTCGCGCAGGTCGTCCGGGACCCGGTCGGCCACCCGCTTGAGCTGGAGCAGGACGGCGGTCAGGGTCTGGCCGACCTCGTCGTGCAGCTCCCGGGCGATGCGGTGCCGCTCGCGCTCCTGGGCCTGGAGCGCCCGGCCCGGCCCGGCGGCGCGCTCGGCCTGGAGGCGGTCGAGCATCGTGTTGTAGGTGGCGATCAGCTCGGCGGCCTCCGCGGGCCCGGACACCTCGGGGCGGGCGCCGGGAACCAGCAGGTCGGCGGTGCTCATGGCGCCGCCGAGCCGGCGCAGCGGGACGAGCCCGAGGCGCAGGACGACGGCGTTGCCCACGAGCAGGGCGGTGAGGCCGACGAGCAGCGCCAGCGCCTCGTGCGCCATGGTCGGGGTGGACACGGTGACGGGGCCCATCAGCAGGGCGGTGGCGACGACGAGGCCGACGGCGTTGAGCGAGAAGATCCGCCAGAACAACGACACGGTCCTCTTCCCGCTCCTCCCGGATTCCGCCCACGACTCGGCCTCCGTCAGCCTTGTCGACCGCGGCCCGCTGCGTATATCCGTCACGACACCCATATCGCCACCGTACGTGCGGATGACAGCATGGCGACGCCGCGAACGCGCGCGTGCGCGCACCGGACGCGGTGGAAACCTGCTGAACGAACGAGGGGAAGACTCGTGTCCGCTCCACGCCTGAGGGCGACGCCACTACCGGGCATCGGGGTCCAGTACGACCTGGTGACCCGTGAGCATCGTCACGTGTCGGTGGTGGCGCACCGCGACGGCGCCCGCACGGTGAACGTGTACCAGGCCGACGATCCCGACTCCTGCGCCCACTCGCTGCGGCTGGCCGCGCCGGAGGCGGGCGCGCTGATCGACGCGCTGAAGCCGTCGCACCACAGCGCCAGCCTGCTCTACACCACGGACCTGGGGCTGGTGGCCGAGCGCATCGAGGTCGCGGCGCTCTCCCGGTGGAACGGGCGGCTGCTCGGCGACACCCGGATGCGCACCGAGACCGGCGCGTCGGTCGTGGCGGTGCTGCGCCGCGCGGAGGCCATCCCGTCACCGGCTCCCGACTTCCGTGTCATGGGTGGTGACACCTTGATCGTCATCGGCACCCGTGAGGGCGTCGACGCCGCCGCCGCGATACTCGAGCAGGAGTGAGCCGGTGCATTCCGCGGTTCTGCTGATCGAGTTCGGTTCCATCATCCTGGGGCTGGGGCTGCTCGGCCGGTTCGCCGGCCGCTACCAGCTCTCCCCCATCCCGCTGTACCTGCTGGCGGGCCTGGCCTTCGGCGAGGGCGGGCTGCTGCCGCTGGGCGCGAGCGAGGAGTTCGTCGCCACCGGCGCCGAGATCGGCGTCATCCTCCTGCTGCTGATGCTCGGCCTGGAGTACACGGCCGGTGACCTGGTCACCAACCTCAAGTCGCACTATCCCGCCGGTCTCGTCGACTGCGCCCTGAACGCCGTGCCGGGCGCGGTGGCGGCGCTGCTGCTGGGCTGGGGCCCGGTGGCCGCCGTGGTGCTGGCGGGCGTGACCTGGATCTCGTCGTCCGGGGTGATCGCGAAGGTGCTCGGCGATCTCGGCCGGGTCGGCAACCGCGAGACGCCGGTGATCCTCAGCGTGCTGGTCCTGGAGGACCTGGCGATGGCGGTGTACCTGCCGATCGTCACGGCGCTGGTGGCGGGCGCCGGTCTGATGACCGGCAGCATCACCCTGGCCGTGGCGCTGGGCGCCGCCGGTCTGGTGCTGTTCGTGGCCGTCCGCTACGGGCGGCTGATCTCGCGGTTCGTCTCCAGCGAGGACCCGGAGAAGCTGCTCCTGGTGGTGCTCGGGCTGACGATCCTCGTGGCGGGCGTCGCCCAGCAGCTCCAGGTGTCGGCGGCGGTCGGCGCGTTCCTGGTCGGCATCGCGCTGTCCGGGGAGGTCGCGGAGGGCGCGCACACGCTGCTGAGCCCGCTGCGGGACCTGTTCGCCGCCGTCTTCTTCGTCTTCTTCGGCCTGCACACCGACCCGGCCAGCATCCCGCCGGTGCTGCTGCCCGCGCTGGCGCTGGCACTGCTGACCGCGCTGACGAAGATCGCCACCGGTTACTGGGCGGCGCGGCGCGCGGGGATCTCCGTGAAGGGCCGCTGGCGGGCCGGCGGCGCGCTGGTGGCGCGCGGCGAGTTCTCCATCGTCATCGCGGGGCTCGCGGTGTCGGCCGGCATCGAGCCGTCGCTGGGCCCGCTGGCCACGGCGTACGTGCTGATCCTGGTGGTCCTGGGCCCGCTCACGGCCCGGTTCACCGAGCCGCTGGCGACCCGGTTCTGGCCGCGGCGCGGCAACCCGGACGGCCCCGGCGGGCCGGTCGGGGCGGCGGCGCGGCCGACGGGCGCGGAGGCGTCGGTGGGCGACTGAGCCCATGGCGCGGAGGACGCCGGGCGCGTGCGGCGGGGCCCTGCGCGTGCGTCCGGCGGAGTCCCCGCGGCCGGCTGCGCCCCATGGGCCTGCCGGAGCGGGGACCGTGCTCGCGCCGGGGTACTGGGGCTGCGGGGCCCGGGAGCGCTGAGGCTCCGGGCTTCCCGGGGGGGCCGTCCCGGCCACCGGCAGGTGCCCCCGGGGCCGGTCAGGCGTCCGGCGCGGGCGGGTTCCAGCCCTGGCCGCGCAGTACGGCGGCCACGTCGGGCGCGGTGTAGTGGTCGCCCTTGAGCACCTTGCCGTCGGCCCGGCGGGCCACGCGTCCGTCGGGCCCCAGCTTGGTCATGTTGGAGCGGTGCACCTCGGCGATCACTGCGTCGAGGTCGATGCCGTGGACGAGGGCGGTGCCGTAGGCGACGTAGACCACGTCGGCCAGTTCGTGCGCCAGCCGGTCCAGGGGGCCGCCGACGGCGACCTCCGCGACCTCGGCCGCCTCCTCGGCGAGCAGCCGTCCCCGCTGCGCGGCCAGGTCCGGGGGGACCTCGGCCGGGGTGGCGCGGGCGTCCAGGCCGAGGGCGAGGTGGAAGGCGCGGACGAGGTCGGCGGGTGAGGGGTTGCTCATGCCGACGACTGTAGCGAGCGGCGGTGACGGCCGGTTCCCGTACGGGATCCGGCCGTCCGGCCGTCAGGCTGCGAGGACGCGCGCGGCCGTGACCGCCGACGCGGTGCACGGGCGCGCGTGCGGGAGGCGGGCCCTGGTCCGGACGCGGGCCGGGGACGCGGGGTCGGGTCGGGTCGGGGTACGGGCCCGGAACACGGGCCCCGGCAGCCCACCCCGCCCCGACGGACCCGGAACACAGCCCCCGACGGCCCGCCCCCCCTTGGACAGACCCGGAACACGCCCCCGGCGACCCGCCCCGCCCGGACGGACCCGGGACGCGGCCGCCTGCGGCCCGGCCCTGTTCAGCCCGGGGCCGGGCTGGCAGGATCGCCCGCATGTCCCTCTCGTTCCCCCGGCCGCGCCTGCGCGCCGCGCTCCTGGGCACGGCCGTCGTCGTCGCCCTGGGGCTGCTGCTGGCGTGGCTGCTGCCGCTGGGCGAGAAGCCGCCGGGCGGGACGGTCACCTTCAGCACCGGCACCAGGGCGGGCGTCTACCAGAAGTACGGCGAGCTGCTCCGCGCCGAGCTGCGCAAGGACATGCCGGGCCTCGACGTGCGGCTGCTGACGAGCGCCGGATCGCAGGAGAACGTGGAGCGGGTGGCCTCCGGGAAGGCCGACTTCACCATCGCCGCCGCCGACGCGGTGGAGACGTACCGGCTCGACGGCGGGCCCGGGGCCGACCGGCTGCGCGGGGTCACCCGGCTCTACGACGACTACGTGCAGCTCGTGGTGCCGTCCGGCTCGGACATCCGCACCGTGGCCGACCTGCGGGGCAAGCGGGTGGCCATAGGGCTGCCGCACTCGGGGGTGCGGCTGATCGCGACCCGGGTGCTGCGGGCGTCGGGCATCGACCCGGACCGGGACATCACGGCCCGCGAGGACGGCATCGACACCGGTCCGGGCCGGCTGGGCACGGAGCTGGACGCGTTCTTCTGGTCGGGCGGGCTGCCGACGGACGGACTGAAGCGGATCGCCGAGACCGGCGCCTTCCGCTTCGTGCCGATCGGCGAGGACCTCGTCGCCAAGCTGCACGCGTACGGCGGCGCCACCCGCTACTACCGGGCGACCAACATGCCGGAGTCGGCCTACCCGGCCGTGCAGAACGGGGCCGTGGTGCCCACGATGGCCGTCTCCAACCTGCTGGTGACCCGCGAGGACGTCGACCCCCGGCTGACCGAGTGGCTGACCCGCACGGTGCTGGACAGCCGCGACGGCATCGGCGCCCACGTCCACTCGGCGCAACTGGTGGACCTGCGCACCGCGATCTACACCGACCCCCTGGACCTGCACGAGGGCGCCCGGCGCTACTACCGCTCGGTCAAGCCGTAGGGCCGCGGCCCGGCGCCGGGGGGGCCGTGCGCGGCACGGTGACCGTCACCTCCAGCCCGTGCGGGTCGCGGTGGCCGAAGCCGACGGTGCCGTCGCCCGCCGCGAGCAGGGCCCGGCAGATGGACAGGCCGAGGCCGGAGCCCTTGACGTTCTGGTGGTGGCCGCTGCGCCAGAAGCGGTCCCCGACCCGGGCCAGCTCCGCGTCGGTGAGCCCGGGACCGTCGTCGGTGACCCGGACGGTGGCGGCCCCGCCGGTGGAGGCGACCGCGACCCGCACCTCCCCGTCCGGCGGGGTGAACTTCACCGCGTTGTCGATCACGGCGTCCAGGGCGCTGGAGAGGGCGACCGGGTCGGCCCAGCCGGTGGTGGGCGGGCAGTCGCCGGTCAGCCGGACGCCCTGGGCCGCGGCGGTGGGGGCCCACGCGGCGACGCGTTCGGCGGCGAGGGCGCCGATGTCGGTGGTGCTCAGATCGGCCTCGGTGTGCTCGGCCAGCGCCAGGTCGAGCAGGTCCTCCAGGACGCGGGCCAGGCGTTTGCCCTCGGCCCGGACGGAGGCGATCTCCTCGTTGTCCTCGGGCAGTTCCAGGGCGAGCAGGTCGATCCGGAGCAGCAGTGCGGAGAGGGGGTTGCGCAGTTGGTGGGAGGCGTCCGCGACGAAGGCCCGCTGCTGTTCCAGGACGTCCTGGACGTGGTCGGCCATCTCGTTGAACGACCGGGCCAGGCGCCGGAGTTCGGGCGGCCCCCCGGAGGGCGCGACACGGGACCTGAGCCGCCCGGTGGCGATGTCGTGGGTGGTGGCGTCGAGCACCCGCACCGGCCGCAGCACCCAGCCGGTCAGCCGGAGCGCGGCGCCGACCGCGAGCAGCACGGCCGCGAACTCCCCGGCGCCGATGACCAGCCAGCCGTGCAGGGTGCGCGAGCGCATCGCGTCGGTGGGCGACTCGGTGACGACGACGGCGACGACGTCACCGTCGCGTATGACCGGTGAGGCGACCACGAGCCGCCCGTCCTGCCAGGGCCAGACCTGCTCCGGGTCGTGGCTGCGGCGGCTGAGCAGGGCCTCGTCGAAGGCGTCCCGGACCTCGCCGTCGGGCGGCAGGAACCAGGTGGTGGGGGCGTTGGCCATGGGGACCTGGTTGCGGTAGTAGACCCCGGCCCGGATGCCGTAGACCTCGTGGTAGCTGGTGAGTTCGGCGCGCAGGGTCTCCCGGCGCTCGTCCGTGGTGGTGCGGCGGGAGCCGCCCGAGGCGTCCTCGGTGACGAACTGGGCGAGGGCCGCGAAGCGCGCCGTGTCGTCGATCCGGTCGACGACGACCCGCTGCTGCCCGGCGCGGGCGACGCTGATGCCGAGCGGCACCCCGAGGGCGAGCAGCACGGCCGCCATCAGGACGATCAGCAGCGGGAGCAGACGGGTGCGCACCGGACCCCGCTAGGTGCCGGGTGCGACGAGGCGGTAGCCGACGCCGCGGACGGTCTCGATGAGCGACGGCATCCGCAGCTTGGAGCGCAGCGAGGCCACGTGCACCTCCAGGGTCCGCCCGGTCCCCTCCCAACTGGTGCGCCACACCTCGCTGATGATCTGCTCCCGGCGGAAGACGACCCCGGGGCGCTGCGCGAGCAGGGCGAGCAGGTCGAACTCCTTGCGGGTGAGCTGGACGACCGCCCCCTCCACGGTGACCTGCCGGGTCGGCAGCTCGACCCGGACGGCGCCGAGGCGCAGCACGGTCCCGACGGGGCCGGTGCTCTCCTCGTGGGCGGTGCGGCGGCTGACGGCGTGGATGCGGGCGAGCAGTTCCCCGGTGTCGTACGGCTTGACCACGTAGTCGTCGGCGCCGAGGTTCAGGCCGTGGATGCGGGAGCGCACGTCGGAGCGGGCGGTGACCATGATCACCGGGGTGGCGGTGCGCTTGCGGATGCCGCCGCAGACCTCGTAGCCGTCCTGGTCGGGCAGGCCGAGGTCGAGCAGGACGACGTCGAAGCGGTCGGCGTCCGGGACGAGGGCCCGCAGGGCCTCCTCGCCGTTGCGCGCGTGGGTGACGTCGAGGCCGTGCCGGGCCAGGACGGCGGACAGCGCGGCGGCGACGTGGTTGTCGTCCTCGACGAGCAGCACTCTCATCCGGGCCTCCTTCGGTTCACGGCCATGGGATCCGGTCGGTTCGGACGACGGGACGGGCGGGGCCGCGGGGCGGGCCGGCGCGCGGGTGCCCCGTGCAGTGATGCCGGAGCGGGGGGACGTCGTCAAGTGCTTCCTCCGCCGGGCCGCCCGACGTTACCCGGCCGATACGCTCCCGGTCACCCGCGCTACGACACGTGTCCGATTGCTATCGGATCGTGATGCTCAGATTCCCCTCAGATGTGAAGACGCGGCTCGTTGCCGGTCACTACTGTCCACCGGACACCGAGGAGGACGGAGCCCGAGAGCGATGACCGAAGTAGCGGCGGCCGAGGAGGACGCGGTCCCGACCGACCATCTGGTCGTCCTGAAGAGCGTCAACAAGCACTTCGGCGCGTTGCACGTGCTCCAGGACATCGATCTGACCATCACCCGCGGCGAGGTCGTCGTGGTCATCGGGCCCTCCGGGTCCGGGAAGTCCACGCTGTGCCGCACGATCAACCGGCTGGAGACCATCGACTCCGGGTCCATCGTGATCGACGGCCGGCCGCTGCCCCAGGAGGGCAGGGAGCTGGCCCGGCTGCGGGCCGACGTCGGCATGGTCTTCCAGTCCTTCAACCTCTTCGCGCACAAGACCGTGCTGGAGAACGTCACCCTGGGCCAGACCAAGGTCCGCCGGGTGGAGAGG
Organism: Streptomyces sp. NPDC107521; assembly: GCF_055598485.1. Lineage (NCBI taxonomy): Bacteria > Bacillati > Actinomycetota > Actinomycetes > Kitasatosporales > Streptomycetaceae > Streptomyces > Streptomyces sp. NPDC107521. The sequence continues at coordinate 249,109 of NZ_JBVKAT010000008.1, forward strand.
GCCAGGGCCGAGGAGAGGGCCCGCGAGCTGCTGGACCGGGTCGGCGTGGGCGCGCAGGCCGACAAGTACCCCGCCCAGCTCTCCGGCGGGCAGCAGCAGCGCGTGGCCATCGCCCGGGCACTGGCCATGGGCCCGAAGGTGATGCTCTTCGACGAGCCGACCTCGGCACTCGACCCGGAGATGATCAACGAGGTGCTGGAGGTCATGCGGCAGCTCGCCCAGGACGGCATGACCATGGTCGTGGTCACGCACGAGATGGGGTTCGCCCGCTCTGCCGCCAACCGCGTGGTGTTCATGGCGGACGGCCGGATCGTCGAGGAGGCCGCGCCGGACCAGTTCTTCAGCGCGCCCCGCAGCGACCGCGCGAAGGACTTCCTGTCGAAGATCCTCCACCACTGACCGCCCGGCGCCCCTCCCGGCGCCGCCCTCCCCCCGGGGCCGCCCTCCCCCCGGGCACCGCCCCCCGTCGGCCCTCCCCGTCGCCGGTTCTCCGGCCGCCGGCCCGTACCGGCGCCGGCCGTCGTCCCCCGACCGTCCGACCGCCCGATCCCTCCCGATCGCCGTCAAAGGATGTTCCCCATGAAGCTCCTCAAGGTCACCGCCGCGTCGGCCACCGTCCTCGCCCTCGCCCTGTCCGTCACCGCCTGCGGCAGCGACGACAAGGACAGCGGCTCCTCCGGCGGCGGCAAGAAGATCACCATCGGCATCAAGTTCGACCAGCCGGGCCTCGGCCAGAAGACCCCCAACGGCTACGCGGGCTTCGACGTGGACGTCGCCACGTACGTCGCCGAGAAGCTCGGCTACTCCGCGGGCCAGATCGAGTGGCGCGAGTCCAAGAGCGCCGACCGCGAGACCATGCTCCAGCGCGGCGACGTCGACTTCATCACCGCCACCTACTCGATCACCCCCCAGCGCCAGGAGAAGGTCGACTTCGCGGGCCCCTACCTGCTGGCCCACCAGGACGTGCTGGTCCGCGCCGACGAGGACGGCATCAAGTCGCCGGAGGACCTCAACAGCGCCAAGCTCTGTTCCGTCACCGGCTCGACGTCCGCCCAGAACGTCAAGGACAAGCTGGCGCCCAAGGCCCAGCTCCAGCCCTACCCGACGTACTCGGCCTGCCTGCCCGGCCTCCAGAACGGCGCCGTCGACGCGCTGACCACCGACGACTCCATCCTCGCCGGGTACGCCTCGCAGGCCCAGTTCAAGGGCAAGTTCAAGCTCGGCGGCTTCAAGCTGACCAACGAGAACTACGGCATCGGCGTCAAGAAGGGCAGCGACCTCAAGGACCGGATCAACAAGGCCCTGGAGGAGATGGTCTCAGACGGCTCCTGGCAGAAGGCCGTGGACGCCAACCTCGGCCCGGCCGGCTACAAGAACGAGCCCGCGCCGAAGATCGGCGACATCAAGAGCTGAGACCGCGCCTGACAGGGTGTGCCGCCCCGCGGACGGGGCGGCGCACCGGGGCGGGCACCCCTACACCCGGAAGCGCGGGAGATCGTGTTCGACTTTCTTGAGGGTTACGACCTGTTGGGAGCCTTCTGGACGACAGTGCAGCTCGCTGTGCTCTCGGCCGTCGGCTCCCTGATCTGGGGCACCGTCCTGGCCGCCATGCGCGTCGGCCCGGTGCCGCTGATGCGCGGCTTCGGTACCGCGTACGTGAACGTCGTGCGGAACATTCCGCTGACCGTCATCATCCTGTTCACGTCCCTGGGCCTGAACCAGTCCCTGGGCATCAGCCTGGGCGCGACGGAGTTCGAGACGATCAACTTCCGGCTCGCCGTCCTGGGGCTGATCCTCTACACCTCGTCCTTCGTCTGCGAGGCGCTGCGCTCCGGCATCAACACGGTGCCGGTCGGCCAGGCGGAGGCGGCACGGGCCATCGGGCTCGGCTTCACCCAGGTGCTCCGCCTGGTGGTGCTGCCCCAGGCGTTCCGCTCGTCCGTCGTCCCCCTGGCGAACGTGCTGATCGCGCTGATCAAGAACACCACGGTGGCCGCCGCCATCGGGGTCGCCGAGGCCGCGCTGCTGATGAAGGAAATGATCGAGAACGAGGCCCAGTTGCTGCTGATCGCGGCGGTCATCGCCTTCGGCTTCGTGGTGCTGACCCTGCCGACCGGCCTGTTCCTCGGCTGGCTGGGCAAGAAGGTGGCGGTGAAGCGATGAGTTCCGTCCTCTACGACGCCCAGGGCCCCCGCGCCAAGCGGCGCAACGTGGTCCTCACGGTCGTCTTCCTGCTCGCCGCCGCCGCCGTCCTGTGGTGGGTCGTCACCACCCTGGACGAGAAGGGGCAGTTGGAGTGGGACCAGTGGAAGATGTTCCTCACCAGCACCGAGCCCTGGTCGACGTACCTCTGGCCCGGTCTGCGGAACACCCTGAAGGCCGCGGCGCTCGCCATGGTCATCGCCCTGCCGCTCGGCGCCGTGCTCGGCATGGCCCGGCTCTCGGACCACGCCTGGATCCGCGTCCCGGCCGCGGTCGTCGTCGAGTTCTTCCGGGCCATCCCGGTGCTCGTCCTGATGATCTTCGGCTTGGCGCTCTTCTCCGAGTACACCGGCGTCAGCACCGACGAGCGCCCGCTCTACGCGGTCGTCACGGGCCTGGTCCTCTACAACGCCGCCGTCCTCGCCGAGATCGTCCGGGCCGGAATCCTGTCCCTGCCCAAGGGCCAGGGCGAGGGCGCGATGGCGATCGGCATGCGCAAGAACCAGGTCATGCGGCTGATCCTGCTGCCGCAGGCGGTCACCGCGATGCTGCCCGCCATCGTCAGCCAGCTCGTCGTCATCGTGAAGGACACCGCGCTCGGCGGCGCCGTCCTCACCTTCCCCGAACTGCTCTCCTCGGCCAACACGATGAGCGCCTACTACGGCGCCAACATCATCGCCAGCTACACCGTCGTGGCGGTCCTCTTCATCGCGTTCAACTTCGCGCTCACCAGCTTCGCGGGCTGGCTGGAGCGGCGGCTGCGGCGGGGCAAGCGCTCCTCCGGGGCCGTGCTCCCGGCGGCCGACCCGGTCGGCGGGGCGAACGCCTGACCACCGGTCACCTCGTAGGACCATCGACGGAGGCGGCGGCCCGGTCACCGCCGCCTCCGTCACTTGACGCAAGCAGCGGCAATGGGTTGCATACGTTCTGTGATCGCGCACCCCGCTCCCCCACCCTGTTCACCTGCTCCGTCACGGACAGGGGGCGCAGCACCGTGGACCCGGTGATCATCGTCGGGGCGGGGCCCGTCGGGCTCACGCTCGCCCTGGCCCTGGCACGCCAGGAGGTGCCCTGCGTCGTCCTCGACGAGGGCCCCGGCAAGGACGAACCGCGGCCCGCGCGCACCGTCGTGCTGCGCGAGGAGACCACCGTTCTCCTCGAACGGCTCACCGGCACCTCCCTGTCGCGGCGGGGGCTGCACTGGGCCGGATGGCGGTCCTCCCGGCGCGGACAGGTGATCCGCGAGACCGTCTTCGACGACGACGCCCCCGGCCCCCTGCACCTCGCCCAGCACGAGCTGACCGGCGCGCTGCGCACCGCCCTGGCCGGCCATCCCCTCGTGCGGACCGCCGCCAACAGCCGCGTGGACGCCGTCGAGCAGGAGCCGGGGGGCGTCACGGTCCACACCCGCGGCCCGGAGGGCACCTGGTGGCGTGGCAGCCATCTGGTCGGCTGCGACGGGCCCCGCTCCACCGTGCGCAAGCTGCTGGACGTCCGCTTCCCCGGCCGCACCGCGGTGGAGCGCTACGCCGTGGCCGCCCTGCGCACCGAACTCCCCTGGCCCGGACAGGCGTTGCTGCACCGGCAGCCCCCCTGGCGCAGCTCGGGCCCCTCGGCCGGGGAGATCGTCGGCCGGCCGCTGCCGGACGGCGTCTGGCGGCTCGACTGGCTGCTGCCGCCCGGCAAGGACCTCGTCACCCCCGAACTGCTGGTCAACCGGATCCGCGAGACCCTCACCGGCTGGTCCGGCGGCTCCACCCCGGCCTACGACCTCCTCGACACCGGTGTCCACACCGTCCACCACCGGCTGGCCCGGCGCTGGCGGGCGGGCCGCGTCCTGCTCGCCGGGGACGCCGCGCACCTGCTCGGCGCACTGGGCACCCAGGGGCTGGAGGAGGGGCTGCGGGACGCCGACAACCTCGCCTGGAAACTGGCCCTCGCCTGGCACCACGGCCACCACGAGGCGCTCCTCGACAGCTACCAGCACGAACGCCGGGGCGCCGTCGCCGCCCGGCTGCGCAGCGCCGACCAGCACCTGCCGCAGGTGCGCGGCGGCGGGGGCCTGCGCTCCTACGTCCCCGGCGCCGGCCGGGGCCACGACGCGCTGCTCGCCGACGGCCACCTGGGCCGGGGCGGCCTCGGTGCCCTCGGCACCTACGGCGACTCCCCGCTCGCGCCGGGGGACCTCGACGGCACCACCGACGTCGACACCGCGCCGGGGTCCCCGGTCACCGACGTCCGGGTCACGGCGGAGGACGGCACCTTCGTGCGGCTGCGGGACCGGTTCGGGCGGGGTGCCCTGCTGGTCGTGCTGGTCGCGCCGGGCACGGGCGTGTGGGAGCGCAGGCACTGGATGACCGCCGGGGTCATGCCCCGGCTGGCGGCGGCGGTCACCGCGCTGCCCTGCCGCGCCGAACTGCTGGTCACCGAGAGCTATCCGGGCGCCGCCGCCCACACCGTCCTGCTCGTCCGTCCCGACGGCCATCTGGTGACGGCGCTCAACGGCGTGCGCCCGGCCGACCTGTACACGGCGGCCGAGACCGCGCTGGGCGGCACCCCGGCCACGGCCCCGGAGCCCGACGGTGGGACACGGCCGGAGCCCGTCCCGGAGACGCCCCCGGCCACGGACGGGCCGGCGGCGGACGGGGCCGCGGACGGCGGCACGGGGACGGAGTCGGAGACCGCCACGGGGACGCGGTGAGGCGGGCGCGGTGAGCGGTGCCCCGCCGGGAGTGGATGAGCGGAGGGCGACTCCCCCTCCGGAGACGGACGGGCGGGGTCCGGACTTCCTCCCGGGGGCGGTACGACTCGGGGGCGGGGCCGGGCCGTAGTCGCGGGCGAGTGCCGTAGGTACGGGCGAGCGCGCGACGCGGCAGGGGCAGGGGCAGGCCGGAGGCGCCGACAACGGGACGGTCCAGGGGCCGCCGTGATCTGCGATGCGGACGGCGCAGGCCGAGGGTTCTGTGCGGCACGGGGACGGGACGGGCCCGATGACGCGTGCTCAGGAGCAGACCGGAGGCGCTGACGGCGCGACGGTGCAAGGGTGCGCCGAGGCCGGCGATACGGACGGGGCAGGCCGAGAGCCAGTGCAGTCCCCGGGCGGAACGGGCCCTGACGCATGCTCAGGGGCAGACCGGAGGCGCTGACGGCGCGACGGTGCAGGGGTGCGCCGAGGGCGACGATACGGACGGGGCAGGCCGAGGGTTCTGTGCGGCACGGGGACGGAACGGGCCCGATGACGCGTGCCCAGGAGCAGACCGGAGGCACCGGCGGCGCGACGGTGCAAAGGTGCGCCGAGGCCGGAGGCGCCGACGGGCAGGCCGAGAGCCTGTGCAGCCCTGGGCGTGGCGGAACCCCGAGGGCGCATGCTCAGGAGCAGGCGGCGGGGCAGGGCGGGGGGACGGACGGGGCAGGGCGTCCGGACGCGCCGGGGCCAGGATCTGTGCGGTCCCGGGGCGGGGCCGGCCGGGTGGCGCTGCTCCGTGGGAGGCGGCGGGTGCGGCCCGGACGGCGCGAGCGAGGGGCCCGGGGTGATGCGGCCCAAGAGTGGTGCGGGCGGGCAGCGTGGGTCGGCGGGAACGGGCGACGAGGGCACGGCCCGGGAACGAGGGGCCCGGAGTACGCGCAGGCCGGGCGGGCCACGGCGTCGGGCCGGTGGACCCGTGCCGAGCGGCCCGGCGCACGGCGCGCGCACCGCCGGTCGACACCCCCGTCCGCATGACGACGGTGAATTGACCGGCCCGCACCGGCGTGGTGTACTCCGGACCGTGACCGACACCGATGTGCGCCTGTGGCGGAGGGTCCATATGGACCTCGTCCGCTACGCGGGCTGCGTGTGTCGCCCTTCCTGCTGACTTCGCCTCGTCTCCCTTCCGCGCGCCGCGTCATCACGCCCGCGCGCGTTCGCGAACTCCCAGGACGGTCACCGTGTCTGTCTCCACCACCGCGCCCTCCCCTGCCCACACGCCCCCACCCGGGGCCGGAGAGGCCCCCGCCCCCACCCCCGCCGACCTCCTCGGCTTCGCCGAGTCCGTCGCCGCCGACCCCGAGCTGATCGCCTCCCTGACCCTCGATCCCGAGGAGCGCACCTGGGTCCGGCTGCCCGGCCCCGACGGCAGTGAGGCCTGGCTGATCGGCTGGCCCCCCGGCACGGGCACCGGCTGGCACGACCACGCCGACTCCGTGGGCGCGTTCGTCACCGCGGCGGGCGAACTCACGGAGCACGCCCTCGCCGCCCGGCTGCCCACCGGCGGCTGGAAGACCCTGGAACTCGCCGACGGGGTCGACCGGATCCGCAGACTGCCGACCGGCCAGGGGCGTGCCTTCGGCCGCGACCACCTCCACGAGGTCCTGAACGTCTCGGCCGACCGCCACGCCGTCTCCGTGCACGTGTACCACCCGCCCCTGCCCCTGATCCGCCGCTACAGCCGCAGCGGCGACACACTGCGCCTGGAGCAGGTCGAACGCCCGGAGGACTGGCAGTGAGCGCTCCCGTCGGAATCGACGCCCTGCTGGAACGCGTCCGGAGCGGCTACGACCGCATCGGCCCGCGTGCCGCCCACGACGCCGCCGAGGCGGGCGACGCCCTGCTGGTCGACACCCGGTACGCCGCCCTGCGGGACCGGGACGGCCTGGTCCCGGGCGCCCTGGTGATCGAGCGCAACGAACTGGAGTGGCGGCTCGACCCGCGGGGCAGCCACCGCGTCCCCGAGGCCACGGGCCACGACCTGCGGATCGTCGTGCTGTGCGACGAGGGCTACGCCTCCACCCTCGCCGTCGACTCCCTCCACCGTCTGGGCCTGTACCGGGCCACCGATGTCATCGGCGGCTTCCAGGCCTGGCGGAACGAGGGCCTACCGGTACTGGCCCCGTAGGCGGGGTTGTCCCGGCGGTGTCGCGGTCCCGGGCGCGCCATCGCCGGTGCGCCCGGATGCCTCCCCGCGCCGGTGCGCCGCACGGCTCCCGGGGCACTGCAACCGCACCCGAACCCGGTTCCGATCCTTCGGCGGGCGGGCGGTGCTGCCGAGGCCCAGGCCGTCCCACCGGCCACCCGACCGTGAGATGAACGGACGACGGGCACCGCGCTCCGGCGGATCCCTGCGGTCGCCCCGGCCGTCCGGTCAGTACTCCCCGCTGTCGAGGAACTCCGTCTCCTCGCCCTCTTCCTCCAGCGCCTGGCGCACCACTCTCAGCGCCATCCCCTCGGGGTAGCCCTTGCGGGCCAGCATCCCGGCGAGGCGGCGCAGCCGCTTGTCTCGGTCGAGGCCGCGGGTGGCGCGCAGCTTCCGGTCGACGAGTTCGCGCGCCGTCTCCTCCTCCCGCTCGGCGTCCAGCCGGGAGACGGCCGCCTCGATGAGGGGCGCGTCGACGCCCTTGGTCCGCAGCTCGCGGGCGAGTGCGCGCCGCGCCAGCCCCCGGCCGTGGTGCCGGGACTCCACCCAGGCGTCCGCGAAGGCGCCGTCGTCGATCAGGCCGACCTCCTCGAACCGCGAGAGCACCTCCTCCGCCGCCTCGTCGGGGATCTCCCGTTTGCGCAGGGCGTCGGCGAGCTGCTTCCTGGTGCGCGGGGTCCCGGTCAGCAGGCGCAGGCAGATCGCCCGTGCCTGCTCGACCGGGTCCCGCGGAGGCTCCCCCTCCCCGGCCCTCGACGAGTCGGCGGTGCCTCCGTCCTCGGCGGCTCCCGCGGTGCGCCCGCGCCGCCGCCCGCGCGGGCCCCCCGCACCCCGCGTCCGGCCGCCCCGGCGGGTCCCGCCGTCGCCGTCCGGGGCCGCCCCGCCGCCATCGGGCGGACCGGCGCCGTACGGTGCGTCGGGGCCGGCGTCGGCGTACGCCCCGCCCACCGTCCCGCCGGCCTCCGGGTGGGCGTGATCGGCCCAGTCGGTTCGTCGCGTCACCGTCAGCTCTTGGCAGCCGCGGCCTTGGACTTGGTGGCCTTGGCCGTCGCGGGAGCGGGCACCGCGGGGGCGGCGTCGGCCGGGGCGGCGGCGTCGGTGCCCGGCTCGGCGGCGGCGTCCTTCTCCTCGGGACGTACGCCGACGCCCAGCTTGACCTTGATCTTCTTCTCGATCTCGTTGGCCAGGTCGGGGTTGTCCTTGAGGAAGTTGCGCGCGTTCTCCTTGCCCTGGCCGAGCTGGTCGCCCTCGTACGTGTACCAGGCGCCGGCCTTGCGGACGAAGCCGTGCTCCACGCCCATGTCGATCAGACCGCCCTCGCGGCTGATGCCATGGCCGTAGAGGATGTCGAACTCGGCCTGCTTGAAGGGCGGCGCGACCTTGTTCTTGACGACCTTGCAGCGGGTCCGGTTGCCGACCGCGTCGGTGCCGTCCTTCAGCGTCTCGATGCGGCGGATGTCGATGCGCACGGAGGCGTAGAACTTGAGCGCCCGGCCACCGGTCGTGGTCTCCGGGGAGCCGAACATCACACCGATCTTCTCGCGGAGCTGGTTGATGAAGATCGCGGTGGTCTTGGACTGGTTGAGGGCGCTGGTGATCTTCCGCAGGGCCTGGCTCATCAGCCGGGCCTGCAGACCGACGTGGCTGTCGCCCATCTCGCCCTCGATCTCCGCGCGCGGCACGAGCGCGGCGACGGAGTCGATGACGATGAGGTCGAGGGCGCCGGAGCGGACCAGCATGTCCACGATCTCGAGGGCCTGCTCGCCGTTGTCCGGCTGGGAGAGGATCAGGTTGTCGATGTCGACGCCGAGCTTCTTCGCGTACTCGGGGTCGAGGGCGTGCTCCGCGTCCACGAACGCGACCTGGCCGCCGGCCTTCTGGGCGTTCGCCACGGCGTGCAGCGTCAGGGTCGTCTTGCCCGAGGACTCGGGGCCGTAGATCTCCACCACACGGCCGCGCGGGAGGCCGCCGACGCCGAGGGCCACGTCGAGCGCCGTCGATCCGGTCGGGATGACCTCGATGGGCTCCATGGACCGCTCGCCCATGCGCATGACCGCGCCCTTGCCGAATTGCCGTTCAATCTGTGCGAGAGCGGCATCCAGCGCCTTCTCGCGGTCGGTTCCTGCCATGGGTTCCACCCGGTTTGCTTGATTCGATCGCTTCACGTCACAGACGCTAACGCCTGCCACTGACAACGCGTCCCGACGCGGGCCCGGCCTGTGGATAACTCGGCCGCCCCGCTGCCCGTACACGGACGAAAACGCCCGTCCCGGACCCTGCCGGAGCCTCCATGAGAATGGATGTTCGATTTTCATGTCAAGCGCGGCACGCGGCACCCCCGAGCCTACGCCGCGGCCGACCCGTGCCACCGGGCGCGGGCGTGCGCGTCGGCAACGGCCGGGCGCCCCGGGGCGCGACCCGGCCGCGGTTCCGCCCGCCGGGCTCCCGTACGCCCTCCGCCCGGGCCTCCGCCCCCGCCCCGCCCGGCCGGCGGCACCCGCCGTACGCCACCGCCCGCGTGCATTCCGCCTCCCGCCTTCCGTTGTCCGTCACGGTGCGTTCAGGCCGGCCGCCTAGGGTGCGCGTCTGGACGAGGGCCGCCGCCCGCGCCCGCCGCCCCAGCCCCAGCCCGCCCCCGAGATCCCGGACCGGCTCCGGCGACGGCTGGGGCTGCCGGACGCGGTGATGATCGGGCTGGGCTCGATGATCGGCGCCGGGATCTTCGTCTCCCTGGCACCGGCCGCGCGGGCGGCCGGCTCCGGGCTCCTGGCCGGGCTGGCGGTGGCCGCGGTCGTCGCGTACTGCAACGCCACCTCCTCGGCCCGTCCGGCCGCCCGCCACCCGGCCTCGGGCGGGACCTACGTCCACGGGCGGGAACGCCTCGGCGACTTCTGGGGCCACCTGGCCGGATGGTCGTTCGTCGTGGGCAAGACCGCCTCCTGCGCGGCGATGGCCCTGACCGTCGGCACCTACCTCTGGCCCGGGCGGTCGCACGCGGTCGCGGTGGCCGCCGTGATGGTCCTGACCGGGGTCGACTGCGCGGGCGTCCGGCGGTCCGCCCTGCTCAACCGCGCCATCGTGACCGCCGTCCTCGCGGTGCTCGCCGCCGTCGTGGCCGTCTGCCCGACCTCCGGCGCCGCGGACGCGGGCCGCGCGGGGACCGGACCGGACCCGACGGCGCGCGGCGTGCTCCAGGCGGCCGGACTGCTGTTCTTCGCGTTCGCCGGCTACGCCCGCGTCGCCACCCTGGGCGAGGAGGTGCGCGACCCGGCCCGCACCATCCCCCGGGCCGTCCCGATCGCCCTCGGCGCCACCCTCGCCGTCTACGCCCTCGTCGCCGTCTCCGCCCTGCTCGTCCTCGGACCGGCCGGACTCGCCTCCGCCGGGGCGCCGCTGACGGACGCTGTGCGGGCCGCCGGTGCCGACGCGCTCGTCCCCGTCGTCCGCGCCGGTGCCGCCGTCGCCGCCCTCGGCTCCCTGCTCGCCCTCGTCCTCGGCGTCTCCCGCACCGTGCTGGCCATGGCCCGCGACCACCATCTGCCCCACGCCCTGGCCGCCGTGCATCCGCGCTCCGAGGCCCCCCACCGGGCGGAGATCCTCGTCGGCGCGGTCGTCGCCGTCGTGGCCGCGGGCGCGGACGTGCGCGGGGCGATCGGCTTCTCCTCCTTCGGCGTCCTGGTCTACTACGCCGTCGCCAACGCCGCAGCCTGGACCCTGACCCCGGCCGAGGGCCGCCCGCCCCGGATCGTCCCCGCCACCGGCCTGGCCGGATGCCTCGTCCTGGCCTTCGCCCTCCCGCCGCGCTCCGTGATCACCGGGGCCGCCGTACTGGCCGTCGGCGCCGCCGCGTACGGGGCGCGCCGCCTGCTCCCCCGCCCCGGCCGGGGCCGGCGCCCCCGCTGAACGCCGCCGGCAGCGCGTACGGCGGTTCCGTGCGGGGCGCCGGGTCGGCCCCGCGACGGGCCCGCCGGGAGGGTCGGTCTGCTCCCGGCGGGGTACGGCGGGTGTCTCCAGCGGGACGACGACTCCCGGGGCCGCCGCGGACAGGCTCGTCACATGCAGACCCCGACCACCACGGTCCCGTCCGGCCGGTCCCCCGGGCCGCGCCGGCCCCCCGTTTCCCGCCGGTCCGCCGTCCCGCGCCTGTGCCTGGCGACCGGGCTCCTCCTGATCCTCTCCGGGCTCGCGCACCTGGTCGTGTTCGCCGTGGACGGCGGCTCCTGGTACGGACCGCTCTCCTGGCGGAAGCCGGTGACGTTCGGGCTGTCCTTCGGGGTGACCCTGATCGCCGTCACCCGGATCACGTCGTACCTGCGCCCGGCGGGCCGGGCGCGTGCCGTACCGCTGGCCGTGTTCGCGGTGGACTGCGTCGTCGAGACCGCCGGCATCACCCTCCAGACCTGGCGGGGGGTGCCCTCGCACCTGAACATGGAGACGCCCTTCGACACGGCGGTGTCGATGACGCTCGCGGTGGGCGGCGGAGTCCTGGTGGTGCTGCTCACCCTGTTCGCCCTGGAGGCGTTCCGCCGCCGGCCCGGCGGCCCGGCGGGCATGGACCTGGCGGTGCGCTCCGGGTTCGCCCTGCTGCTCGTCGGGCTGGCCTCCGGCGCCGCGATGATCGCCCGCGGCGTCGTGCTCACCCGTACCGGCCACCAGGAGGCCGCCTACCACTCCACCGCGCCGCTCAAGCCGCTGCACGGGGTGAGCCTGCACGCCGTCCTGGTACTGCCGCTGCTGGCTCGGGCACTGGCCCTCACCCCGTGGCCGGGGGCGGTGCGGCGGCGGATCGTGGCCGCGGCGGTGTGCTGCTACGGGGCGGCCGTGGCCGCCGCCGGGGCGTGGGCCGCCCTCGCCCGCTGAACGCCCCCGTGCCGGACGGCCCTCCTCAGGAGGAGCCGCCGTCCCGCGGCCCGCCGGTGTCCCCCGGCTCCCCGGCGCCCGGCGGACCGCCTCCCGGCCGCCCGCCCCACCGGCTCCACGCCCGCGCGAGCGCGCCCTGCGGCCCCCTGTCCCGGTGGCCCCGCTCCCCGTCCCGGTGGCCCTGGACACGCGGGTCGTCGGTGACGTCGTACCGCTTCACATAGGCCCCGAGGAACGCCTGGAGCGTGGCGACCGCCGGGATGGCGATCAGGGCGCCGACGGCGCCGAGGAGCGCGGTGCCCGCGATGACCGAGCCGAAGGCGACCGCCGGGTGGATGTCCACGGTCCTGGCGGTCAGCTTGGGCTGGAGCATGTAGTTCTCGAACTGCTGGTAGACCACCACGAAGACCAGCACCCAGAGCGCGTACCAGGGATCCACGGTGAACGCGATGAGCATGGGCAGGGCGCCCGCGAGATAGGTGCCGATGGTGGGGATGAACTGCGACACCAGGCCCACCCACACCGCCAGCGCGGGCGCGTAGGGCACCTCCAGGAACTGGAGCAGGACGTAGTGGGCCAGTCCGGAGATCAGCGCCATGAGCCCGCGCGAGTAGAGGTAACCGCCGGTCTTGTTGACGGCGATCTCCCAGGCGCGCAGCACCTCGGCCTGGCGGGCGGGCGGCAGGACGGAGCAGAGGGCGCGGCGCAGCCGGGGGCCGTCGGCGGCGAAGTAGAAGCCGAACAGCACGATCGTCAGCAGGTGGAACAGCCCGCCGAGGACCTGTGTGGAGACGTCCAGCACCCCGGTGGCGCTGTTCTGCACGTAGTCGCGCAGCCAGTCGGAGCGGAGCAGTCCCTCCTGGATGTCCACCCGCCGCAGCTCGGTGTGGAAGTGGCTGTTGATCCAGTTGATGACGGAGTCGAGGTACTCGGGGAAGTCCTCGACCATCTTGACGATCTGCCCGGCGAGCATGGAGCCGAGCAGCGTGACGAACCCGGCGGTGGCGACCAGCACGGCGAGGAAGACGGCGAAGGTCGCCACGCCCCGGCGCACGCCCCGCCCGGCCATCCAGCTCACCGCGGGCTCGATGGCCAGGGCGAGGAAGAACGCGATGAGGATGTTGATCAGCAGCCCGGTGAGCTGGTGGAAGGCCCAGCTGCCCAGTTGGAAGACGGCGATCAGCGTGAGGGCCAGCACCATGGCGCGGGGCAGCCAGCGCGGCATGCGGGCGCCCGGTCCGGCGCCGGCGCCCCCGGGCGGCGGGGCGGGCGGCGTCGTGCCGGGCGGAGCGGGTGGCCGGGGTCTCTGCCCGGTCTCGTCAGTGGATGCCACGCGCCCAAGTCTGACCCACGCCGCCGACGGCCCGGAGCCCGCCCCGGGAACCGCCCGGGGTCAGTGGTGTTCCGGCGGTACGTTCATGACGTCGCAGACCACCCGCCACACCTCCTTGGCGTCCCATCCGGCGTCGAGCGCCTCGCACACCGTGCGTCCGCCCAGCTCCGTCATCACATGGTCGCGCGCGAAGGTGTCGGCGTGGCCCGGACCGAAGTGATCCGCCATCCGCTCCCAGAAGACCGTCAACCGCATGCTCCCAGTATCCCGCCCCTGGGGGTGGGCCCGGCCCGGGACCGGGGTGCCGGGTCCGCCGCGGCCCTACGATCTGGCGCATGGCCGACACCGGAGCGTTCCCCCTCCCGCAGACTCCCCCGGCAGCCGGGGAGCCCCCGGCGCCCTCCCCGCTCGCGCGCGCGGAGCGCTTCGTCTGGCTCACCGCGCGCGTGCTGGAGCAGCGCCTGTTCGCGTACGTCTTCCGCGGCGGCGGCGCCGGTCCGGTGGAGAGCGCGCTCGACGCCTACCGCAACGAGGACGGCGGGTACGGACACGCCCTGGAGCCCGATCTGCGCGGCCCGGTCAGCCAGCCGCTGCACACGGCGCACGCCCTGCAGGTGCTGGACGCGGTCGGGCGGTGCGGCGGGCAGCGCGTGGAGCACATCTGCCGCCATCTGACCTCCGTCTCCACGGCGGACGGCGCCCTTCCGTCGGTCACGGCCGCGCTGCGCGGCTACCCGGCCGCCCCTTTCGTGCCGGTGCCGGACGACCCGCCCGGCGACCTCCTCGCCACCGGCCCGGTGGTCGGCCTGCTGTACCGCAACGAGGTGTGGCACGCCTGGCTGTTCCGGGCCGCCGACTTCTGCTGGCGGGTGATCGAGTCCCTGGAGACCTCCCACCCGTACGAGGTCGAGGCCGCCGTGGCCTTCCTGGACTCGGTGCCCGACCGCCCGCGCGCGCGGGAGGCCGCCGCCCGGCTGGGCCGCCTGGTGCGCGAGCAGCGGCTCGCCGTGCTGGACCCGGACGCCCTCGACGCCTTCCCCGTCTCCCCGGGCTACGCGCCGGGCGAGCACCACTTCCCGCACGACTTCGCCAGAACGCCGCACTCGCTCGCGCGCGCGTGGTTCACCGACGACGAGATGGCCCGCTCCCTGGACTTCCTCGCGGCGGAGCAGACGGACGACGGCGGCTGGCCGGTCCGCTGGCGGCACTGGGCCCCCGCGCCGCTCCTGGAGTCGCGCCCCCGGGTGACGCTGGACGCCCTGCGCACGCTGCGGGCGCACGGCCGCCCGGTCGGCTGAGCCGGGGCCCGGCCGGCGCCGCGCGGCCCCGCCGTCTCCGCCCCGGGCCGACTCAGCCGCCGAGGGCCCGTACGCCCGCCGTGACGGCGACCGCCGCCGCGACGACGACCAGGAACGGGGCCCGCAGCAGCAGCGCCACGGCGGCCGCGGCGACCCCGGCGGCCCGCGCGTCCAGGACGAGGGCCCGGCCGTCCGCGAAGGTCTGCTGGGCGGTGAGCGCGGCGAGGAGGGCGACGGGCAGCAGCGCGGCCAGGCGCCGCACCAGGGGCCGCTCCAGGGCCCCTGCGGGCACGAGCAGACCGACGAGCTTGACGAGGTAGCAGCCGACCGCGGTCACCGCGATGGCGATCCATATGCTCATCGTTCCTCCTCCCTGGACCCGCCCCGGGTGTCCCGGGTGGGGTGGGTGTCGTGGGTGTCGTGGTTGCCCTGGGCCTGATGGGTGTCGTGGGTGTCCCCCGCGTCCCCGGCACCCCGGTCCCCGGTGTCGTGCACGTCCGGTACCTCCGGCGCGCCGGGGGCGTGTCCCACGCCCCCGATGTCCCCCGCGTCCGGCGCGGCGTCCGCCACGGGCGCCGCGGGAGTGCCGTACGCGGCACCGGTCCCGGAGCCCCCGGCCGGGGGTTCCCCGGTGACCGTCCCGGTTCCGGCACCGCCCCTGCGGCGGCCCTCCGCCCACAGGACCGCCGGTGCCGCCAGGGCCGCCACCAGGACGGGCACACCGGCGGGCAGGACGGGGAGCAGACCGAGCCCCAGGAGGACGGCCAGGGCCGCGACCGCCCGCTCCGTGGCGGTGCGCAGCATCGGCGCGAGCAGGGCCAGGAACACGGCGGGGCCGGCCGCGTCCAGGCCCCAGGCGTCGGTGTCCCCGATGGCCTCCGCCCCCAGGGCGCCGAGCAGGGTGGTCAGGTTCCACAGCACGTACAGGGTGGCCCCGGTGACGGCGAACCCGATCCTCACGCTGCGCCGGGTGGGCTGCGCCAGGGCCACGGCCGCCGTCTCGTCGATGACCCACTGGGCGGCCGGTGCCCGCAGCGCGCGCGGGAGAGCCAGCATCTGGGACAGGCGCAGCCCGTAGAAGGCGTTGCGCACGCCGAGGAAGAACGCCCCGGCCGCGGCCGTGAGCGGGTTGCCGCCGGCGGCGAGCGCGCCGACGAGGGCGAACTGCGAGGCCCCGGTGAACACCAGGAGGCTCAGCGCGCAGGTCTGGAGCAGCGAGAGGCCGCTGCCCACCGAGGTCACCCCGAAGGCGAAGCCGGAGAGCCCCACGGCGACCCCGACGCCCAGGGCGTCCCGTACGACGGCTGCGTCCGGTTTGTCTTGTGTACCCGTGTCGTGCGGGACGGCTTTCTGATCTGGCACATGTCGGACGATAGGAGAAACTCTCCCCGCGTGTCTTGTACGTTCTTGCGCTCGCGCCGGTAGGCACCGGGCGGTACGCCCACCATGCGCGTGAAGTGCCGGTGCAGGTGCGGCTGGTCGGTGAAGCCGACGGCGACGGCGGCCTCGGCGGGCGTCGTCCCGGCGTCCAGCAGCCGCCGGGCCCGGCGCACCCGGGCGTCGGTGAGCCAGGTGTGGGGCGGCATGCCGTAGGCGTCCCGGAAGGCCCGCAGCACCGCGAACGGGCCGGTGCCCAGCTCCCGGGCCAGCGCCTCCAGGCTCGGCGGGTCGGCCATCCGCTCCTCCAGCAGGGCACGCGCGCGGGCGGCCGTGCGGGCCCCGGCCGTGCGCACCCGCCGCGCGGGCGGCGAACCGCCGTTCAGCCGCAGCAGCCGGGTCACGGCCACCCTCAGCAGGGTGTCGGCGGCGAGCGCGTCCCCCTCGTCGGCGGCCCGCAGCACCCGGTGCACGAGGGCCACGGCGTACGGGTCGTCGAGGACGGGGCGGACGAAGCCCGGGGTGCCGCGCAGGGTGGTGGTCTCCGCCGCGATGGCGGCCACCACGCCGGGCGCCGGGTAGACCGCGCCGTACCGCCAGCCCTCCGGGACGCCGGCCCGGCCGGTGTGCGGGGTGTCGGGGTTGATCAGGGCGAGCGAGCCCGCGCCCGCGTACTGCTCGGCCCCGCCGTGGTGGAAGCGCTCGGCCCCGTCGGCGACGGCCGCGATGACGAAGTGCTCGTGCGTGTGCCGGACGAAGGTCTTGCGCACGTACCGGGCGCGCAGCAGGTCGACGCCGGGCAGCTCGGCGTACCGCCAGTGCCGCGCCCGCTCGTCCGATCCCGCCATGCGTCCATTCTCCGTCACCGGACCGGGCGTCCGGCGGACCGCAGGCCGGGCGCCGCGCGCCGGGCCCGGGTGCTCCGAGGGGCCGCCGCCACCGCCGCCCGGACGACGCGGGGGACCGCTCCCGGCGCCTCCCCGGCTGGGCCCGCCACGCCATGGACCTGTCGGGCCACCGCCCGGGGCCGCCGCCGGCCGTCCTCGGCACCCGGGGCCACCACGAGGCGGTCCTCCGTGAGGGCGGTCCTCCGTGAGCCGGGCCCCTCTGCGACCGCGCGCACCCCCTCCTCCTCGCTCCCCCTCGCTCCCTTCACTCCCCTCGCTCCGCCGCGCCCCCGGACCGCCCGGACACGCCGGGCGGCGGCCCGCACGGCCCCCGCCCCGCCGCCCCTCACCCGCATTCGCCCTGTTCAGGCCGATTGTCAGTGGGCGGGTGCAGGATGGATCCATGGTCAGCTCCGCACACCGGGCCCTCGACGGCTTCTCCCCCGCGACCCGCGGCTGGTTCACGGGGGCCTTCTCCGCGCCCACCGCGGCCCAGGCCGGTGCGTGGCGGGCCATCGGGGAGGGGTCCGACGTGCTGGTGGTCGCCCCCACCGGGTCCGGGAAGACCCTGGCCGCCTTCCTCGCCGCCCTGGACAGGCTGGCGGCGGAGCCCCCGCCGGCCGACCCCGGGAAGCGCTGCCGCGTGCTGTACGTGTCCCCGCTCAAGGCCCTGGCCGTCGACGTCGAGCGCAATCTGCGCAGTCCGCTGACCGGCATCCGCCAGGAGTCCGTGCGGCTCGGCCTGCCCGAGCCGGAGGTCAGGGTCGGCATCCGGTCCGGCGACACCCCGGCCGCCGAGCGCCGCTCCCTGGCCACCCGCCCCCCGGACATCCTGATCACCACGCCGGAGTCCCTGTTCCTGATGCTCACCTCGGCCACCCGCGAGGCGCTGACCGGTGTGGAGACGGTGATCCTGGACGAGGTGCACGCGGTGGCGGGCACCAAGCGCGGCGCCCATCTCGCGCTCACCCTGGAGCGCCTGGACGCCCTGCTGCCGAAACCCGCCCGCCGCATCGGGCTCTCCGCGACGGTCCGCCCGGTGGACGAGGTCGCCCGGTTCCTCGCCCCGCGCGGCAGGGTGGAGATCGTCCAGCCGCCCTCGGGCAAGGAGTTCGACCTGTCCGTCGTCGTCCCCGTGGAGGACCTGGGCGAGCTGGGCGGCTCCCCGGTCGCGGAGAGCGACGACGGGGCCGAACGCCCCTCCATCTGGCCCCATGTCGAGGAGCGGATCGCCGACCTCGTCCAGGCGCACCGCTCCACGATCGTCTTCGCCAACTCGCGGCGCCTGGCGGAGCGCCTGTGCAACCGGCTCAACGAAATCGCCCACGAGCGGGCGACGGGTGAGCCGCTGGACGAGCACCACTCCCCCGCCGAGCTGATGGGCGGCTCGGGCGCGGCCCGGGGCGCCCCGGCGGTGATCGCCCGCGCGCACCACGGCTCGGTCTCCAAGGAGCAGCGGGCCCTGGTCGAGGAGGACCTCAAGGCGGGCCGGCTGCCCGCCGTGGTGGCCACCTCCAGCCTGGAGCTGGGCATCGACATGGGCGCCGTCGACCTCGTCGTCCAGGTCGAGTCGCCGCCCTCCGTCGCCTCCGGGCTGCAGCGCGTCGGCCGCGCGGGGCACCAGGTCGGCGCCGTCTCCACGGGCGTGGTGTTCCCGAAGTACCGGGGCGATCTGGTGCAGGCGGCCGTGGTCACCGAGCGCATGCGCGGGGGCGCCATCGAGGCCCTCCGGATCCCCGCCAACCCCCTCGACGTGCTGGCCCAGCAGATCGTCGCGATGACCGCGCTGGACACCTGGCAGGCCGACGACCTGCTCGCCACGGTCCGCCGCGCCGCCCCCTTCGCCTCGCTGCCCGAGTCGGCGTTCACCGCCGTGCTGGACATGCTGGCCGGCCGCTACCCCTCCGACGCCTTCGCCGAGCTGCGCCCGCGCGTGGTGTGGGACCGGATCGCGGGGACGGTCACCGGGCGGCCCGGCGCGCAGCGGCTCGCCGTCACCTCCGGCGGCACCATCCCCGACCGGGGCCTGTTCGGCGTCTTCCTCGCCGGGGCCGACCCGAAGAAGGGCGGCGGCCGGGTCGGGGAGCTGGACGAGGAGATGGTGTACGAGTCCCGGGTGGGGGACGTCTTCACGCTCGGCACCAGTTCGTGGCGGATCGAGGACATCACCCGGGACCGCGTCCTGGTCTCCCCCGCCCCCGGCGTGCCCGGCCGGCTGCCCTTCTGGAAGGGCGACCAGCTCGGCCGCCCGCTCGAACTGGGCCGGGCGCTGGGCGCGTTCCTGCGCGAGGTCTCGGCCCTGCCCCGCGAGGACGCCCTGCGGCGGCTGGCCGCGGCCGGGCTGGACACCTGGGCGGCGGGCAACGTCCTGGCGTACCTGGACGAGCAGCGCGAGGCCTGCGGCCACGTCCCCGACGACCGCACCATCGTGGTGGAGCGCTTCCGCGACGAGCTGGGCGACTGGCGGGTCGTCGTCCACTCGCCCTTCGGCGCCCAGGTGCACGCCCCCTGGGCCCTCGCGCTCGGCGCCCGCCTGGGCGAGCGGTACGGCATGGACGCGCAGGTCATGCACGCCGACGACGGGATCGTGCTGCGGCTGCCCGACGCCGATCCGATGGGCCTGGACCTGCTCGACCGGGAGCCCTCCCGGGCGGGCGCGGAGTACGACGACGGGCAGGCGCCGGTGGGCGCCGCGGACGTCGTCCTGGACAAGGGGGAGGTCGACCGGATCGTCACCGACCAGGTGGGCGGCTCGGCGCTGTTCGCCTCCCGCTTCCGCGAGTGCGCCGCCCGTGCCCTGCTGCTGCCGCGCCGCAGCCCCGGCCGGCGCACCCCCCTCTGGCAGCAGCGCCAGCGGGCGGCCCAGCTCCTGGAGGTGGCGAGCGAGTACGGCTCGTTCCCGATCGTCCTGGAGGCCGTCCGCGAATGCCTCCAGGACGTCTTCGACGTGCCCGGACTCGTCGAGCTGATGGGCGACCTGGAGTCCCGCCGGGTCCGCCTGGTCGAGGTCACCACGCCGGAGCCGTCCCCCTTCGCCCGCTCCCTGCTGTTCGGCTACGTCGCCCAGTTCCTGTACGAGGGGGACTCGCCGCTCGCGGAGCGCCGGGCCGCCGCGCTGTCGCTGGACTCGCGGCTGCTGTCCGAGCTGCTCGGCCGGGCGGAGCTGCGCGAGCTGCTCGACGCGGAGGTGCTGGCGGAGCTGGAGCGCGAACTGGCCCGGCTCACCGAGGACCGCCGGGTCAGGGACGCCGAGGGCGTCGCCGACCTGCTGCGGATGCTCGGCCCGCTCACGGACGCGGAACTCGCCGAGCGGGGCGCCGATCCGTCATGGGTCCGGGAGCTGGCGTCCGCCCGGCGCGCGATCCCGGTGCGGATCGCCGGGGCCGAGCACTGGGCGGCGGTCGAGGACGCGGGCCGGCTGCGCGACGCGCTGGGCACCGCGCTGCCGGTGGGCGTCCCGGAAGCCTTCACCGAGCCCGTCAAGGACCCCCTCGGGGACCTCCTCGCCCGCTACGCCCGCACCCACGGCCCCTTCACCTCCGCCGCCGCCGCGGCCCGCTTCGGCCTGGGCACGGCGGTCACCGACGGGGCGCTCCAGCGCCTCGCGGCGTCCGGCCGGATCGTGCAGGGCGAGTTCCACCCGGCGGGCATCGGCCAGGAGTGGTGCGACGCGACCGTGCTGCGACGGCTGCGCCGCCGCTCCCTCGCCGCCCTGCGGCAGGAGCTGGAGCCGGTGCCGCCGGCCGCGCTCGGTCAGTTCCTCCCCCAGTGGCAGCACATCGGCGCGGGCCACGCGCTGCGCGGCGTCGACGGACTGGTGCGCGCCGTCGAGCAGTTGCAGGGCGCCCCGGTACCGGCGTCCGCCCTGGAGAAGCTGGTCCTGCCGTCCCGGGTGGCCGACTACACCCCGGCCATGCTGGACGAACTCACCGCCGCCGGTGAGGTGGTGTGGGCGGGGGCGGGCTCGCTGCCCGGCAAGGACGGCTGGGTCACCCTCCACCTCGCGGACACAGCGCCCCTGCTGCTCGCGCCCCCGCACCCGCTGGAGCCGACGCCCCTGCACCACTCGGTCCTGGACACGCTGTCGGGCGGCTACGGCCTGTTCTTCCGTCAGATCGCGGACCAGATCCGGGCCACCACCCATCCCGACGCCAGCGACGCCCAGCTCTCCGACGCCCTGTGGGACCTGGCCTGGTCGGGGCGGCTGACCAACGACACGCTCGCGCCGCTGCGTTCCCTGCTGGGCTCGGGCCGCACCGCGGGCTCCACCGCCCACCGCGCCAAGCGGTCGGTGCCGCGGGGGCGTTACGGCTCGCTGACGGCCGCCGCCCGCACCGCCTCGCGCTCGGGCCCGCCGACGGTGGCGGGCCGCTGGTCCCTGCTGCCGGAGCGGGAGGCGGACCCCACGGTGCGCGCGCACGCCCTGGCCCGGACCCTGCTGGACCGGCACGGTGTGGTGACCCGGGGCGCCGTGGCGGCGGAGGGCGTCGCGGGCGGCTTCTCCGCGGTGTACCGGGTCCTGGCGGCGTTCGAGGAGAGCGGGCAGGCCCGCCGCGGGTACGTGGTGGAGGGGCTGGGGGCGGCGCAGTTCGCCGTGGAAGGCGCGGTGGACCGGCTGCGCGCGGTCGCCAACGCCCGCGAGCGCGGCGCGGCCCTCGCGGCCCCGGACACGGCAGCCGGCACCCCGGCGTCCGCGTACGCCCCCGTGTCCGACGGCTCCGGTCCCGCCCCGGACGGGGGCGGTGATCCGCTCGGCCCCGGGGCCACCGGCGGTCCCGTCGCCTGGGACCTCCCCGGCGGCGACCCCTTCGCCGCTCCCGGCGCCGGAGGCCCCCGGGGCGGCGGGCACGACCGGGCGCCCGGCCCCCACGCCACCGCGCGCGGCTTCGCCCGCCAGTACCGCCCCGCGCCCGTCAACCGCGCCGTCGTGCTGGCCGCCGCCGACCCGGCGAACGCGTACGGTGCCGCCCTCCCCTGGCCCGAGCCCCCGTCCGGCGCCACCCACAAGCCGGGCCGCAAGGCGGGGTCCCTGGTGGTCCTGGTCGAGGGTGAACCGGCGGTGTACATGGAGCGCGGCGGCAAGACCCTGCTGCTGTGGCCCTCCGCCGAGGACACCCCGCCCCCGGCGGACCCCCGGCTGCGGGAGGCCGCCGAGGCGCTCGCGTCAGCCGCCCGGGCCGGCCGGCTCGGCACGGTCACGGTGGAGCGGATCAACGGCGCCGCCGCCCTCACCTCCCCCTTCGGCGCCGTGCTGGAGGAGGCAGGGTTCATCGCCACCCCGCGCGGACTGCGCCTGCGGGCGTGAGCCTGTCACCCTGGACGCATGCCCGAAGGTGACACGGTCTGGCAGGCGGCGCGGCGGCTGCACGACGCCCTCGCCGGTGCGGTGCTGACCCGCAGCGACTTCCGCGTGCCCCGGTACGCGACCGTCGACCTCACCGGCCGTACGGTGCTGGAGACCGTCCCCCGGGGCAAACACCTGCTCACCCGTGTGGAGGGCGGCCTGACCCTGCACACACACCTGCGGATGGACGGCTCCTGGAAGGTGTTCGCCCCCGGCCGGCGCTGGAGCGGCGGCCCGGCGCACCAGATCCGCGTGGTCCTGGGCACCGCCGACCGTACGGCCGTCGGGTACCGCCTCCCGGTCCTGGAGCTGATCCGCACGGCCGACGAGGGACGGGCCGTGGGCCACCTCGGCCCCGACCTGCTGGGCCCGGACTGGGACGCCGGACGGGCCCTGGCCAACCTCCTCGCGGACCCGGCCCGCCCCCTCGGCGAGGCCCTGCTCGACCAGCGCAACCTGGCCGGGATCGGCAATGTCTACAAGAGCGAGCTGTGCTTCCTGCTCGGCGTCACCCCCTGGCTCCCGGTGGGCGAGCTGCCCGCCGACCGGGCCGCGAAGCTGCCGGCGCTGGCACGGCGCCTGCTGGAGGCCAACCGCGACCGCCCGGTGCGCCGCACCACGGGGCTGCGCGGCCAGGACCTGTTCGTCTACGGCCGCGCGCGCCGCCCCTGTCCGCGCTGCGGCACGTCCGTCCGGCTGGCCGACCAGGGCGACGGTTCGCGCGAGCGCCCCACGTACTGGTGCCCGGCCTGCCAGGCGGGCCCCGCCCCGGCCCCGGGCACGACACGGGCCCCGGCTCCGGCTCCGGCTCCGGCTCCGGCTCCGGGCAGCGAGCCCCGCTCCGGCGCCGGGCGCCGCCGCACGGGGTGAGCCGGGGCGTTCCCGCGCCACGGCACTCCCCGGCGGACGCACCGCGCGGGACGTACGGAAGGAACCGGACCGCACCCGGATGGCCGAACGGCCGAGAGGAACCGGTCGCGCGAGGGAGCCCGGGCCGCCGGGAACACGGGCCCGACGGGAGCACGGGCCGGACGGGACGCACCGCACACCGAGCCCGCCGAGCCCCCGAAGACCCCGGACGGTCCGACCGCCCGGCGCGCTCCAGCCCCGTGGCGCACCGAGCCCGGGCCCCCGGAACGGCCTCCGGTCGCTCAGAGGCGGCCACCCCGCCAGAAAGCGGCGAACCCCAGGCACCACCATGAGGCACCGAACATCCGAGGCACCACCGGGAAGCACCGACCGCCCGAGACCGTCCACGGACACCACTCCCCGCCGTGGACCAGCCCGCGCACCCCAGGCGGAGGTGGCACCTCCCGCCGCCTCGCCGCCACCGTCGCAGCCCGCTGCCGCTGCCCCGCGCCACCGGCGCCCCTCGCCCCTCGCCCCTCGCCCCTCGCCCCTCGCCCCTCGCCCCTCGCCCCTCGCCCCTCGCCCCTCGCCCCTCGCCCACAGCATCTGAAGTCCCCGCCCGCCCCGAAGCCCCCGCAGCCGTCCGCACGCCTCCTGAGTCCACTCAGGGCCCCCTCAGCCCCCGCCTTCGGCCCCCGCCCCCTCAGCCTTCTCCGTCCTCTCGGCCCCGACGCCCTCGCCGACGCCCCCGCCCTCGCCCTCGCCCTCGCCCTCGCCCCCGGCACCCTCCGCCCCCTGAACCGCCTCGGCCCCCGCAACCCCACGCCCATCCCCCGCAGCGCCCCGGGCGCCCCCGTCCCGCCCCAGTGCCCGTCGCCATCGCCCGGTGGCCAGCGCTCCCACCGCCCGGTCCTTCGGCACACAGTGCACCGGCAGCACGCTGAGCCCCCAGCCGCCGAACACCACCGCCCCCTCGACGACACCCGCTCCGGGAGCCAGGGCCAGCCGGAGCACAGCCCACCACCACAGCGCGCCGAACCCCAGGGCGGCGGTCCGGCGCGCGGTGCGTACTGCGGTCATCCGTTCTCGGCCTGGAACATCCAGTGCTCCTTCTCGAGATCGGCGGTGACCTGGATGAAGATGTCCTGGCTCACGGGGTCCGCGTCGGCCGTCGCCTCGACGCGCTCCCGCATCCGGGCGATCAGCGCGCCCAGTGCCTCCACAAGGGTGCGCACCGCGGCCGTGTCGTCCACCCAGCCCTCCGGCGTCACCCCGATGCCGCTGCCGACGGCCACCGTGGCGGCCCGTCCGTCCGGTGGTACCCCGAGCGCCGAGGCGCGCTCGGCGACGGTGTCGGAGTGGGTCCGCGCGATGGCGACGACCTCGTCGAGCTGGAGGTGGACGGAGCGGAAGCGCGGCCCGACCACGTTCCAGTGGATCTGTTTCGCCACCAGCGCCAGGTCCACGAGATCGACGAGGGCACCCTGCAGCGCCTCGGAGACGACCTTCAGGTTCGCGTCGGACAACGGGCTCTTGACGACGTACATCCGCACCCTCCGTCGGTAGGCCCCCCGGCCGTCGGCCCTCTCCCTCCACCATGAGGGCACCCGGGGCGAGCGGCAAACGGGCGCGGAGGCACGAAAACCCCGACCGCACCTCTCCGGATCCTCCGGAGAGCCCCGGCCGGGGCCTCATGAGCACACGTGCTCAGGCGGCTACGACGTCCACTGCCTCCGCGGGCGCCTTGATGGTCACCCGCTCCGGTGGCACACCGGCCACCGATACGGAACCCAGCATCGAACGCACCGGGGCCGGCACGGATTCGCTGGGAGTGGCGGCGGCGGACTGGGCCAGCTCGGCGAGCGCGAGTTCGTCGCTCACTTCCCGCATCAGCTCGGACATCCGTACGTCCAGCGCGTCGCAGATGGCGGACAGCAGCTCGGAGGAAGCCTCCTTCTGCCCCCGCTCCACCTCGGAGAGATAGCCGAGTGAGACTCGGGCGGACGAGGAGACTTCGCGCAGAGTACGGCCCTGGCGCTGGCGCTGCCGACGCAGCACGTCACCCAGCAGGCGACGGAGCAGAATCATCGGTGGCTCCCTCCTCGGACCGCGTTACCGCATCCTTCACGCCCCACCGTACCGCCTCGCGCCGCGGCCGTGCGGGGAGCGATGTCGTGTTCACTCAGGGCTGCAAACATCAAAACCCCCCGTTCTGTTCCGTATCCTGTGCCCGCTGATTCCCGGTCCGTTCGCCCGCCAGCTCCCTCAGCAGGAGCGCCAGCACGCTGCGTACACTCTCCATACGGATTTCCGCCCGACTGCCGTTCAACCGCAGCGCCGCGACTTTTCCGCCATGGGCAGAACCGGAATCCTGTTCGAGAGGCCCGTGGACGGCGACGAACACCGTTCCGACGGGCTGCCCGTCCTGCGGGTCGGGACCGGCCACCCCGGTCGTGGCGATGCCCCAGTCGGCGCCGAGCCGGTGCCGCACCCCGGCCGCCATCTGGGCCGCGACCTGCGCGTCCACCGCGCCCTTCGACGCCAGCAGCGAGGCGTCGACGGCGAGCAGGTCCCGCTTCAGATCGGTCGCGTAGGCGGTGACGGAGCCGCGGAACACCCGGGACGCCCCGGGCACCCCGGTGATCGCGGCCGCCACCAGTCCACCGGTCAGCGACTCCGCGACGGCGAGGGTCCGGCCCCTCGCCGTGAGTAGTCGCACCACGTCGGCGGCGGTGGAACTCAAACGTCCGTCTCCCTCGTCGCCGCTCCGCGCTCGGCGATGCCGTGCCGGCGCAGCACAATGGCCTGCTTCACGTAGTCGAGCCCGGTCGCCACGGTCAGGACGACCGCCGCGGCCATCACCCAGAACCTCAGGGTCGCCAGGGGCCCCGTCAGCGCCAGGACGTACATGCCGACGGCCACCCCCTGGATGAGCGTCTTCAATTTGCCGCCGCGGCTCGCCGGGATCACCCCGTACCGGATGACCACGAAGCGCAGCACGGTGACGCCGAGCTCCCGGCCGAGGATCACCGCCGTCACCCACCACGGCAGATCGCCCAGGGCGGACAGGCAGATCAGCGCCGCCCCCATGATCGCCTTGTCGGCGATGGGGTCGGCGATCTTCCCGAAGTCGGTGACCAGGTCGTAGGCGCGGGCCAGATGACCGTCGAACAGGTCGGTGATCATGGCGACGGCGAAGGCGGCCCAGGCGAACGAGCGCCAGGCCGGGTCGTATCCGCCGTTGCCGAGCATCAGGGCGACGAAGGCCGGCACGAGGACCAGCCGGAGCATCGTCAGGAAGTTGGCGATGTTCCACACGCTGGCCTGGTTGACGGCGGCCGCCGTGATCTTGCCGCCCCGCCCCGCCGGACTGGAGCCGGCCGCGCCGTCCGTCCCGGCACCCCGCCCGGCCGTCCCGGCGGCCGCGGTGGCCCCGGAACGCCCGGCCGTCCCGGTGGTGCCGCCCTCGCCGCTCCCGCGCCGGGCGGGGCCGCTGCCGTGGGCCGTCTCCGGCGCGGTGCCCGGGGCACCGCGTGCGCCGGCCCTCCGGGCGCCGGAGGAGCCGCCCGCAGCGGACGCCGGGACACCGGTCATCTGTCCGTCTCCTCGCTCGACGCGGATGTGCCCGGCAGCGGTTCGGCCACCAGGTCGACACCCTCCGTACCGATCACCTTCGCGTCGACCATACGGCCGACCACCTGTTCCCCGCCGCCGGTGAGGATCACCTGGCCGTCGGTCTCCGGGGCCTGGTGCGCGGCGCGGCCCCGGACTCCGTCCTCCTCGTCCACGGATTCCACCAGCACCCGGACGGTCGAGCCGAGGCGCTCCTCGGCCCGCTGCGAGACCAGTTCCTCGGCCAGCCGGGAGACCCGGGCCAGCCGCTCCGCGACGACGTCGCCGTCGTGCTTGTCGCCGTAGGTGGCCGCCTCGGTGCCCTCCTCGTCGGAGTAGCCGAAGACGCCGATGGCGTCCAGCCGCGCGTGGTTCAGGAACCGCTCCAGCTCCGCGAGGTCGGCCTCGCTCTCGCCGGGGAAGCCCACGATGAAGTTGGAGCGCACGCCCGCCTCGGGCGCCCCGGCCCGGATGGCGGAGAGCAGCTCCAGGAAGCGGTCGGTGTCGCCGAAGCGGCGCATGGCGCGCAGCACGTTCGGCGCGGAGTGCTGGAAGGACAGGTCGAAGTACGGCATGACCTTCGGGGTGGAGGTCAGCACCTCGATCAGGCCGGGCCGCATCTCGGCCGGCTGGAGGTAGCTGACCCGGACCCGCTCGATGCCGTCGACCTCGGCCAGCTCGGGCAGCAGGGACTCCAGCAGGCGGATGTCGCCCAGGTCCTTGCCGTAGGAGGTGTTGTTCTCGGAGACCAGCATGATCTCCTTGACGCCCTGCTCCGCGAGCCACCGCGTCTCGTTCAGCACGTCGCTCGGGCGGCGGGAGATGAAGGAGCCGCGGAAGGAGGGGATGGCGCAGAAGGAGCAGCGCCGGTCGCAGCCGGAGGCCAGCTTCACCGAGGCGACCGGGGAGCCGTCCAGGCGGCGGCGCAGCGGGGCGCGCGGCCCGGAGGCGGGGGCGAGGCCCTCGGGCAGGTCGACGGGGCCGTGTCCGGGCAGGGCGACGGCGGTGCCGGCCTGCTGCCGCTCGACGGGGCTGACCGGCAGCAGCTTGCGCCGGTCGCGGGGGGTGTGGGCGGCGTGGATGCCGCCGCCGAGGATGGTGCGCAGCCGGTCGGAGATGTCCGCGTAGTCGTCGAAGCCCAGGACGCCGTCGGCCTCCGGCAGGGCCTCCGCCAGCTCCTTGCCGTACCGCTCGGCCATGCAGCCCACGGCCACCACGGCCTGGGTCCGGCCGTGGCCCTTGAGGTCGTTGGCCTCCAGGAGGGCGTCGACGGAGTCCTTCTTGGCGGCCTCGACGAAGCCGCACGTGTTCACGACGGCGACGTCCGCTTCCCCGGCGTCCTCGACGAGCGTCCAGCCGTCCGCCTCCAGACGGCCTGCGAGCTCCTCCGAGTCCACCTCGTTGCGGGCGCAGCCAAGGGTGACGAGTGCGACGGTACGGCTTTCAGGCATGGGCTCAAGACTACTTCGTCCCACGGACGGCCCATGTCGAAGGGGTTGGCCGGGGGCGGCGGGCGGGGGGCCGCACGGCCGAGGGGCCGTCCGGCCGTGGACGGCCCCTCGCCCGGCACCGCCCCGCGGGCGGGCTCACCCGGTCTGCGGGTCGCCCTTGGTGTACGTCAGCCGCTCCACGGCGCCCGGCCGGAAATCGTCCTCGATCTTCTTTCCGTTGACGTAGAGCTGGATGGCTCCGGCGTCGCCGAGGACCAGGTTGATCCGGTCGTTGTCCTGGAAGGTCTTGGAGTCGCCCTGCTTGAGGAGCCCGTCGAAGAGGAGCCGGCCGCTGTGGTCCTTGGCCGAGATCCAGCTCCGGCCGTCGGTGGCGCTGACCTTGACCGTGACCTTGTCCTGGGGCGCGGCGGCGATGGCGCTGTCGGTCGGGTCGGGCTTGGGCGCGGCCGGCTTCTCGGGCTTGGCGGAGGCCGGGGCGGACGCGCTCGGCTCGGCTCCCTCGGCGAGGTTGGCCTTGTCCGCGCCGTCGTCGCCGCCCTTGACGACCGTGAAGCCGACGAAGCCGACCACGGCGACGATGGCGGCGACCATGGCGGCGGTCCAGTTGGGCCCGCGCCGCTCGGGGCGGATGCGCTCGGCCTCGAACAGGGGCGCGGCCGGGGTCGGGGCAGGGCGCCCGCCGTGCTCGCTCTCGAACCGGGCGAGCAGCCGGTCCGGGTCGAGCCGCACGGCCCTGGCCAGGGTGCGGATGTGCCCGCGCGCGTAGACGGCGCCGCCGCAGGGCGTGAAGTCGTCCGCCTCGATGGCGCGCACGATCGCGATCCGGACCCGGGTGGCGGAGCTGACGTCGTCGATGGTCAGCCCGGCGTCGATCCGGGCGCGGCGCAGCGCGGTGCCGATGGAGGGGCGGTCCTCCTCGGACGGGCCGTCGGGCACGGTGTCGAAGGGACGCTCGTCTTCAGGGGAGTTGCCGATGGACACGGGGGCGCCTTTCGAGCGTTTAGCCGCCTGTGCTGGAGGTTCAGTCTAGGTGGGGTGCGAACGGGTGGGGCAACCGGGCGGTATGACTTTGTACGCCAGAGGAATGGCCCGGCCCGCCCGGTGGAGAACCAGTGTTCGCCACTTCCCTCCACTTGACGTACGTGCCGAGGAAACGGTTGCTCAATGGTCCCTAACGGGTGAGTCACGATCGGCCGGACGGCCCCGGCCCGTCCCCCGGATGCCTACCCCGCGGGTTCCCCCCGGATCACGGCGAGCACCCCGTCGAGGTCGTCGGGTTTCACCAGGACGTCGCGTGCCTTGGACCCCTCGCTCGGCCCGACGATGCCCCGCGACTCCATCAGGTCCATCAGCCGGCCCGCCTTGGCGAAGCCGACCCGCAGCTTGCGCTGGAGCATGGAGGTCGACCCGAACTGGGTGGAGACGACCAGTTCCGCCGCCTGGCACAGCAGGTCGAGATCGTCGCCGATGTCCTCGTCGATCTCCTTCTTCTGCTTGGTGCCGACGACCACGTCCTCCCGGAAGGCGGGGGCCATCTGCTCCTTGCAGTGCCGGACGACGGCCGCGACCTCCTCCTCGGTCACGAAGGCGCCCTGCATGCGGGTCGGCTTGTTGGCGCCCATCGGGAGGAAGAGGCCGTCGCCCTTGCCGATCAGCTTCTCGGCGCCGGGCTGGTCGAGGATGACCCGGGAGTCGGCGAGCGAGGAGGTGGCGAAGGCCAGCCGGGAGGGCACGTTGGCCTTGATCAGACCGGTGACGACGTCGACGGACGGCCGCTGGGTGGCGAGCACCAGATGGATGCCGGCGGCGCGCGCGAGCTGGGTGATCCGCACGATCGAGTCCTCGACGTCCCGGGGGGCGACCATCATCAGGTCGGCCAGCTCGTCGACGATCACCAGCAGGTACGGGTAGGGCTGGAGCTCCCGCTCGCTGCCCGGGGGCGCCTCGGCCCGGCCCTCGCGCACGGCGCGGTTGAAGTCGTCGATGTGCCGGTAGCCGTAGGCGGCGAGGTCGTCGTAGCGGAGGTCCATCTCCCGGACGACCCACTGGAGCGCCTCGGCGGCCCGCTTGGGGTTGGTGATGATCGGCGTGATCAGGTGCGGGATGCCCTCGTAGGCGGTCAGCTCGACGCGCTTGGGGTCGACCAGGATCATCCGGACGTCCTCCGGCGTCGCCCGCATCATGATCGAGGTGATCAGGCAGTTGATGCAGGACGACTTGCCGGAGCCGGTGGCCCCGGCGACCAGCATGTGCGGCATCTTCGCCAGCGAGTGCATGACGTAGCCGCCCTCGACGTCCTTGCCGAAGGCGACCAGCATCGGGTCGTCGTCCTCGGCGGACTCGGCGAGCCGCAGCACGTCGCCGAGGTTGACCATCTCCCGGTCGGTGTTGGGGATCTCGACGCCGACGGCGGACTTGCCGGGGATCGGGCTGATGATCCGCACGTCCGGACTGGCGACGGCGTAGGCGATGTTCTTGGTGAGGGCGGTGATCCGCTCGACCTTGACGGCCGGGCCGAGTTCGACCTCGTAGCGGGTGACCGTCGGGCCGCGGGTGAAGCCGGTGACCCGGGCGTCGACCTTGAACTCGGTGAAGACGGTGGTGAGGGAGTCGACGACGGCGTCGTTGGCCGCGCTGCGGACCTTGCCGGGGCCGCCGCGGGTGAGCAGGTCGAGGGCCGGCAGGGAGTAGGTGATGTCCCCGGAGAGCTGGAGCTGCTCGGCGCGCGGCGGCAGGTCGCGTTCCTGCGGGGGCGGGGCCTTGGTGAGGTCGGGGACACCGGAGCCGCCCGCGTCGCGCGGCGGGGCGGCGGCGTCCCCGGTCCCGCCCGGCCGGGGCCGGGCCGCCGGGACGGGCGTCGGGGTCGAGGCCGGGGGCGGGGTCGGAGTGGTGGGCTCCCGCTCCCCGGTGGCCACGCCCTGGGTGAGGTCGGCGACCAGCGGCGAGGGCGGCATGCCGTGCAGGACGGCGCCGTCAAGGGCCGCCGCCGCGGCGGCGGCGATGTCGACCGCGTCCATCGGCCGGTCCGGGTCGGGCTGGGGCACCGCGGAACGGCGGGGGCGGCTCCTGCGGCGGCCGAGGGCCTCCTCCTCCGCCGCCTCCGGGTCGTGGGGCCCGGACGGGGCGCCGCGCCGCCGCCCCTCGGGCAGGGCGTCGCGCCACTGCTCCTCGTAGTGCTCGTCGTCGTCGCCGTCCACGGCGCCGTCGGCCTCCGGATCGCTGACGAGGCCGAGCCGGACCCCGAGCTGCCGCAGCCGCTGCGGGATCGCGTTGACGGGGGTGGCGGTGACGACGAGCAGCCCGAAGACGGTCAGCAGCGCCAGCAGCGGAACGGCCAGGACATCGGTCATCGTGGCCGACAGCGGGGTGGCCGCGCCCCAGCCGATGAGCCCCCCGGCGTCCCTTATCGCCTGCATGCCGTCGCTGCGGGCCGGTGAGCCGCAGGCGATGTGCACCTGTCCGAGCACACCGACGACCAGCGCGGACAGGCCGATCACGATCCGGCCGTTGGCCTCCGGCTTCTCCGGGTGCCGGATCAGGCGCACGGCGACGGCCCCGACCAGCAGCGGCACCAGCAGGTCCAGCCGGCCGAAGGAGCCGGTCACCAGGATCTCGACGAGGTCGCCGACGGGGCCCCTGAGGTCGGCCCAGGTGCCCGCGGCGACGATCAGGCAGACGCCGAGCAGCAGCAGGGCGACGCCGTCCTTGCGGTGGGCCGGGTCGAGGTTCCTGGCGCCCTGTCCTATGCCCCGGAACACCGCGCCGACGGCATGGGCGAGGCCCAGCCAGAGGGCGCGCACGAACCGGAGCAGGCCCCCGGCCGGGCGGGCCGCCGGGGGCGGGGCCGCCCTCTTCGCCGGGGCCTTCCGGGCGGGTGCCTTCCTCGCCGGGGCCTTCTTCGCGGGCGCCCTGTTCGCGGCGGCCTTCTTCGCCGGAGCCTTCGCGGGAGCCGCCGCCTTCCTGGCGGGCTGCTTCTTGGCTGCGGAGGGACGTGAGGCCATGGAAGCGAGGTTACCGGGGGAGACGGCGGTCGACACGTGTGGCCACGGCTTCACCCGTTCGTGTCGTTCTTCGGAGGGCCCGGAACTGACCCCTCCGACAGGGCCGCTGACACGCGCTCACCGGCCGGAGCGCACCACCGGGACCGGGGTTCCGCGGCTCAGCGGCGGCGCCGAACCCGCGCCGCCGGGCCCGCCCCCGGCGCCCCGCACCCGCGCCGCCGTCCTCCCCGGACGGGCGCGCCGGGCGCTCACCGGGCAGCGGCGGACGTCAGTTGACGGCGGCGCGGCCTCCCGGGGAACCCGGCTCCATCGCGTCCAGGGCCCGGCGCAGTCCGGTGAGCTTGCGCTCCAGATGCGCGGCCGTGGCCACCGCCGCCGCGTCCGACGACTCGTCGCTCAACTGCTTGGACAGGGCCTCGGCCTGCTCCTCTACGGCGGCGAGCCGCGCCGACAGCTCCGCGAGGAGTCCCGTCGGCTCCCCGGCCCCGCCGTTGGCCGACGCCCGGTCACCGCCCTCCAACTGGAGGCGCAGCAGCGCCGCCTGCTCCCGCAGCTTGCAGTTCTTCATGTACAGGTCGACGAAGACGGAGACCTTGGCGCGCAGCACCCACGGGTCGAACGGCTTGGAGATGTAGTCCACCGCGCCCGCCGCGTAGCCGCGGAAGGTGTGGTGCGGCCCGTGGTTGATCGCGGTGAGGAAGATGATCGGGATGTCCCTGGTCCGCTCCCGCCGCTTGATGTGCGCGGCCGTCTCGAAACCGTCCATGCCCGGCATCTGGACGTCCAGCAGGATGACCGCGAAGTCGTCCGTCAGCAGCGCCTTGAGCGCTTCCTCCCCGGACGATGCCCGCACCAGCGTCTGATCGAGCGCCGAGAGGATCGCCTCCAGCGCCAGCAGATTCTCCGGCCGGTCATCGACCAGGAGGATCTTGGCCTTCTGCACCATGGCCCGCCCTCCTCGCCCCGGCGTGGGGCCTCCCCTGTCCGCAGGACGTGGCACGGCGCCTCGGCGGGCCGCGCCGGGCGACGACTCCCACGCGCCGCCCGTCCTCGTGCCGGTCATCGTAGCCGCACCCCGACCGCCACCACACCCTGTCACCGTGATGTCACTGTGCACACACCGGAAACGCGGCGCGGTACAGGATCGTTCCCTCGATCCCTTCCCCGCAACCGCCGCGTACCGGCCGCCAACGGCGCGCGATGCGCCGGAACCGGCCACCGCGCGCCACCGCCGACGGTACTCCTCACTCCTCCCGCATCCACTGCCGCATCACCGACAGCAGGTGATCGGGATCGACCGGCTTGGTCACGTAGTCCGAGGCCCCGGACTCGATCGCCTTCTCCCGGTCGCCCTTCATCGCCTTC
The DNA here is from genome assembly GCF_055598485.1 of Streptomyces sp. NPDC107521. Lineage (NCBI taxonomy): Bacteria > Bacillati > Actinomycetota > Actinomycetes > Kitasatosporales > Streptomycetaceae > Streptomyces > Streptomyces sp. NPDC107521. The sequence goes on from NZ_JBVKAT010000008.1 coordinate 282,580, forward strand.
GCGGTCAGCGCGATGATCGGCAGCCCGGCGAACTGCGGCATCCGCCGGATCGCCGTCGTCGTCGCGTACCCGTCCATCTCCGGCATCATGATGTCCATCAGCACGACCGTCACGTCCTCGTGCTGCTCCAGCACCTCGATGCCCTCCCGGCCGTTCTCGGCGTACAGCACCGACAGGCCGTGCTGCTCCAGGACACTGGTGAGGGCGAAGACGTTGCGGATGTCGTCGTCGACGATCAGCACCTTCTCGCCGTCGAACCGGACGCCACGCGCCGCCGGCTCCCGCTCCCCGACCGCCAGCCGCTCCGGTGCGGCGGGCCGCGCGGCGGGCTCCGGCAGGGCCCTGCGGCGGCGCCGGAACAGCGCGGCGGCACCGTTCTGCGAGTCCTGGTACGACCGCACCTCGGCCGGGGTCCCGGCGGGCTCCGCCGACCGGTCCCCCGTCCCCTCGGCCACCTCCGGGCCGCCCGGCTCCGGGACCGGCATCACGTGCTGCGGGGCCTGCGCCGGCAGTCCGCCCGGGTGCAGCGGCAGATACAGCGTGAACGTCGAGCCGCGGCCCGGCTCGCTCTGCGCGTGGATCTCGCCGCCCAGCAACTGCGCGATCTCCCGCGAGATCGACAGCCCGAGGCCGGTGCCGCCGTACTTGCGGCTGGTGGTGCCGTCGGCCTGCTTGAACGCCTCGAAGATCACCCGCATCTTGCTCGCCGCGATGCCGATCCCGGTGTCGCTGACCGAGAACGCGATCAGCTCCGTGTCCGGGTCGGTCATCGAACCGGCCTCCAGCAACTGCTCCCGGATGCCCTGCGGCACGTCGTCCCGGGCCGGGCGGATGACCAGCTCGACCGCGCCGGAGTCGGTGAACTTCACCGCGTTGGACAGCAGGTTGCGCAGCACCTGGAGCAGCCGCTGCTCGTCGGTGTGCAGGGTGGGCGGCAGCTCCGGGGAGACCCGCACCGACAGGTCGAGCCCCTTCTCCGCGGTCAGCGGCCGGAACGTGGCCTCCACGTAGTCGACGAGCTGGACCAGCGCGATCCGCGTCAGCGAGACGTCCATCTTGCCCGCCTCGACCTTCGACAGGTCCAGGATGTCGTTGATGAGCTGGAGCAGGTCGGACCCCGCCCCGTGGATCGTCTCCGCGAACTCCACCTGCTTCGGGGACAGGTTGGCGTCGGCGTTGTCCGCCAGCAGCTTGGCCAGGATCAGCAGCGAGTTCAGCGGGGTGCGCAGCTCGTGCGACATGTTGGCCAGGAACTCGCTCTTGTACCGCATGGAGACCGCCAGTTGCTCGGCGCGCTCCTCCAGGACCTGCCGGGCCTCCTCGATCTCGGTGTTCTTCACCTCGATGTCGCGGTTCTGCCGGGCCAGCAGCTCGGCCTTCTCCTCCAGCTCGGCGTTGGAGGACTGCAGCGCCGACTGCCGCTGCTCCAACTCCTCCGACCGCAGCCGCAGTTGCTCGGTCAGCTCCTGCGACTGCTTCAGCAGCACCTCCGTCTTGGTGTTGACGGAGATGGTGTTCACGCTGGTCGCGATCATCTCCGCGATCTGGTTGAGGAAGTCCTTCTGGATGTGCGTGAACGGCGTGAACGACGCCAGCTCGATGACCCCGAGCACCTTTCCCTCGAACAGCACCGGCAGCACGATCACCTGGGCGGGCGGCGCCTCGCCGAGCCCCGACGAGATCTTCAGGTAGCCCGTCGGCGCGTTCTCCACCAGGATCGTCCGCTTCTCCTGCGCGGCCGTCCCGACCAGCGCCTCCCCCGGCCGGAAGGACGTCGGCATGGACCCCATCGAGTAGCCGTAGGACCCCAGCATCCGCAGCTCGTACTGCTCGTCCTGCCCGGTGGCCGGCTCCCGCCCGTCCACCAGCGGCATGGCCAGGAAGAACGCGCCGTGCTGCGCCGACACCACCGGCGTCAGCTCGCTCATGATCAGCGACGCCACGTCCTGGAGGTCGCGGCGGCCCTGCATCAGCGCGGAGATCCGGGCCAGGTTGCCCTTCAGCCAGTCCTGCTCCTTGTTGGCGATCGTGGTGTCGCGCAGGTTGGCGATCATCTTGTTGATGTAGTCCTGGAGCTCCTGGATCTCCCCGGACGCGTCCACGTCGATCTTCAGGTTCAGGTCGCCGCGCGTCACCGCGGTCGCCACCCGCGCGATGGCCCGCACCTGCCGGGTCAGGTTCCCGGCCATCTCGTTCACGGACTCCGTCAGGTCCCGCCAGGTGCCGTCCACGTCGCGCACGCGCGCCTGGCCGCCCAGGGCGCCCTCGGTGCCCACCTCGCGGGCCACCCGGGTGACCTCCTCGGCGAACGAGGAGAGCTGGTCGACCATCGTGTTGATGGTCGTCTTCAGCTCCAGGATCTCGCCCCGCGCGTCGATGTCGATCTTCTTGGTGAGATCGCCCTTGGCGATCGCCGTCGTGACCATGGCGATGTTGCGCACCTGACCGGTCAGGTTGGACGCCATCTGGTTCACCGACTCGGTGAGGTCCTTCCAGGTGCCCGACACCCCCGGGACGTGCGCCTGACCGCCCAGGATGCCGTCCGTGCCCACCTCGCGGGCCACCTTGGTGACCTGGTCCGCGAACGAACTCAGCGTCTTCACCATCGTGTTGAAGGTCTCGGCGAGCTGCGCCACCTCGCCGCGCGCCTCGATCGTCACCGTCCGCGTCAGGTCGCCGTTGGCGACCGCCGCCGCCACCTGGGAGATGTTCCGCACCTGCACGGTGAGGTTCTTCGCCATCAGGTTGACGTTGTCGCTGAGGTCCTTCCAGATGCCCACCACCCCGGGCACGTGCGCCTGGCCGCCGAGGATGCCCTCGGTGCCCACCTCCCGCGCCACCCGGGTGACCTGCTCGGCGAACGACGAGAGCTGGTCCACCATCGTGTTGACGGTGGTGACCAGTTCGAGGATCTCGCCCTTCGCGTCGACGGTGATCTTCTTCGACAGGTCGCCCTTGGCGACCGCCGTCGTCACCTCCGCGATGTTCCGCACCTGCATGGTCAGGTTGTTGGCCATGCCGTTCACGGACTGCGTGAGGTCCTTCCAGGTGCCGGAGACGCCCTGCACCTCCGCCTGGCCGCCGAGGATGCCCTCGGTGCCCACCTCCCGCGCCACCCGGGTGACCTCCTGGGCGAACGACGAGAGCTGGTCCACCATCGTGTTCAGGGTGTTCTTCAGCTCCAGGATCTCCCCGCGCGCGTCCACGGTGATCTTCTGGGACAGGTCGCCGCGCGCCACCGCCGTGGCCACCTGCGCGATGTTGCGGACCTGCGCGGTGAGGTTCCCGGCCATGCCGTTCACCGAGTCGGTCAGGTCCCGCCACACCCCGGCCACCCCGGGCACCTGCGCCTGGCCGCCGAGCCGTCCCTCCGTGCCCACCTCGCGGGCCACCCGGGTGACCTGCTCCGCGAACGACGAGAGCTGGTCGACCATCGTGTTGATGGTGTTCTTCAGCTCCAGGATCTCGCCCCGCGCGTCCACGTCGATCTTCTGCGAGAGATCGCCGCGCGCCACGGCCGTCGTCACCTGGGCGATGTTCCGCACCTGCGAGGTGAGATTGCCGGCCATCGAGTTGACGGAGTCGGTCAGCTCCTTCCAGGTGCCCGACACCCCGTCCACCCGGGCCTGACCGCCCAGCCGCCCCTCCGTGCCCACGTCCCGCGCCATCCGCGTCACCTGGTCGGCGAAGCTGGAGAGCTGGTCCACCATCCGGTTCACGGTGTTCTTGAGCTGGAGCATCTCGCCCGAGACGTCCACGGTGACCTTCTGCGACAGGTCGCCGTTGGCCACCGCCGTCGTCACCTGGGCGATGTTCCGCACCTGCCCGGTGAGGTTGCGGAACGCGGTGTTGACGGAATCGGTCAGGTCCTTCCACGTCCCCGCCGCCCCCGGCACCTGCGCCTGGCCGCCCAGCTCGCCCTCGACACCGACCTCCCGGGCCACCCGGGTGACCTCGGCACCGAACGACGAGAGCTGGTCCACCATCGTGTTGACGGTGTTCTTCAGCTCCAGCATCTCCCCGGCCACGTCCACCGTGACCTTCTGCGACAGGTCGCCGTTGGCCACCGCCGTCGTCACCGCGGCGATGTCCCGCACCTGCGTCGTCAGGTTCCGGAACACCGTGTTCACCGAATCGGTGAGGTCCTTCCAGGTCCCCGCCGCGCCCGGCACGTTCGCCTGGCCGCCCAGCCGCCCCTCGGCACCGACCTCGTTCGCCACCCGCGTGACCTCGTCCGCGAAGATCCGCAGCGTCTCGGTCATCTGGTTGATCGTCTCCGCGAGCTGCGCGACCTCGCCGCGCGCCGGAACCGTCACCTTCCGCGACAGGTCACCACTGGCGACCGCCGTCGTCACCTCGGCGATCCCCCGCACCTGGGCCGTCAGGTTCCCGGCCATCGTGTTGACGGAGTCGGTCAGCTCCTTCCACACCCCGGCCACCCCGGACACCTGGGCCTGACCGCCCAGGGCGCCCTCCGTGCCCACCTCACGGGCGACTCGTGTCACCTCGGAGGAGAACGCCGAGAGCTGGTCCACCATCGTGTTGACGGTGTTCTTCAGCTCCAGCATCTCCCCGGCCACGTGCACCGTGACCTTGCGCGACAGGTCCCCCTTGGCCACCGCCGTCGTCACCAGCGCGATGTCCCGCACCTGCGCCGTCAGCCGGTACGCCATGGTGTTCACGGACTCGGTCAGGTCCTTCCAGGAACCCGACATCCCGCGCACCCGGGCCTGACCGCCCAGCTTGCCCTCGGTACCGACCTCGCTGGCCACCCGGGTGACCTCGTCCGTGAACGTCGACAACTGGTCGACGAGGTTGTTCACGGTCCGCCCGACCTTCAGGAACTCCCCGCGCAGCGGATGCCCCGCCCCCTCGGCCGCCTGCGTCCGCAGCTCCATCCGCGGCGACAGGTCGCCGTCGGCCACCGCCGACAGCACCCGGCCCACCTCGGACACCGGCCGGACCAGATCGTCCACCAGGGCGTTCGAATGGTCGATCGCCGCCGCCCAGGACCCCTCGCAGGACCCCGCCTCCAGCCGCTCCGTGAGCTTCCCCTCACGCCCGACCATGCGCCGCACCCGGGCCAGCTCGCCCGTCAGGTGCAGATTGCGGTCGGCGACCTCGTTGAAGACCGCCGCGATCTCCGACATCACCCCGTCGCCGGACACCGTCAGCCGCTTGCGGAAGTTCCCCTCCCGCATCGCTACCAGGGCGGCCAGCAGCCGGTTCAGCGCCGCGGTGTCCACCGTGGTCGTACCACCCCGCGTCCGGCCCTGGCTGCCAGGGGGCTGTCCGCCCTTCGCGCGCGCCTTCGCGCCCCGCGTCGCTGCGCCAGACTCCACTGTGTCCCTCCCGCAGGGGTCGACCATCACTGTCGTGCCCGGTGCCGCCACTGTGCGCACCGGGCTCTACCACGTACCGCACGGGTGCTCCGGCACCCGTCCTCCATGCGGGGTCCGCGCCCCGCGGACCGGCGCACCGGACCGCGGAGGAGGCCGCCGCCCGCCGCGCGCGACGGGCATCCTGCCGCCCGGGCCCGCACGAGAACCCTGCCCAGTGTTTCACCCCCACCGAACCAGGCCATAACAGTTCGGCAGCTTCGCACACCCGCCCGCACACCCGTGGGGCGGAATCGCGGCGGACCGCCCTCCGCCGGGGCGGCGGGGGTAAGTAACCTTGCATGCGGCTGTCCAGCCGTACCGGTCCGTCCGGCCTGGGCGGTGACACCGAGACGAGCGGGCATCGAAGGGGCGGCCGGAGACATGACCACCGGACTCATCCCGGGGGAACAGCCCCCGGATTCCGGGCCGACGAGCGGCATGCCGCAGCAGCGGAGCGAGCCGGTCGGCCGCAGGGCCGTGCCCGGGGAGAAGGAGTCGAGGAGTTCCGTGATCACCGCGCGCGCCTCCGCCAGCTTCGAGCCCGTGGGCCGCTCGGTCGCGGGCGCCCGCTCCTTCGTCCGCGACACCCTCCAGGGCTGGGGCCACGCCGACGTCATCGACGACGCCGTCGTCCTCACCAGCGAGCTGGTCACCAACGCCGTCGTCCACGCCGGCACCGCGGCCGACGTCCGCTGCCTGCGCACCGACCAGGCCGTGCGCATCGAGGTCTCCGACCGCTACCCCGAGCGCGAGGTCCCCCTCCAGTCCGCCGCCGTCTCCATGGGCAGCCCCGACCGCGAGGGCGGCCGCGGCCTCCAGCTCTGCGCCGCCCTGGCCGGCCGCTGGGGCGTCGACTACACGCCGACCCACAAGCACGTCTGGTTCGAGCTGGCCCTGCCCGACCGCGCGGTCGGCACCCGCGCCGCCGGGCCCTCGCTCCCCGCCGACCGGCTGCCGCTCGCCGACGGCCGGGTCCGGGTCGCCGTCGTCCAGCTCGACGCCGGCGGCGCCGTCACCTCCTGGAACGAGGACGCCCAGGACCTCTTCGGCCACCCCGCCGACGAGGTCGTCGGCAAGCCCCTCACCGACCTGGCCGCCTGGCCGCACACCCCCGGCACCGGCACCGGCATCGCCGAGGCGCTCCGCCTCTCCCGCTGGGAGGGCAGCTACGGCATGCGCTCCGCGGACGGCCGGGTCGTCCCCGTCTACGCCTCCCACCTGCGGGTCCGCGACACCGACGGCGAACCCTCCACCGTCTGCCTCCTGGTCCGCGACCACGAGCGCGCCGTCCTGCAGACACCGGCGCGCGGAACGGCCTCCGAGGCCGCCTCCTGCGAGGGCAAGAGCACCGACCCCTTCGAGGTCTTCATCGGCTCCCCCGCCCCCGACGACCTCGACGGACTCCTCCAGCGCACCGTCGAGCGGGCCCGCGACATGCTCGACGGCGACGCCGCCTTCCTGCTCCTGGCCACCGACGACGAGACCGAGCTGGAGGTCCGCGCCTCCACCGGCCTGCCCTCCGCCCGCCAGCGATTCGCCCGGGTCCCCGTCGAGGCCGGCCCCGGCCGCTACGGCTCGGCCCGCATGCCCGCCGTCCACGACGACCTCGGCGCCGTCCCCGGTGCCGTACCGCTGCTCGGCGGCACCGGCATGCGCTCGGTGGTCACGGTGCCCCTGAAGGTCGAGGGCCGCCTCACCGGCTCCCTCGGCGTCGCCGCCGAGGCCCCCGGCCGCTACTCCAACGAGGAGGCGCTGCGCCTCCAGTTCGCCGCCGACCGCATCGCCCTGGCGGTCGAGTCCGCCCGCCTCGGCGAGCTGGAGCGGCTGCGCCGCGGCTCGCTGAGCTTCCTCGTCGAGGCCTCCGACCTGCTCGCCGGCACCCTGGACCGGGACCAGACGCTCGCCCTGATGGCCCAGATGACGGTGCCCACGCTGGCCACCTGGTGCGCCGTCTACACCATCGCCGACCAGGCCTCGGAGCCCTATCTCTCCTACGTCCTGCACGAGGACGAGGAGCTGATCGACGGCATCAAGTCCCTGCTGGCGAAGACCGCCCCGCCGGACCCGGTGCCCACCCCCGGCGCCCGCGTCTGGACGACGCCCGGCGAGATCGCCCACCAGGCCGCGCTGCGCACCTCGATGCGCGCCCTCGGCCTCGCCGACGGCACCTCCCCGTCGACGGCGTCCGGCACCGGGCCGACCCTCGCCACCGCCCACGCGCTCGGCGGCGAGACGGTCGTGCTGCCGCTGGTCGCCCGCAACCGGGTCATCGGCATGCTCACCCTGGGCAAGCCCGCCGACGAGCACTTCCGCCAGGAGATCCTGGAACTGGCCGAGGACCTCTCCCGCCGGGCCGCCCTCGCCCTGGACAACGCCCGCCTCTACTCCGAGCGCACCGCCATCAGCCAGTCCCTCCAGCGCAGCCTGCTGCCGCCGGAGCTGCCCCTGATCGACGGCGTCGAGGTCGAGGTCATCTACCGCGCCGCCGGTGAGGGCAACGAGGTCGGCGGCGACTTCTACGACCTGTTCCCCATCAGCGACGACGCCTACGGCTTCGCCATCGGCGACGTCTGCGGCACCGGGCCCAACGCGGCGGCGGTCACCGGCCTGGCCCGGCACGCCCTGCGGCTGCTGGCCCGGGAGGGTCTGAGCGGCCCGGCGGTGCTGGAGCGGCTGAACTCCGCGATCCTCGACGAGGGCGCCCGCAGCCGCTTCCTGACGCTCCTGTACGGCGAGCTGCGCCCGCGGGCGGACGGCGGCGCCGAGCTGAAGGTGGTCTGCGCCGGGCACCCCCTGCCGCTGCGTCTGCGGCAGGACGGCACCGTGGAGCCCGCGGCCGAGCCGCAGCCGCTGCTGGGCGTCATCGAGGACCTGGAGCTGTACGAGGAGACGGTGACCCTCGACCCGGGCGACGTGCTGCTCTGCGTCACGGACGGGGTGACCGAGCGCCGGGAGGGCACCCGGATGCTGGGCGACGACGGCCTGGCCGACGTCCTCACCACCTGCACGGGTCTGACGGCGGGCGCGGTGGCGGCGCGGATCATGCGGGCGGTGGAGCGCTTCGCCTCGGACGCGCCGTCGGACGACATGGCGATCCTGGCGATGCGCGTCCCGGAGCCCCACCAGGACTGACGGACGGGGGCGGCGGCCTCGCCTCCGCGAGCGCCCCTCCCCGACGCGAGTCCCTCCCGTCCGGCGGGATCTCCTCTCCCGGGGGGCGGCGGGCCCATGGGCAGCGCCGGGGCGGGGCGATCGAAAGGGCGGTACCGCTCCAGGACATGAGAAAGGCCCCGCCCGAATCGGGCGGGGCCTCACTTCACGGAGCCCCCAAACGGAATCGAACCGTTGACCTTCTCCTTACCATGGAGACGCTCTACCGACTGAGCTATAGGGGCCTGTCGCCTCGTGGGATTTCCCCTTGGCGACGAAATAGATCATACCCCGAACGCAGCCGTGTTCCCAACCATCCGGCGTCACCCGAGAGCGGGTTCCAGAAGTCCCCCGAGGGCGTTGCAGGCCGCCACGATCCGCTGCATCTCCCGCTTCGTCAGGGAGGCGTCCACGGGCAGTGCCAGGGTCTCGTCGGCGGCCCGCTCGGTCTCCGGCAGCGACACGCACCGGCGGAAGCCGGGCAGCCGGTGCACGGGCGTCTTCACCGGTACCCGGCACTCGACGCCCCTGCCGCGTATCGCGCGGGCGAACGCGTCCCGGTCGGGCCGCCCGTTGCCCGGCACCCGCACCACGTACTGCTGGTAGGTGTGTCCGTCGCCCCCGTCGGGGGTGCGCACGCCGCGCAGCTTGGCGTCGAGGTAGGCGGCGCGCTGGCGGCGCTGCGCCCGCTCGTCGTAGGCGTCCTCGGCCTCGGTCCGTTCCAGCACCAGCAGCCCGTGCCGGCGCCCGAGTTCGTGCAGCCGCGGCATGTCCGCGGGCCGGCCGAAGCGGTGCACGACGACGACGGCCGCGGTGCGCGCGCCGAGCGCCGCCTCCACGGACGAGCCGTCCAGGCAGTACGTCACCGGGTCTATGTCCGCGAACACCGGTGACGCTCCGGCCGAGGCGACGGCCTCGGCGATCTCCACGTTCCCGAAGGCCGGCACGACGACCTCGTCGCCGACTCCTACGCCGGCGGCCCTGAGCAGTGCAGCAGTACTCATACCGGCATGGTGGTCGCGCGACGTGAACGCCAAGTGACGCACAACAAAAAAGGGTTGGACCCGGAACCGAAGTTCCTGGTCCAACCCTTCTGAAGGATTGTTCGGCGGCGTCCTACTCTCCCACAGGGTCCCCCCTGCAGTACCATCGGCGCTGTAGAGCTTAGCTTCCGGGTTCGGAATGTAACCGGGCG
>NZ_JBVKAT010000009.1:0-76745 GCF_055598485.1 Streptomyces sp. NPDC107521
CTACACCGAACTCCCCTCCACCAACCCCGCCGTCCTCGCCTTCCTCCGCCGGCACGACGACGACCTCGTCCTCTGCGTCCACAACTTCTCCCGCTCCGCCCAGCCCACCGAACTGGACCTGCGCGAGTTCGCGGGCCGTCACCCGGTCGAGCTGTTCGGCGGTGTCCGCTTCCCCGCCGTCGGTGAGCTGCCGTACCTGCTGACCCTCGGGGGTCACGGCTTCTACTGGTTCCGGCTCACCCGAGTCGCATCCCGCATCGGCCGCCACGCGTGAGCGCGGGCCGAGGAGAGGACGCGTCACCATGCCGAAGACCGCACCCCTGCGCCCCGGACCCGCGCACCCGGCGGAACCGGCGGTCCCCGCGGCCCCGCTCGGCGCGCTGCTGAGGGAATGGCTGCCGCGACAGCGCTGGTTCGCCGGCAAGGACCGGCCCGTGACCGAGATCGGCCTGCTGTCGATGACGGAGCTGTTCCCCGGCTGTCTGCACCTGCTGGTGCACACCGGGCACGGCACCGTGCCCGCACCGGGCGGCACCCCCCTGGCCGGGGACTGCTACCAACTGCTGCTCGGCGTGCGCGAACGCCCCGCGCCCCGGCTCGGCCCGGCCCTGATCGGACGGGTCGAGGACGGCCCGCTGGCCGGGCGGACCGTCTACGACGCCCTGCACGACCCGCGCACCGCCCATCTGCTCCTGGAACGGCTGCGCCGCCCCGGCACGGCCGGCCCGCTGCGCTTCGAGTGCGATCCGGCGCGTCCCGTCCCCGGCGGGCTGCCGCCGCGCGTCCTGGACGCCGAGCAGTCCAACTCCTCACTGGTCTACGGCGACGCGTACATCCTGAAGGTGTTCCGGCGCATCCAGCCCGGCGTCAACCCCGATCTGGAGGTTCCGGACGCGCTGGCCCGGCAGGGCTGCGACCGGGTCCCGGCACCCGTCGCCTGGCTGCGCACCACCCGACCGTTCGAGGCGACGCTCGGGGTGCTCCAGCCGTTCCTGCCGGACGCCCGCGACGGCTGGTCCCTCGCCCTGGAGGCGCTGGCCTCCGGTGCCGACTTCACCGGCCGGGCGCACCAGTTGGGCGTGGCCACCGCCGAGGTGCACCTGGCGCTGGCGGCCGCCTTCCCCTCGGGACCCGCCGGGGAGAACGGACCGACGGCGGCGGCCATGACCGAACGGCTGACCGCCGCCGCGCACTGCGTACCGGCCCTGCGGCCCCATGTCCCGGGGCTGCGCGCCGCGTTCTCGGCGCTCACCACCTGCGACCCCGGGCCGCCCGCCCAGCGCGTCCACGGGGACCTGCACCTGGGCCAGGTGCTCCGGGCGGGACGGGACTGGTTCGTCATCGACTTCGAGGGCGAGCCGTCGCGCCCGCTGGCCGAGCGACGCGACGCCCACTCCCCCGTGCGGGACATCGCCGGCATGCTGCGCTCCTTCGACTACGCGGCCCGGCAGAGCCGCCCGTGGCGTCCCGAGTGGGCGCGCCGCTGCCGGGAGGCGTACTGCGCGGGCTACGCGGCGCGCGCCGGCTGGGACCCCCGCAAGAAGCACGGACTGCTGCGCGCCCACGAGACGGACCGCGCGGTCTACGAGGTGCTGTACGAGGCCCGGCACCGCCCCGACTGGCTTCCCGTACCCATGGCGGCGATCGAACGACTCGCCGTGAGAGGAGACTGACCCGTGGCCCTCCACGACACCGCGCTGCCCGAACCGTCCGGCCCCGCCCCGGCCCCCGGGGCGGCGCCGCCGCTGGACCCCGCCGACCGGGAGCGGCTCCTTTCGGGCTCCCACCACGATCCGCACGCCCTGCTCGGCGCCCACCCGGTCCCCGGCGGCGTCGTCCTCCGGACGCTGCGCCCGTTCGCGCGCGGGGTGAGCGTGGTCGTGGGCGGTGAGCGGCACGCCCTGGCCGCGGAGGGGGACGGGCTCTTCTCCGGTGTCCTGCCGCTGCCCCGCGTGCCCGGCTACACGCTGGCGGTGGCGTACGAGGAGGGGGAGCACGAGGTCCACGACCCGTACCGCTTCCTGCCCACCCTGGGCGAGCTGGACCTGCACCTGATCGGCGAGGGACGGCACGAACGGCTGTGGCGGGCGCTCGGCGCCGAGCCCATGGTCCACGACGGGGTGGCCGGGACCCGGTTCGCCGTCTGGGCGCCGAACGCGCGCGGGGTGCGGGTCGCCGGGGACTTCGCGCACTGGGACGGCACGGCGTTCCCGATGCGCTCACTGGGCTCGTCCGGGGTGTGGGAGCTGTTCCTGCCGGGCGTCGGCGAGGGCACCCGGTACAAGTTCGAGATCCACTCGCGGTACGGGCAGCGGTTCCTCAAGGCCGACCCCATGGCGCGGGCCGCGCAGGAGCCGCCGGACACCGCGTCCGTGGTGACCGCCTCCCACTACACGTGGGGCGACGCCGCCTGGATGCGGGCCCGGGGCGAGGTGCCGGTGCACGAGGCGCCGTTCTCGGTGTACGAGGTGCACCTGCCGTCGTGGCGCCCCGGGCTCGGCTACCGGGAGCTGGCCGAGGTGCTGCCCGCGTACGTCCGCGACCTGGGGTTCACCCATGTCGAGCTGATGCCGGTGGCCGAGCACCCCTACGGCCCGTCCTGGGGCTACCAGGTCACCGGGTTCTACGCGCCCACGGCCCGGCTGGGCCCGCCGGACGACTTCCGGTTCCTGGTCGACTCCCTGCACCGGGCGGGCATCGGCGTGATCATGGACTGGGTGCCGGCGCACTTCCCCAAGGACGACTGGGCGCTGGCCCGCTTCGACGGGGACCCGCTGTACGAGCCCGGGGACCCGCGGCGGGCGGAGCACCCGGACTGGGGCACATATACCTTCGACCTCGCCCGGACCGAGGTGCGCAACTTCCTCGTCGCCAACGCCGTGTACTGGTGCGAGGAGTTCCACGTCGACGGGCTGCGGGTGGACGCGGTCGCCTCGATGCTCTACCTGGACTACTCGCGCGACTCCGGACAGTGGGAGCCGAACGCGCACGGCGGCCGGGAGGATCTGGCGGCGGTGGCGTTCCTCCAGGAGATGAACGCCACCGTCTACCGGCGCTGCCCCGGGGTGGTCACCATCGCGGAGGAGTCCACCGCCTGGGGCGGGGTGACCCGGCCGACCGACACCGGCGGGCTGGGTTTCGGCCTGAAGTGGAACATGGGCTGGATGCACGACTCGCTGGAGTACGCCGCCCACGAGCCGGTGCACCGCAGGTACCACCACCACGGGATGACGTTCTCCATGGTGTACGCGTACAGCGAGAACTACGTGCTGCCGATCTCCCACGACGAGGTGGTGCACGGCAAGCGGGCGCTGGTGTCGAAGATGCCGGGCGACTGGTGGCAGCGGCGGGCCACCACCCGGGCGTACCTCGGCTTCATGTGGGCCCATCCGGGCAAGCAACTGCTCTTCATGGGGCAGGAGTTCGCCCAGGGTGCCGAGTGGTCGCAGGAGCACGGGCCGGAGTGGTGGCTGCTGGACGAGGGGTACCACTCGGCGGGCGACCACCGGGGGGTCCAGGACCTCGTCCGGGACCTCAACGTCCGCTACCGGGGGACGCCCGCGCTCTGGCAGCGCGACACCGATCCGGGCGGCTTCCGGTGGGTCGCGGTCGACGCGGCGGAGGACAACGTCTTCGCGTTCCTGCGGTTCGCCGCGGACGGCTCCCCGCTGCTGGCGGTGTCCGGCTTCTCGCCGGTCGTGCGGCACGACTACGCGCTCGCCGTCCCCGGCGGGCCCGCCCTCTGGCGGGAGGTCCTCAACACGGACGACACCCGGTACGGCGGCAGCGGGGTGACCCACCCCGATCCGGTCGAGGCGGAGGACGGCGTACTGCGGATCACGCTGCCCCCGCTGGCCACGGTGTGGCTGGCGCCGGTCGCCGGGTGAGGCGCGGCGGCGGGTCGGGGTCGCGCGACCCGGGACGGGCGGCTCCGGGCGAGCGGTACGGCCCGGGCCGCGCGGCGGACCGGGACGGGCCACCGGCCGCGGAGTTCCGGGACACGGCGGAGGGGCCGGGCACTGGGAGGCCGGGCGCGACGCCCCGGAGCGGCGGGCCCGAGCCGTCGGAGGCCGGCTCGGGCGGCTCGGAGCGGTCGGAGCCCGGCCGGGGGCGGCGGGAGCCGTCCTGGAGTGGTCGCCGGCCGACAGAGGACGGGCCGGAGCCGACCGGGAGTGGCCGCCGGCCGACCGGGGACGGGCCGGAGCCGACCGGGGACGGACGGGGCCGTCAGCGCATCAGGGCCAGGGCGTAGCCCACGCAGCCCGCGGCGAAGACGACCACCACGGCCAGGATCAGCGTCAGCGGCCCCTTGCTCCATCCCTTCGTCGGATTGTGCGCGTCGCTCGGGCCCGCGCCGGGCAGACCGCTCTCCGCGGGCGGGGTCTCCCCGGGCGGTACACCACCACCGGGCTCCAGCCCGGTGGTGCTCGCGGGGTCGGGATCGGGGTTCGTGTGGCTCATGCCCCACGAGTCCCCCGATCCCGCCGGATCACCGGACCGGCAACACGTTCCTCCCTCCGGCTCCCCGCCCGCGCCCGGCTGAGCTAGATTCGGCCACGCAGCCGACGTACCCCCCGGCGGTGTCCCTTCCGTACCCCAGGAGCAGCGCATGCACGACCCCGCTCTCGCTCCGGCGGCCCCGCCCCTGGCGGGTTCGCTCGCCGACAGCGTCTTCGAGACGGCGGCCCGCGCCCCCGCGCTGCCCGTGCTCGCGCGCCGCCCCGGACCGTCCGGCGGGGCGTGGCTGCCGGTGACGGCGGCGGAGTTCCGCGACGAGGTGGTCGGCCTGGCCAGGGGGCTGATCGCGGCGGGGGTCGCCCTGGGCGGGCGGGTCGCGATCCTCGCCCGGACCCGCTACGAGTGGACGGTGTTCTGCCACGCGCTGTGGGCGGTGGGCGCCGAGGTGGTGCCCGTCCATCCGACCGCGCCGCGCGATCACGTCGAGCGCGTCCTGCGGGACACCGGCTGCGTCGCGGTGGTCGTCGAGGACGAGCAGAGCGTGATGACGGTCGGCTCGGTGCTCTCCTCGCTGCCGGGGCTGCGCCACGTCTGGCAGCTGGACGCGGGCGCGCTGGAGACCCTGACGGCGCGCGGCACGTACATCCCGGCGACGACGGTGGACTCGCTGCGCCGCGTGGTGCTGCCCGAGGCGACCGCGGCCGTCGTGCACACCTCGGGCACCTCCGGCCCGGCCCTGGGCTGCGCGCTGAGCCACCGCAACCTGGCGAGCCCCTGCGACACGCTGCTGGCCGCCTGGGGCGACGCGGCGACGCCCGGCGGGCAGGGCTCGGTCCTGGCCTTCCTGCCCCTCTCCCACGTGGACGGGCTGCTGGCGCAGTCCCTGGCCGTGCGCGGCGGGCTGGTGCTGGGGCACGAGCCGGAGCCGGACGAGGAGGCGCTCGCCGTGGCACTGCGCTCCTTCCGCCCGACCCATCTGCACGGTGCGCCGTCCGTCTTCGAGAAGCTCTACAAGACCTTCCTGCGCGACGCCCGGCGGGCGGGCCGCGGCGCCCTGTTCGAGCGGGCCGCGGTCACGGCGCGGGACCTCGCCATCGCCCAGGAGCGCCGCCGGCTGGGCCGCGGGCCGGGGCCGGGACTGGACCTGCGGCTCCAGCACGCCGTGTACGACCGCACCGTGTACCGCAGACTGCGCGAGGCGCTGGGCGGCCGGGTGCGCCGCGCCACCTCCGCGGGCTCCCCGCTCGGCCGCGAACTGGCCCTGTTCTACGAGGGCGTCGGCGTCCCCGTGCACGACGGCTACGGGCTGACGGAGACCGCCGGTCCGGTCACGGCGCAGCAGCCGGGCCGGGAGAAGGCCGGGACGGTGGGCCGGGCCCTGCCCGGCTCCGAGGTCCGGGTGGCCGACGACGGGGAGATCCTGGTGCGCGGCCCGTCGGTGTTCCGCGGCCACCCCGGCGACGGGGACGCGGCGGGCCGGACGCTGTACGACGGCTGGCTGGCCACCGGGGACCTGGGACGGATCGACGAGGACGGCTGTCTGACGGTCGTCGGGCGCAAGCGGGACACCGTCGTCACCAGCGGCGGGCAGGCCGTGTCCCCGGCGCCGCTGGAGGAGCGGCTGAGGGCGCATCCGCTGGTGCACCAGGCGGTGGTGGTCGGCGACGGGCGGCCGTGCGTCGGCGCGCTGATCACCCTGGACCCCGGCTTCCTGACGCAGTGGCGGGCGGGTCTGGCACTGCCCGGCGACGCGTCCGCGCGGGCGGCGCGGGAGGAGAACGCGCTGCGCGACGAGATCGGGCGGGCGGTCGCGGCGGCCAACAGCGCCGTGCCGAGGCCGGAGGCGATCCGGGTCTTCCGGGTGCTGCCCGCGCCGTTCGACGTGGCGGGAGGGCTGCTGACGCCGTCGCTGAAGCCGCGGCGGGAGGAGATCGCCCGCGCCTACGCCTTCGAGATCGACGCGATGTACGAGGCGCGCCGGCGCCGCCGCACCGACCCCGGGCCGGGGGACCCGCTGGGCCCCGACGACTCGGACAACGTGTTCCGGCGCTGACCCCGGCGCGCCCGTCCCCGCCGGAACACCCGCCCCGTCCCCGGTCCCTGTCCCTGTCCCGCCGGCAGCTGTCCCGCCGGTGACCGCCCCGACGTCCTGCGCGCGCCGCCCCGTCCCGGCCGGTCGTCGTCCCGGCCCGTGGTCCGCCAGGGCGGCGGTGGTCACCGGCTCCGGCCTGCGCGACCGCCCGCCCCCGTCCGCGCTTCTCCCGTGCTCCCCTCCCCGTGCCCCCGGCGCCGGCCTCGGCCGCGCCCGGCGGCCCCGTCCCCGCGGTGACCGGAGCGTCACCCGGTTACGTCCCCGTCCGCCGGGTGCCGGACGGGGCGCGTAGGCTCCGCCGGTTCGGGAACTAAGCAACGGAGGGGGCGCAGGAGAGAGGACGACGCCCGGCAGGTGGCCGGGCCGGGAAGGCGAAATGGCAGCCGAGTCGCGTTGGGACAGGACACTGGCTTCCGAGGAGATCACGAACCGCACCGCACGCTTCACCGGAGAACTGCACAACGTGACCGGTGCCCGCCTCGTCGCGGAGGAGTTCCTCGGCGACCTGGCCCGCCGGTCACCGCCCTCGGCGCCCGAGCACTGGGACGACATCCTGCTCGTCGTCACCGAGTTGGCGGCGAACGCCGTGCAGTACGCGCCGGGACCGTTCGAACTGCGGCTGCGGCGGACCTTCGACGGGGTGCACGTGGTGATGCACGACACCAGCGCGACCGTACCCGCGCCGCGTCCCTTCCATCCGAGCAGCGGGGGCGGCGGGATCGGCTGGCACCTGATCCACACCCTCTCCGACCAGGTCAGCGTCGTGCCCGGGCAGCGGGGCAAGGACATCCACGTGTTCCTGCCCTGGTGAGGGGGCCGGCGGAACGGGCCTCGGGGTGACGGGGGTTCCTCCGGTGGCCCGGGGTTCCTCCGGTGGCCACAGCGCCCCTGGACGGGCGCGGGGTACCGCCGGTGCGTGACGCGCCCCGTCGTTCCGGTGCGCGCTCCCCCGCCCGCGACACCCCGGTACGCGCCGCTCCGCCACGTGGGGTCGGCCACGCGGGTTCCGGTGCGCGGGGTTCCGGTGCGCGGTGAACACGTACGACCGTGTCCGCGCTCCGGCTGACGGACGATCCGGCCCTGAACCCGCGAACCGCCGCCGTCCTCCGTGCCGCCGGCCCGCTCCGCCCGCCGTCCGGCCCCGGACGCGCCGCTCCCCGCCGTCCGGGCCGCCTCGCGCCCCGTTCCGTCCCCGCGGTCCGGGCCTCCACCGCGTCCCGCGCCGGGCCCGGGCACCGCGCCGCGCGCACCCCGCGCGCCGCGGGCTACGGCTTCCCCGCGCCCGGTCCGGCGGACCGGACCGGTACCAGGACGGAGATCGTCTTGCCGCCGGCCGGGCGCGGCACGATCGCGACGTCCCGTGCCAGCCGGACCACCAGGGGCCAGCCGTAGCCGCTGCCCCGGTGCTCGGTGGGGAACGCCCGGGCCGCGCGGGGCTCCGCCACGCTGTGGTCGTGGACGGCGACCCGTACGCCGTCCGCGGTGGGCCGCGCCTCGAACCCGGCCAGTCCCCCGCCGTGCCGGATGGCGTTGGTGACCAGTTCGGACACGACGAGCAGCAGATCGATGACGTCCTCGGCGCATGCCCCGCCCCGGTGACCGTCCCACTCCGCGCGCACCACCGACTCCGCGTACGCCCGCGCGGCGGCGGCGCTCCTGACGGCGCCCGCCGCCGGAGCCCCGCGCGGCCCGGCACCGGGTGCGGTGCCGGGCGCGGCCGTGGTGGTCCCGTCGGTTGGTTCCATGTCGGTGGTTCCCCTGGTCTCCGCCGTGCTGTCGTTCGGCACCGGCTCAGTCCGCGGTGCTCTCCCGCGGGGGCAGGCGGTGATAGTAGTCGCCCACGGCCGTCAGATATCCCCGGTCCATCGTCTCGCTGTCGGTGCGGAACCGGGGCGCGGTCTTGACCTGGGCCCGGGTGCAGGCGACCGTGACGGTGCGGGCGGCGGGGTCGACGCCGTCGACGACGCCCGCCGGTATGAGCACGCTGCGGCCGAAGACCCAGACGCCGGTGTCGACGACGAGGTGCGGCATGCCGAAGTGCTCGGCCTGCCGGTCCACATGGCCGATGGTCCCGTCGCTCGCGACGACGTCGTACCCCGTCAGGTCCGTCCGTTCCGGACGGCCGATGTCCGCCGGATACGACCAGACGCTCTCCTTCGGCACGCTGCCCCTTCCCTCCCGCGTGGATGACGACCGGCGGTCCGGACGGCCGCCGGGGCCGCTCCGGCCCCCGCTGCGGGCGGGCCGGGCTCCACCACGGCGAATACCCGGAGCGGGCCGCCGCATTCGGGGGTGGCCTCCGGGCGGGCGTGGAAAAACCGGCCGAGTACCCCTTCTCCGCTGAAACATGCGCCCGGGAGGGGGTGGGAAGGAGGCTGTCCGGACGGGAGATCACCGCTTTGGTCAGGGGCCCGCGGCCGGGTTAGCCTCTGGCGTATTTTTCTGATCGGGCGGCTCCGCCGAACTGCGGAGAGGCCGAAGCAAACAGGCCGGTTTCGCCCGGCCGCGCCCGGGGGCAGCCGCCCGGGGCGCGGCGGGCTCCTGGGGAGCGGAACGAGGGTGCGCATGACCAGCGACAGCACCGGAAGTGTCGACGCGGCTCCGGCCGATCAGGAGTTGCGGCGGCTCCTCGCGGGGCTGACGGCCGTACGGGACGGGGACTTCGGCACCCGGCTGCCCGCCGACGCGGACGGGCTGATGGGCGACATCGCCACCGTCTTCAACGGCATGGTGGACCAGTTGTCGGTGTTCACCTCCGAGGTCACCCGGGTCGCCCGGGAGGTCGGCACGGAGGGCACGCTCGGCGGCCAGGCGCGGGTACCGGGGGTCTCGGGCACCTGGGCCGACCTGACGGACTCGGTCAACGCCATGGCGGGCAATCTCACCACCCAGGTGCGGGACATCGCGCAGGTGGCGACGGCGGTCGCCAAGGGCGATCTGTCGCAGAAGATCGACGTGGACGCGCGCGGCGAGATCCTGGAGCTCAAGAACACCATCAACACCATGGTCGACCAGCTCTCCGCCTTCGCCGACGAGGTCACCCGCGTCGCCCGCGAGGTCGGCACCGACGGGCGGCTCGGCGGCCAGGCCGACGTGCAGGACGTCCGGGGGACCTGGCGGGACCTCACCGACTCGGTCAACTTCATGGCGGGCAATCTGACCAACCAGGTGCGCAACGTCGCCCAGGTGGCCACGGCGGTCGCCGAGGGCGACCTGTCGCAGAAGATCACCGTCGACGCGCGCGGCGAGATCCTGGAGCTCAAGAACACCATCAACACCATGGTCGACCAGCTCTCCGCCTTCGCCGACGAGGTCACCCGCGTCGCCCGCGAGGTCGGCACGGCCGGCAACCTGGGGGGCCAGGCGCAGGTGCGGGGGGTCTCCGGCACCTGGAAGGACCTGACCGACAACGTCAACGTGATGGCGTCCAACCTGACGGGCCAGGTGCGCTCCATCGCCCAGGTGGCCACCGCCGTGGCGCGCGGCGACCTCTCGCAGCGGATCACGGTCGAGGCCAAGGGCGAGGTCGCGGCGCTGGCGGACGTGATCAACACCATGGTCGACACGCTGTCCGCGTTCGCGGACGAGGTCACCCGGGTGGCCCGCGAGGTCGGCACCGAGGGGCGGCTCGGCGGCCAGGCGCACGTGCCCAACGTGGCCGGCACCTGGAAGGACCTCACCGACAACGTCAACTCGATGGCCAACAACCTCACCGGCCAGGTCCGCAACATCGCGCTGGTGACGACGGCGGTGGCGCGCGGCGACCTGTCGAAGAAGATCGACGTGGACGCGCGCGGCGAGATCCTGGAGCTGAAGACGACGATCAACACGATGGTCGACCAGCTCTCCGCCTTCGCCGACGAGGTCACCCGGGTGGCCCGCGAGGTCGGCACCGAGGGGCGGCTCGGCGGCCAGGCCGAGGTGGAGGGCGTCTCCGGCACCTGGAAGCGGCTCACCGAGAACGTCAACGAGCTGGCCGGGAACCTCACCCGCCAGGTCCGGGCCATCGCCGAGGTGACCTCGGCCGTCGCCGAGGGCGATCTGACGCGCTCCATCAACGTGGAGGCGTCCGGCGAGGTCGCGGAGCTGAAGGACAACATCAACGCGATGGTGGAGTCGCTGCGCGAGACCACCCGGGCCAACCAGGAGCAGGACTGGCTCAAGACCAACCTGGCCAGGATCTCCGGGCTGATGCAGGGCCACCGGGACCTGCCGGTGGTGGCCGAGCTGATCATGGACGAGCTGGTTCCCCTGGTCTCCGCGCAGTACGGCGCCTTCTACCTCGCGGAGGACGCCCCCGGCGGCCCCGAACTGCGGCTGGTCGGCTCGTACGGCTACCCGGAGGAGACCGACCGGCCCACCCGGATCGCCTTCGGCCGCACCCTGGTCGGCCAGACCGCGCGCAGCCGGCGCACCATCGTGGTGGACGGGCTGCCGCCGGACTACGTGACGATCTCCTCGGGGCTCGGGCACGTGGTGCCGACGGCGCTGGTGCTGGTGCCCATCGTGGTCGAGGGCCAGGTCCTCGGGGTGATCGAGCTGGCCTCGGTGGCCCGGTTCACCCCGATCCACCGGGACTTCCTGGAACAGCTCATGGAGACCATCGGCGTCAACGTGAACACCATCGTGGCCAACGCCCGCACCGACGAGCTGCTGGCCGAGTCCCAGCGGCTGACCGCCGAACTCCAGGCGCGGTCGACGGAGTTGCAGGTGCAGCAGGACGAACTCCAGCGTTCCAACGCCGAACTGGAGGACAAGGCGTCGCTGCTGGCCGCGCAGAACCGGGACATCGAGGCGAAGAACCTCCAGATCGAGCAGGCCCGGCAGGAACTGGAGGCCCGGGCGCAGCAGTTGTCGCTGGCCTCCAAGTACAAGTCGGAGTTCCTGGCCAACATGAGCCACGAGCTGCGCACCCCGCTGAACAGCCTGCTGATCCTGGCCCAGCTGCTCGCCCAGAACCCGTCGCGGAACCTGACGCCGAAGCAGGTCGAGTACGCGGGGATCATCCACTCGGCGGGCTCGGACCTGCTCCAGTTGATCAACGACATCCTCGACCTGTCGAAGGTCGAGGCGGGCAAGATGGACGTCTCCCCGGAACGGGTGACGCTGCGCCAGCTCATCGAGTACGTCGAGGCGACCTTCCGGCCCATGACGACGCAGAAGGGGCTGCGGTTCTCGGTGGCCACGGCCGCGGGGGCGCCCGCGGACCTGCTCACCGACGACTCCCGGCTGCGCCAGGTGCTGCGCAACCTGCTGTCCAACGCGGTGAAGTTCACCGAGCAGGGCAGTGTGGAGCTGGCCGTCGAACCGGCCCCGGACGACGAGGTCCCGGCCGGGGTGGTGCGCGGTGGCGCGGTGGTCGCCTTCCGGGTGCGGGACACCGGCATCGGCATCCCGGAGCAGAACCTGGAGTCGATCTTCGGGGCCTTCCAGCAGGCGGACGGCACCACCAGCCGCAAGTACGGGGGCACCGGGCTCGGCCTGTCCATCACCCGGGAGATCGCGCAACTGCTGGGCGGCGCCGTGACGGTGGAGAGCGTGCCGGACCGGGGCAGCACGTTCACGCTGTTCCTCCCGGTGGCGCGGCCCGACTTCGAGGACGTGCTGCGGCACGCCCCGGGCGCGGAGCAGCCGTCCGCCGAGGCGTCCGACGGCGGCCCGGGAGGGGCGGTGCCGCTGCCCGAGCTGACCTCCGGACAGCGGCGGCGTCCCCGGCGCCTGCTGGTGGTGGAGGAGCGGCCGCGCGGACTGCTGACGCTGGTGGCCGAGAGCGTGGTGGCGGACCTCTCGCACGGCCGGGACGACACCGGGGCCCGGCCCCCGCTCGACGTGATCACCGCCATCGGGGCGCAGGAGGCCGCCGGGGCGCTGGCGGCCGAGCCGTGCCACTGCGTGGTGCTGGAGCTGGGCATGCGGGACGGCGAGGCGTCCCGGTTCCTGGGGGCACTGCGGGGTGACTCGGGGCTGGCGAGCGTGCCGGTGCTGGTGCACAGCGGGCACCGGGCGGACGCGGAGCTGGAGGAGCGGCTGCGCTCCGGTACCGGCGGCGGGACGCTGGAGTTCCTGTCCAGCCTGGACGAGCTGCGCGAGCGCATCGCGCTGCACCTGGCCGCCGAGGAGCCGGGCGACGTGCTCACCCTGGTCCGGCACGAGGACCCGGCGCCGCACGTGGCGCGGTCGGCGGACGCGCCCGACGGGCGGACCGTCCTGGTGGTCGACGACGACGCGCGCAACCTGTTCGCGCTCAGCGGCATCCTGGAGCTGCACGGCTTCCGGGTGCTGCACGCGGAGAACGGCCGCCGGGGCATCGAGACGCTGCTCGGCCATCCGGAGGTGGCGCTGGTGCTGATGGACGTGATGATGCCGGAGATGGACGGCTACACGGCGACGGCCGAGATCCGCCGGATGCCGCGCTACGCCGAGCTGCCGATCATCGCCGTCACCGCGAAGGCGATGCCGGGCGACCGGGAGAAGAGCCTCGCCTCGGGGGCCAGCGACTACGTCACCAAACCCGTGGACACCCAGGACCTCGTCGCCTGTGTGCACCGCTGGCTGCCCGCATGAGCGCCCCCGGACACCCCCGAGGGCCCCGGCCCGGCGGGAGGACGCCCGGCACGGAGACACCCGGCGGAGACCCCCGCGGAACGGAGGCGCCCGGCCCGGAGCAGGACGCCCCGGTGGCGGTCCCGGCGACCGGCCGCCCCGCCCCCGGCGGCGCGCCCGCCGTCCCCCCGGCCCGGCCGGGGGGCGTCACGCCGCTGTCACCGGTGGGCCGGCTGGCGGCCACGGTGGACCGGCTCAGCCGCGAGGTGCGGGCCGCCCAGGCGGAGGCCGAGGGGCGGGCCCTGATCGAGCTGGCCAAGGGCATCCTGGTGGAGCGGCTGCGGTGCGGACCGGCGCAGGCCGCCCGGCAGCTTGCCGAGCTGGCCGAGCAGTCCCAGGTGACCCCGCTGGCGTTCGCGGTCGAGGTCATCAACCAGGCCGCCCGGGACCGGATGTCGGAGGTGACGGAGGCGTTCCTCGCGGCCACCTCCGCCGACGCCCACCGGGACCGGGCCGCCGTCACCGCGGAGACCCCGGCGGGGTCGGCGGCCGTGCGGCTGCGGGCGGCCGAGAGCGGCGCGCTGGCCGCCGACGACACCCAGGCCGTCGCCGACGCCCTGCTGGAGCAGGCGCTGCGCCCCCTCGGCGCGGCCGCCGTCGCCATCTGGGCGGCCGGCTCCGACGGCTCGCTCACCCTGGCGGGCAGCGCCGGGTTCTCCCCGGCGGAGGCCGCCCGCTGGCGGTACGTGCCCCCGGACGTGACCACGGTCGCCCGCACCGGGCTGACCGAGCGCTCCGGCCAGTGGATCGGGTCGCTCGCCCGGACCGGCCCGCCCAGCGTGGGCCGCCACCAGTACCCGGACGGCGGGCGGGTCGCGCTGCCCGCCGGGACGGGGGGCCGCATCCACGGGGTGCTGGAGATCGTCTGGCCGGGCCCGCTGCCGCCCCGCCCGCCGCAGGTGGTGCGCCAGCTGGAGGCGCTGGCCGAGCTGTGCGCGCACACCCTGGAGTCGTACTCCCCGCCCCCGGGCACCGGCTCCGAGCCCCGGGTGATGCCGGACGCGGCCGAGCTGATGGACCTGGCCGACGGGCTGCACGACCCGGCCCTGGTCCTGGTGCCGTATCTGGACGTCTCCGGGCAGCTCGCGGACTTCCGCATCCAGCACGTGAACAAGCGCTTCCTGGACCCGGCCGGACGGCCGCGGGCCGTGGTCGGCGGGGCGCTGCTGCTGGAGGCCTTCCCGATGGCCGCCGGGGAGAGCGAGCTGTTCCGCAGCGTGGAGCGGGTGTACGCGACGGGCGAGCCGTTCCGGGCACGGCGGATGAACCTGACGGCGCTGGTGGACCAGGTGCCGCTGTCGGCCCTCGCGGACATCAGCATCAGCCGGCACGGCAACGCGGTCCTGCTCATCTGGCGGATCGAGGACGAGACCGCGCGGCTGGCCAGCCTGCTCCAGCACGCCCAGCGCCTCGGGCGGATCGGCGGCTTCGAGGAGAACCTGCTGACCGCCGAGATCACCTGGAACGGCCAGCTCTTCGACCTGTACGGGCGGCCCCGGTCGAGCGTGCCGGTGCCCCTGGAGCGGCTCGCGGCGCACGCGCACCCGGACGACGCGGTCGCCATCGGCCGCTTCCTGCGCACCCTGCTGCACCACCGCAGGCCCGCGTCGGCGGCGTTCCGGCTCCAGCGGCCGGAGGGGGTGACCCGGCACGTGCGGGTGGTGGCGGAGCCGGTGCTGGACACCGACGACCGGCTGCTGGTGGTGCGCGGCGCCTACCAGGACATCTCGGCGCAGCACTGGACGGAGGTGGCGCTGGCCGCCACCCGTGACCAGCTGGCCCAGTCCGAGCAGCAGGCCATCGAGCGCAGCAGGCTGACGCTCCAGTTGCAGCACGCCATCATGCCGCCGGCCCAGACGCCGCTGACCGTCCCCGGGCTCCAGGTGGCGGTGCGCTACCGGCCCGCGGAGACCGAGCAGCTGGTGGGCGGCGACTGGTACGACGCGGTGATGCTGCCGAGCGGGCGGGTGCTGCTGTGCGTGGGCGACGTGGCCGGGCACGGCATAGAGGCGGCGACCAGCATGGTGGTGCTGCGCAACGCGCTGCGCGGACTGGCGGTGACCGGGGCAGGACCCGGCCAGCTGCTGTCCTGGCTCAACATCGTGGCGCACCACCTGACGGGCGGGGTGACCGCGACGGCGGTGTGCGGGCTGTACGACCCGGACCACCGGACGCTGCGCTGGGCCAGGGCGGGACATCTGCCGCCGGTGCTGGTCCGGGACGCGGCGGCGGAGCCGCTGCCGCTGGTGCGGGGCATGCTGCTGGGCGCGGTGCCCGAGGCGGCCTACGAGGAGGACGAGGCGCAGCTCGCCGCCGGGGACACGCTGCTGATGTACACCGACGGTCTGATCGAGCGCCGGGACCGGTCGGTGGAGGAGTCGCTGACCCATCTGCTGAGCACCGCGCGGCAGCGGCCGAACACGCTGGACCAGCACCTGGACCGGCTGCTCACCTACAGCAGGTCGGACACGGACGACGACACGTGCCTGGTGGGGATCCGGGTCGGGTGACGTATGAGCCGGGGATCGGGGGGTAGACGCGGAGCGCGATGGGCACCGCGCGCGGTGCCCACCGGGGCGGGAGAGTGCCCCGGCCGTCGAACGCTGGAGGTACACGTGTCCCTTGCCCAGAACCCGCTGTCCGTCGATGTGACGCTGCCCCGGGAGGACGTCGCGCTGCTGAAGGTGGTGGGCTACCTGGACGTCGACACCGCCACCGAGTTCCAGCACCATCTGGCCAACCAGCTCCATCACGGGCGGCGCCACTTCCTGCTGGACCTCTCCCAGGTACCGTTCATGGACTCCTCCGGGATGAACATCATCCTGCGGGTCTACCAGGAGGCGCGCGATCTGCCGGGCAGTGTGCAGATCATCGCGCCGCCGCCCGCGGTGCGCCGGATACTCGACCTGACCGGCGTCAGCATCACCGTGCCGGTCTCCGGGACCGAGCGGGAGGCGCTGGCCCGGGTCGACGCGGGTCCCGCGGTGCCGCCGGAGGCGGGGGTCTGACCCCCGCCCCGGACCGTCGTCCCCCGGCGCGGGGGACGGGGCACCGGCCGCCGGACGGCCCGGCCGGGCCCCGCGGGGGAGCAGGTGCCGTCCCGGGCGCAGCACCACACGCGGTGGGCGCCCGGCAGATTCACGCCGTCGTCTCCGAGCCCCCGGGCCGGTGCGGCGCCACGCGTACGAGGAGTGGAACAGGTGCCGGAGCAGGTACGGGGAACGGCCGGATCGCCGACGGACGAGCTGAAGGGGTTCCTGCGGCGCCGGCGTGAGCAGATCGGCCAGCGCTGGGCGGACGAGCCGCTGTTCCGGGCCGTGTTCACGCTCTCGCGGGACGAGGCGGTCGAGGCGGGCAAGTCCGTGGTGGACGCGCTGGCGCAGGTCGCGGACGCGGCCCGGGTGGAGGACCCGGACGCCGCCGGGTTCACGACCGTGCGCGAGCAGCTCGCCCGGATGGGCGTGGCCCGCTCCCGGGCCGGTCTGAGCACGAGCCAGGTGTCCACCGAGCTGGCGGCGCTGCGCCCGCCGCTGGAGAACCTGCTGCTCGCCGATCTCGCGGACGCCCCGCCGGAGCACGTCCGGGACTGCCTGAGCACGCTGAGCGTGCTGATGGGCACCCTGCGGGTCGTGGTGGTGCAGACGGCGCTCAGCGAGGGCCAGGCGCTCATCGACCGGCAGCGGCTCCAGCTCCTGGAGGTGGCCACCCCGGTGATCAAGCTCTGGGACGGCATCGTGGCCGTTCCGCTGATCGGGACGCTGGACAGCGCGCGCAGCCAGGTGGTGATGGAGACCCTGCTGGAGGCCATCGTCGAGCAGCAGGCGCGGTACGCGATCCTGGACATCACCGGTGTCCCGACCGTCGACTCGCTGGTGGCCCAGCACCTGATGAAGACGGTCGCCGCGGCGCGGCTGATGGGCGCCGAGTGCATCGTCTCCGGCATCCGCCCGGCCATCGCGCAGACCATGGTCCACCTGGGTCTCGACCTGGGCAACGTGGTGACCCGGGCGAGCCTGGCCGACGCCCTGGGCTACGTCCTGCACCAGCTCGGCGGCGGCATCGTGACCCCCGACCCGACGGGTCCGGTCGCCCGGTGAACGAAGCGCTTCCGGGGCCCTTCGCGGAGCCGGTGACGGGGCACGTGCCGGTGCTGCGGCTCGGCGAGGTGCTGCTCGTCACCCTCCAGGGCGATCTGCACGACAGCACGGCGCGGCGGCTCCAGGACGACCTGGCCGGGACCATCGTCCGCAGCGGCGCCACGGGGGTGGTCATCAACATCTCCGCCGTGGAGATCGTCGACTCCTTCCTCGGCCGGGTGCTGGCCGAGATCGCCGCGCAGACCGGGCTGCTGGCCGCGCGGACGGTGCTGGTCGGCATGCGCCCGGCGGTCGCCATCACCCTCGTGGAGCTGGGTCTGGACCTGCCGGGGGTGCACACGGCGCTGAGCACCGAGGCCGCGCTCGACCTGCTGCGCGCGCAGGCACCCTCCTCCCGCTTCGGCGGTCTGCGCGGGGGGCGTCTCTGATGCACACCGCCGCGGGCGCACAGGCCCGCCTGCCGATCCGATCGGACATGGATCTGGTGTGGGTGCGCCAGCACGTGCGGCAGTCCGCCGCACAGCTCGGCTTCGGTCTGGTGGACCAGACGAAGCTGATCACCGCGGCCAGCGAGCTGGCCCGCAACACGCTGGTGTACGGCGGCGGAGGATCGATGGAGACGGAGGTCGTCGCGGACGGCCCGGTGCGGGGGCTGCGGCTCACCTTCAGCGACGAGGGGCCGGGCATCGCCGACGTGGAGCAGGCGCTCAGCGACGGCTTCACCTCGGGCGAGGGGCTGGGCATGGGGCTGGGCGGCGCCCGGCGCCTGGTGCACGACTTCGCGATCGAGAGCGAGCGGGGCGCCGGCACCACGGTGCGGGTCACCTCGTGGGTGGGCCGGCCGCCCCGTCCCCGGGAGGAGGTCTGATGCCCCGGGTGTGGGAGGTGCCGGTGCACGACTCGACCCGGGTGCGCGACGCCCGGGTGGCCGCCGAGCACGCGGCGGCCAGGGCCCGGCTGGACGAGGCCCGCACCGCCGCCGCGGCCCTGGTCGCGACGGAGCTGGCGACCAACCTGCTCAAGCACGCCGGGGGCGGCCAGGTCCTCATCGACGTGGTGGCCCCGCCGGTGCTCGTGGACGGGCGGGACGGGTCGCCGATGGTGCAGATCGCCGCCGTCGACCACGGGCCGGGCATCCCCGACGTGGCCGCCGCCCTGGGCGACGGCTTCAGCACCGCCGGATCGCTCGGGGCGGGGCTCGGCACCTGCGCCCGCCTGGCCGACGACTTCGATCTGCGCAGCGCCCCGGGCGCCGGCACCGTGGCGCTGGCCCGGATCGGCGCGCCCCGGGGCCGTACCGGGCCGTCGGACCCGGTCGCCGGGGTGCGGGCGGGCGGGGTGAACGTGCCGCTCGGCGGGGCGGAGTACTCCGGTGACGCCTGGGCGTGGGTGCGCGACGCGGACCGGGCCACGCTGATGCTCGCCGACGGCCTCGGCCACGGCCCGGAGGCGGCCCGTGCCTCGTCGGCGGCGGTGGAGGCGCTGCGCGGTGCGGCGTCCCTGCGGCCCTCGGAGGCGCTGAAGCGGCTGGACGCGGCGCTGTCCGGCACCCGGGGCGCGGCCGTGGCGCTGGTCCAGGTCGATCCGGGGGCGGGCCGGCTGTGGTTCGCCGGGATCGGCAACATCGGGGCGCGGCTGTGCGCGGGCGGCGTCTGGCGCCCCCTGCTGTCGCAGCCGGGCATCGTGGGCGCGCACCGGCCCACGACCGTGCGCGACGAGGAGCACGCGTGGGCCGGGGACCGGATGCTGATCCTGCACAGCGACGGCCTGCCGAGCCGCTGGACGCCGTCGCCCGGCGCCTGCGCCCCGGAGGCGGACCCGGCGGTGACGGCCGCGGTGACCGTCCGGGACGCCAGCAGCCGCGCCCGCCCGGTGCGCGACGACACCGCCGTGGCCGTCCTGGCCCCGACCCCGCCGGACCGCCGATGACCCGTACGTGGCAGATCACCGACGTCACCGACGCGGCGCGGGCCCGCATCGGCGCCACCCGGCTCGCGGCGGCGTGCGGGGTGCCGACGCTGGAGCGGACCCGGCTGGTGGCGGCGCTCGGCGCGCGGCTGCGGCAGTGCCTGGCCAAGGGCGGCGTCTGGCGCCTGGCCCTGGACACCGGCACGGCGCCGCCGGGCGGCCCCGGGGCCGGGCAGGGCGTGCTGCACGCCGTGCTGACGCCGACGCCGGAGGCCACTGCCGCCGGGGAGCCGCCGTGGCGGATGTCGGTGGCCTGCCCCGACCCCGCGGCGGCGGTGCCGGGGGGCGGCGCGGCGGGGGACGGTCCGGCCGCGCTGGCCCAGGCGCTGCTGGGCGCCGACGAGGACACGGCGCTGGTGCTGGAGCGGCTCGCCGAGCAGGAGGGCCTGGTCGGCTTCCACCGGGAGGAGCTGCACCAGACCAACCAGGGCGTGGTGGCGCTCCACGCCGAGCTGGACGCCGCCGGGCGGGCGCAGCGGGAGGCGTTCGCGGCCGAGCGGGCGGCCCGCACCGAGGCGGAGAACGCGCGCCGCCGGCTGACGTTCCTGGCGGACGCGAGCGCGGTCCTGACGGCCTCGCTGGACCACCACGAGATCGTGCGGCGGCTGCCGGAGCTGCTGGTCCCGGAGTACGCGAGCCGGGTCGACGTCTGGCTGTTCGACGTGGAGGACGAGCGGGACGGATCGCCCGCGCACGCCGCCGCCGCGGTCCTCGCGGCCCGCACCGGGCGGCCCCAGTACGCGGCCCGGCTGCCGGGCGGGCTGCCGGGCGTGGACGACCAGCCGCCCTCGGCGCTGGCCCCGGACCGGCCGCTGCTGTGCGTTCCGCTGCTCACCCGGCGGGCCGCGATGGGTGTGCTGACGCTGTCGCCGCCCGGGGAGCGCTGGGACCCGGACGACGCGGTGATGCTGATCGAGCTGACCCGCCGGACCGGCATCGCCATCGACCACGCCCAGCGCTACCAGCACAACCGCGACATCGCGGAGACCCTCCAGCGCGCCCTGCTGACGGAGCTGCCGGAACCGCCCGGTCTCGGCCTGGCCGCCCGCTACCTCCCGGCGACCCACGGGCTGAACATCGGCGGCGACTGGTACGACGCGTTCCGGCAGCCGGACGGCGGGGTGGTGGTCGTGGTCGGCGACGTGACCGGGCACGGGCTGCGGGCGGCGGTGATGATGAGCCAGTTGCGGACCGCGCTGCGCGCCTACGCCGTCGACGGGGGCAGCCCGGGGCGGCTGCTGACGCGGCTGCACACCTTCCTGCACCACCTGCAGCCCGATCTGTTCGCGACCGCCGTCATGGCCCGCTTCCATCCCGACGGGCGGACCCTGACGTGGGCGGCGGCCGGCCACCCGCCGCCGGTGCTGCGCATGCCGGACGGCGAGGTGCGGCTGCTGGACGCCAAGCCGGGCGCGATGCTGGGCATCCCGCTGAGCCAGGAGATCACGGACCACACGGTGCGGCTGGCGCCGGGCACGACGCTGGCGCTGTACACGGACGGTCTGGTGGAGCGGCGGGCCCGGGGCATCGACCCGGGCATCGAGCGGCTCGCCGGGGTACTGGGCTCCTTCGACGCGGAGCGGCTCGCCTCGGACCTGGAGGGTTCGGCGGACGGCATCCTGGAACCCCTGCTCAGTGACTCCGAACGCGACGACGACGTGTGCCTGCTGCTGTGCCACCTGCGCGGCCGGGACTGAGCGGCCGTCACCGCTCCCCCGGCCCCGCCGCGGTCCCCCGCTCCCCCGCCGTCCCGCCCGGCGGTCCGCCGTCTTCCGGTGCGGTCCGGGCGGGAGCGGGGCATGGTGGTGCCCAGGGTGTGTCGCTGGTCCGGCGCGCCCGGCTCGCCGAACCGCGGCGCGCGGGATGGGATCGAAGGTGCGAAGCGGCGCTCCCCGGGCAGGCGCATGGCGTGCCCGGGGGACCGCCCGGAGCCGCAGGAAGGGATGAACACCGTGACACGACCCAGGATTCTGGTGGTCGGCGCAGGTTTCGCCGGCGTGGAGTGCGTCCGGCGTCTGGAGCGCAGGCTCTCCCCCGAGGAGGCCGACGTCACCCTGGTGACGCCGTTCTCCTACCAGCTCTACCTGCCGCTGCTCCCCCAGGTCGCCTCCGGGGTGCTCACCCCCCAGTCGATCGCCCTCTCGCTGCGCCGCAGCAGCCGGTACCGGACCCGGATCATCCCGGGCGGCGCCATCGGCGTGGATCTCAGGGCCAAGGTCTGCGTGATCCGCACCATCACCGACCGGATCGTCGACGAGCCCTACGACCACATCGTCCTCGCCCCCGGCAGCATCACCCGCACCTTCGACATCCCGGGCCTCACCGACCACGCGTTCGGCATGAAGACCCTCGCCGAGGCCGCGTACATCCGCGACCACGTCATCTCGCAGCTCGATCTGGCGGACGCCAGCCAGGACCCGGCCGAGCGCGCCTCGCGGCTCCAGTTCGTGGTGGTCGGCGGCGGCTACGCGGGCACCGAGACCGCGGCCTGCCTCCAGCGGCTCACGCACGCCGCGGTCCGCCGCTATCCGCGGATCGACCCGGGCCTGATCAAGTGGCACCTCATCGACATCGCGCCGAAGCTGATGCCCGAGCTCGGCGACAAGCTGGGGCGGGCCGCGCAGGAGGTGCTGCGCCGCCGGGGCATCGAGGTCTCGCTCGGGGTGTCCATCGCCAAGGCCGGGGCGGAGGAGGTCACCTTCACCGACGGCCGGGTGGTGCCCACCCGTACGCTGATCTGGACGGCGGGCGTGGTCGCCAGCCCGCTCATCGCCACGCTCGGCGCGGAGACGGTCCGGGGGCGCCTCGCGGTCGGCGCCGACCTGCGGCTGCCGGGCCACGACGGGGTCTTCGCGCTCGGCGACTCGGCCGCGGTGCCGGACCTCGCCAAGGGCACCGAGGGCGCCGTGTGCCCGCCGACCGCCCAGCACGCGGGGCGGCAGGGGCGCAGGGTCGCGGAGAACCTCATCGCCACCCTGCGCGGCCTGCCGACACGGCCGTACCTGCACAGGGACCTGGGGCTCGTGGTCGACCTCGGCGGCGCCGACGCGGTCTCCAAGCCGCTCGGCGTGGAGCTGCACGGGCTGCCCGCCCAGGCGGTGGCGCGCGGCTACCACTGGTCCGCGCTGCGCACCCAGGTGGCCAAGGCCCGGGTGGCGGCGGACTGGGCGCTCAACGCCTTCGCCGGGGACGACTTCGTCCGCACCGGTTTCCAGGCCCGCAAGCCGGCCAAGCTGAAGGACTTCGAGTACACCGACGCCTATCTGACGCCGGAGCAGGTCCGCGAGCGGGTCGAGGGGTCCGGCCGGGCCCGGCTCTGACCCCCCGGCCGGGCCCGGCACCCGGCATGACATGCTGGCGGGCGGATCTCCGCGGCGCCGGTCCCCGTCCAGGGGCCCGGGGCGCACGGCCGCGGATCACCGCTGATCGGGAGGATGTACGGCGGCGTGAAGGCAGCGGGGCGCTCGGGGCGGACACGGCTGCGGGACAGCATCGCGGCGTACGACCCGGGGCTGCTGCGGCTGACCGCCGGGCTGCGCACGGTGGGTGCGATCGCGCTGACGCTGGGCGCGCTGGCGCTGGCCGGGACGGACGTCAAGCACCTGGTGGCCGGGGCGATGGTGGCGATGGTGGCCACCTTCTCCATCCGGGAGAAGACGCTGGGCCCGCAGGCGGTGACCCTGGCCCTGGGCCTGCCCGTCGCCCTGGCCTCGGTGTCGCTGAGCACGCTGCTCGCCTCGCGGGTCGTGGTGGGCGACGTCGTCTTCATCGTCCTGATCTTCTGCGCGGTCTACTGCCGGCGCTACGGCGACCGGGGCACGGCGCTCGGGCTGATCGGCTTCCAGGTCTACTTCGTGTCGCTGTTCGTCGGCGCCGAGGCGGCCGGGCTGCCGGGGCTGTGGGGGTCCATCGCCCTGGCCTTCGGCTGCAGCGCCGTCGTCCGGTTCGGGATCGTCCCGGCGACGCCCACCCGGGTGCTGTCCCGGCTGCGGCAGGCCTTCCGGGCCCGGCTGGGGCAGCTGATCTCGGCCCAGATCGAGCTGCTGGACGCCGGGCCCGACGAGATCGACCGGACCCTTCAGCGGCTGCGGGACGGCACCGCGCGGCTGCACGAGACGGCGCTGATGATCCAGTCCCGGCTGGAGGAGGGCACCCCGGACGCCTCCGTGGCCCGGCTGGTGCAGCGCCGCATCGCCGACGCCGAGATCGCCGCCGAGCGGCTCGGACTGCTGCTGCTGGGCGCGCGCAGCGCCGAGCGGGCGGACACCCTGACCCTGCACCTGCCGGGCGCGCCCGCCCCCGAGGTGGGCGGCACCCCGGCGCCCGGGGAGGCGACGGCGCTGCTGCGCCGGGATCTGGAGGCGCTGCGCGCCCTGGTGCTGCGGCCCCCGTCGGAGGCCCGCGGCACGGCGCTGTCCCAGTTGCGCAACCGGCTCCTCGGTTACCGCGACGAGGAGAACCTGCCCGAGGCGGCGGCGGCCACCCAGGACGTGTTCCGGGGCATCGGCGAGACGGCGCGCGCGGTGATGGGCCTGCGGATCGCCCTGGACGGACCGCAGGACGAGTCCGACGACTCCCCCGCGACGACCCGGTCGCGGGAGGAGCTGGACGCCGAGGACGCGGCCATCGACGCCGGGGAGGAGGCCGCCGGGCCGCCCGAGGAGGAGACCGGGCTGCGGCGGCCGACCACGCGGGCTGCGGTGCAGGTGGCCGTGGGCTCCTCGCTCGCCATCGTGGGCGGCGAGCTGCTCTCCTCGCAGCGCTGGTACTGGGCGGTGCTGGCCTGCTGGATCGTGTTCCTCAACACCTCGTCCACCGGGGAGATCCTGGTCAAGGGCTACCGCAGGGTGCTGGGCACGGTGTTCGGGGTGGTCGCGGGCATCGTGCTGGCGGGCCTGGTGGGCCAGCACACCCTGACGGCGTTCGGGCTGGTGCTGCTGCTGATCTTCGCCATGTTCTACACGGCGCCGCTGTCGTACACGCTGATGTCGTTCTTCGTGACCGCGATGCTCGGGCTGCTCTACACGCTGCTGCACACCTACAGCCTGTCGGTGCTGCTGCTGCGGCTGGAGGAGACGGTGCTCGGCGCCGCCTGCGGGATCTTCGCGGCGGCCCTGGTGCTGCCGGTGCACACCGACCGGCGGACCAACGAGCTGCTGGACACGGTGCTGGAGCGGCTGGTGGAGGTCACCGAGGGCGCCGTCGACCAGCTCAGCGGCGGCCCGGCCGCCGATCTGCTGGACACGGCGCGCGAGCTGGACCAGGCGCTCGGGGACCTGCGGGCCGCCACCCAGCCGCTCACCCACCCGATCACCCCGCTGCGCACCCGCCGGGACACCGCCCGGTACGTGGTGGCGCTGCTGGAGACCTGCGCCTACCACGCCCGTTCGCTGGCGGCCACGGCCGAGCTGCTGCCCACCCATCCGTCGATCGCGGCGGACCCCCGGCTTCGGGGGGCGGTGCGGCGCACGGTGCGCAACATCGAGGCCATCGCGGCGAAGGTGGTCGACGAGGACGCGGACACCCGGGTGGAGACGGGCCCCAGCATCGCGTCGCTGCTGGAACCGGACGTCGACGGCACGCCCCGCTACGGCCGCATCACCGGCCGGGTGCTGCGGCACCTGGAGCGCCTGGACGAGGCCGTGGTGGGCCTCGCCCGGCCGCTGGGCGTACCGGTGCGGACGCCGGGTCACTGACGCCGGGTCGCTGCCGGAGGGGGCCGGAGCGCCGCCGGGGTGCCGGTCGGTTCCGCGGCCCGGCCGGGGGCGCCTCACGGACGCACGGCACGGTGAGCTTGTCGCGCACCGGTGCCGTGCATTCCGTACCGGCGTCGGGGCGGCACTCCGTCGGCCCGATCGACGCCGGTCACGGGGCCGGGGACGGCCCGGCCCCGGAGCGGGCCCCGGCCCCGGAGCGGGCCCCGGCCCCGGAGCGGGCCCCGGCCCCGGAGCGGGCCCCGGCGCCGGAGCGGGGCTCCCGGCGCGCGGGAGGGCTCCCGGCCGGCGGGAGCCCTCGGCGGACGGCGGAACCCCGGGTGAGGTCCGGCGGACGGTCAGAAGTCGCTGGGGAGCCCGCTGGCCTCGGCGATGCCGCGCAGCTCCTCGTTCTGCACATGCCGTTCCCTGAGGTACGCCGCGATCTCGCCGAGGCGTTCGGGATCGGAGGCGGTGACGGCGTCGGTGACGACGCGCACCGGACCGGTCTCGTCGGTGCTGATCTCGACGACCTCGTTGTCGAGCCGGCCGGTGACGGCGGTGGCGATGACCAGGGCGGCCTCGTCCCTGATCTCCTGGGGCAGGGCCTCGGCGCTGTCGCCGTCCAGCGAGAAGTCGATCGTCGGCATCTGCTGCTCGTCGATCGCCCGCAGCACCGGCTCGACCACGCTGAGCAGGAGCTGGTAGTCGTCGTTCTCCATGCGGATGCGCAGGAGGTCCAGGTAGACGTCCACGGGACGTCCGTCCGGCGGAGGAATCTCGTGTTCGTTCATCCCTGCCGTGTTCCCCGTGCGGCGCGGCTCAGACGCGGCGCGGGGACCCGGCCCGGGGGGAGGACCCCGGCCCGGCCCGGGCCGGGACCCGGTGGTCCGCGCGGCGCCCGGACGGGCCGGGGCGGGCCGGGGCCTCAGACGCGCGGGCGGCTCGCCAGCACGAAGGAGAACAGGCCGGACAGGACCAGGCCCGCGGCGACGCAGGCGAGCAGCCAGGGGCCGAGGGGGGTGTCGGCGAAGGACCGGAGGGTGTCGTCCATCCCCTTGGCGCGGCCGGGGTCGTAGTCGACGGCGGCCCGTACGGCGAAGACCCCGGCGGCGGCCACGACCGCGCCGAGGGCGGTGCCGCCGCCGACCCCGGCGACGTCGATCAGCCGCCGGGCGGGGCGGCCGAGCCCCCCGGTCCTCAGCTCCTCGCGGTAGCGGTGGCGCAGCGCCCGAACGGCGATCACGGCGCCGACGACGACCACGGCGGCTCCGGCGACGCCGACGGCCCAGCGTCCCGCGGGCACGGCCATGACCCGTGCGGTGACGTCCCGGGACCGGCGGTCACTGGAGCCGCCGCCGCTGGAGCCGGAGCCCGCCGCGAAGGCGAGGACCTGGAAGGCGACGACCGAGGAGAAGACGCAGCGGGCGGCGGCCAGGGCCCGTTTCCGGACCGTGCGGCCGTCCTCCCCGGCGGCGCCGAAGACGGTCTCCGACAGCCGCCACAGCGCCATGCCGACCAGTCCGGCGCCCAGCGCCCACAGCAGCAGGGCGCCCAGCGGCTTGTCCGACAGCTCGTCCAGGGCTCCGCCCCGGTCGGCCTGGCGGTGCCCGTCGCCGAAGGCGATGCGCAGGGCCAGCACCCCGATCAGCAGGTGGATCACCCCGCGGGCGGCGAGCCCGGCCCGGGCGGCTCCCTCGGTGGCCGGGCCCCGGGCCGCGCGGCGGGCCCGGACGGCGGTGTCGGGCGGCAGTGCGGGCGTGTTCATGTGGTCCTCCCCTCCCGAACCGCGCGTGCCCCCGCTCCGCCCGCGCACACCCGGACCGGGGCCGCGCACGGGGAACGGCCCGCCCCGGGGCGGGGCGGGCCGTTCCCAGGACCGTTCTCAGGACTTCCGCGAACGCCGGCGGTCATCCGTCGCGGGGGCGGGCGCTCCCTCGTCGCGCGGGCGGGGCCGTGGTCGGCCGCGGGGCCGACCGGTTATCCGTACCGGGGGTCCGCCGGCGGGCGCGGAACGGTTCCGCGGGGGCGTCGTCCACGGCTCGGGGGGGCGCCCGGCGCGGGCGCGGAGGGGAGCCGCAGCGGGGCGTCCGTGCGGTCAGGGCCGGGACGGACGGCCCGGGCCCCGGCCGCCGGGGCGGCGTCCCGTCGCCTCGTCGCGGACCCGGGCGCAGCTCCGGCTGATCAGCCGCGAGACGTGCATCTGCGAGATGCCCAGCCGGTCGGCTATGCGGCTCTGCGTCATGTCCTCGAAGAAGCGCATGTACAGGATGGCGCGCTCGCGCTCGGGCAGCCGGCGCAGCCCCTCCTTGGCGGACTCCCGGTCGATCACGACGTCGTACGAGGCGTCCGCCGAGCCGAGGGTGTCGGCGAGGCTGTACCCGTCGTCCCCGCCCGCCAGCTCGGCGTCGAGCGAGAGGGTGCTGAAGCTCTCCAGAGCCTCCATCCCGGCGCCGACCTCGTCCTCGGTCAGTCCGGTGTGGGCGGCGAGGGCGGCCACCGACGGCTCGGGGCTGCCGGGGCTCTGGGTCAGCTCGCGCCGGGCCACCCGGACCTTGTTGCGCAGTTCCTGGACGCGCCGGGGCACCCGCAGCGCCCACATGCGGTCCCGGAAGTGCCGCTTGACCTCGCCGGTGATGGTGGGCACGGCGTAGCTCTCGAAGGCGCCGCGCTCCGGGTCGAAGCGGTCGACGGCCTTCACCAGTCCGAGGGCGGCCACCTGGCGCAGGTCCTCCAGGGACTCCCCCCGGTCCCGGAAGCGTCCGGCGATCCGGTGGGCCATCGGCAGCCAGGCCCGCACCAGCTCGTCGCGCAGGGCGTCGCGCTGCGGCCCGTCGGGCAGCCCGGCGAGCCGGACGAAGAGGGCCACGGTGTCGGGGGCGTCGTCGTGGCGGCGGCGTCCTCCGGCGGCCGGCGGGGCGGCGGGAGCGGCGGCGACGGAAGGGGCGGAGGAGGTGGAAGGGGTGGCCGAAGGAGCCGGGCCCTCGGGGCGGGCCGTACCGGGACGGACGGTGGGGGTCTCTATGAGCATGCGGATTCGCTCCTGAACGGTGGGGTCAGGGGACATTCCGCGGGAACGGCGGTCCGGGACACCCAGGGCGCCGAAGCGGCCGCACCGCTCCCGCTGCTGCGCCTCCGGTCCGAAGCACGACCTTGCGACTGCCCAGGCACCGGTGGGACAAACTCCGCCTCCCGGAAAGTCCTCAGGACGGCCCAGCCC
This sequence comes from Streptomyces sp. NPDC107521, assembly GCF_055598485.1. Taxonomy (NCBI): domain Bacteria; kingdom Bacillati; phylum Actinomycetota; class Actinomycetes; order Kitasatosporales; family Streptomycetaceae; genus Streptomyces; species Streptomyces sp. NPDC107521. The sequence goes on from NZ_JBVKAT010000009.1 coordinate 28,132, forward strand.
CCGGGGCGCCGTCCCGTCTCCCGTGAGACCATCTCCCGCGCCCCTCCGGGAGCGGGGGACGCCGCCCGCGGTGACCGCGTTCCGTCCCTCCGGCCCGGCACCCGGGTGCCCCCTTCCCGGTGGAACAGCCGTCCGGGCGCGCATCCGGGCCCGTACGGGGGTACGCGAAGGCCATGACGGATGTTGTGGACTCGGACGAACTGCTGCGCCGCATGCACCGCGCGAGGGCGGTGGCCAAGGAGCAGGTGCGGCTCTGGCGGGCCCGGCACGAGGAGCTGCGGGCCACGGACGAGGAGGCCGCGCGGGAGGCCGCGACGCGCACCGTGGCGTACGAGGCGGTGCTGCGGACCCTGGACGAGATCATCGCCCCGGGCCGCCGCCCCTCGCCCCCGCCCCGCTGACCGCGCCCGGGACCCGTGCGGGCGGGGTCACCGAGGGCTCCGGGGATGGGCCCGGCGGTGCCGGGTGACCCGGTGGGCATGACGCACCGCCCCGGCCCCGACCACACCCGTGCCCCCGTGCTCGACGCCCTCGCCGACCACCGCCGGGCGGCGCGGCTGTCGTTCGCGCCGCCCGGGCACCAGCGGGCGCGCGGGGCCGGTCCGGCCGGGCGGGAGGTGCTCGGGGACGCGGTGTTCCCCGGGGATCGCGGCGGAGATGATCACGCCGTACCCCCGGGCATCCCGGCCGTGCTGCCGGGCGGGCGGCTCTCCGGTCCGGTGCCGCGGTATCCGAGCGACGGCCCGCCGGCCGGAAAGCGTCTTCCCGACCCCGCCGACCCGGCCCTCAGAACGGTCCGGGTCGCCGCCGGGAGGACGTGACGCCGGACGTGGCGCGGGGGCTCCGGAGGCGGTCCGGGGCGGTCCGGGGCGGTCCGGCGGCCGTGGGCGGGCCGGAGTCCCGGGCTCCGGGGCGCACCGGGACCGCCGGGCGGAGACGACGGAGTGAAACAGGTCACGCGACCTGCTTCAGGGTTAGCGAAATGGCCGAAAATCGTTTAGCGTTCACACACACGTGGCGACGGGGTCGACCGGAACATCCCCCGTACGTCACCGCTGACGGCCCTGGCTGGCTTCCCCCGTCCAGCCAGGGCTTTTTCCTGCCCGGACGCCCCCGGCGCCGCAGGGGCGCGCCCCTCGGGCCGGGAACGCGCGGGGCGGGCGGGGCTTTCCCCGGTGGCCGGGAGCCGCCGACGTGCCCCGAACGGCGGCGGCCGGTGCAATGGCTGTGGGAGCACCGTCAACGCCGCCGGTGAGGAGCACCTCATGACCAAAGCCATCAAGCTGCTGACCGCCGTCCCCCATCCCCAGCGCGAGCGGCTGATGGAGCTGGCACGGGAGGTCTCCTTCCCCGAGGACGCCCGCATCTTCGAGGCCGGCGGACGGGCCGACCGCTTCTGGGTGATCCGGTCCGGCGCGGTGTCGCTGGCCCAGCAGGTGACCCCGTTGCAGCGGGTGACCGTGGCCAGCCTCGGCGTCGGGGACCTGCTCGGCTGGTCCTGGCTGTTCCCGCCGTACGAGTGGGACTTCGGCGCCGAGGCGTTCAGCCCGGTGCGGGCCTACGAGTTCGAGGCGGAGCCGGTGCTCGCCCTGTGCGAGGAGGACCCCCGGCTCGGGATCGTGCTGGTGCGCAGCGTCGCGGAGATCCTCGCCCACCGCCTGGAGACCACCCGGGGGCAGCTCATGGACCACTACGCCGCCCACGGGCACGGAGTCCTCTGAGAGCCGCCCCTCCCGGGCCGCGCGGGACCGGGCGGCCGCGCCGGCGGAGCGGGCGCGCGGCCGGTCAGACGCGGTAGCGGCGCAGCGCGGGCACCGCGGCGGCCAGCGCCAGCATCAGCACCACGACCAGCAGGCCGCCGCCCGCGACGGCCTCGCGCGCGCCGACGGCGGAGCCCGCGCCGCCGTGCAGCACGTCCGCCAGACGCGGGCCGCCCGCGACGACGACCGTGAACACGCCCTGCATGCGTCCGCGCATCTCGTCGGTCGCGGCCGACAGCAGAATCGCCCCCCGGAACACCATCGACACCATGTCCGCGACCCCGGCGACGGCGAGGAACGCCACCCCGACCCAGAGGCTGCCGCTCAGCCCGAAACCGGTGATGGCCACGCCCCAGACGACGACGGAGCCGATCACCATCCAGCCGTGCCGCCTGGCCCGGGAGAAGGTGCCGGAGAACAGCCCGCCGACCACCGCGCCGATGGGGATGGCCGCGAACAGCAGCCCCAGGGCGAGCCCCTCCCCGTAGGGGGCGTAGGTCTCGGAGGCGAGCTGCGGGAAGAGGGCGCGGGGCATGCCGAGGACCATGGCGATGATGTCGGCCACGAAGGAGAGCAGCAGCACGGCGTGCCCGGCGATGTAGCGGAATCCGGCGGCTATCTCCCGCACGCCCGCGCGCCGGGCGACCCCCGAGACCAGCGGCGGCAGGGCGGGCAGCCGGTGGACGGCCCACACGGTGACGCAGAGCGCCAGCGCGTCGATGAGGTACAGCTCCGCCAGCCCGACCACGGGTATCAGGGCACCCGCGAGCAGCGGCCCCGCCACCTGGCCGATCTGCATCACGGTGGTGCCCAGCGCGTTGGCGGCGGGCAGTTCGTCCTCGGGGACGAGGCGGGCGATGGAGGCGTTGCGCGCGGGCGCGTTCAGCCCCCAGAAGGCCTGTTGCAGCGCGAGCAGCACCATCAGGACGGCGACCGACCCCGTGCCGGTGACGGCCTGCGCCCAGAACAGCAGCGAGGTGACGGCGATACCGGTGTTGGTGATCAGCAGCAGCTTGCGCCGGTCCATGGCGTCGGCGACGGCACCGCCCCACAGGGCGAACACGATCAACGGAAGCAGACCGGCGAGGCTCGCGGCGCCGACCCAGGCGGAGGAGCCGGTGATGTCGTAGATCTGCTTGGGCACGGCGACGGCGGTGAGCTGGCTGCCTACGGCCGTCACGATGGTGGAGGTCCACAGCCGCCGGTAGGCGGGGCGGCGCAGGGGCCGGGTGTCCATGGCCCAGCGGCCCGGTCCGCGCCGCCGGGGCGCCTTCGCGGCCGGGGTCCCCCCGCCCGGCGGCCCGGGGGGTGCGGCGGGCTCCCGGGCCGGTTCCCCGGCGGGGTCCTCCGGCCGGGGTTCGGTACTGCTCTCGCTGGTGTCCACGGCTTCCCATGCGGTCGGTGCGTACGTCGGCTGCGGGGTTCACTATCGCAGCCGCCCCTCGGCGCCCCGGAGCCGACCGGGGCGGAACGGGGCAGACCGGGCGGGACGGGGCGGGTTCGGGGACGGGAGCGGGACGGGACCGCGGACGGGACGGGGCGTGGGGCGTGCGTCGGCGCGGCTCCGGGCGGGCGGGAGCGCCGGCCGTTCGGCCCGGGCGATCAGGCCCGGGCGATCAGGGTGACGCCGAGGACGGCCATGGTGGCGGCGACCAGGGCGTCCAGGACCCGCCAGGCCGCGGGGCGGGCCAGGAAACGGCCGAGGCCCCGGGCGCCGAAGCCCAGCGCGGCGAACCAGCAGAGGCTGGCCAGCGCGGCCCCCAGCCCGAAGGTCCAGCGCAGCGGTCCCCGGTCGGCGGCGACGGACCCCAGCAGGAGGACGGTGTCGAGGTAGACGTGCGGGTTGAGCCAGGTCAGCGCCAGACAGGTGAGCACCGCCCGCCGCCGCGACCCGGCCGCGTCACCGTCCGCGCCGAGCACCCCGGCGGGACGCAGCACCCGCCGGGCGGCCAGGGCGGCGTAGCCGAGCAGGAAGACGCCGCCGATCCAGCCGACCAGGGTCATGGCCCCGGGCCAGGCCGCGACGACCGCCCCGACCCCGGCGACGCCCAGGGCGATGAGGACGGCGTCGGACAGGGCGCAGATGCCCACCACCGCGAGGACGGCGTCCCGGCGGACGCCCTGGCGCAGGACGAAGGCGTTCTGGGCGCCGATGGCGACGATGAGCGACAGTCCGGTGCCGAATCCGGCGGCCGCCGCGGTCAGGGCGTTGGTCATGACCGCGACGCTAGGGCGGACGATCACCCGGCGTCCAGCTAAAGATCCTCACGTATCTTTAGCCGGGGTTAAGACGGTGGGGGACGGAGGCGGTGGACGGTGGACATGGGAGCGGCTGCGGGCACGGAGGCGGCGGCATCGGCGGCATCGGCGGCATCGGCGGCATCGGCGGCGGATCTTCCGCTGGACCAGGTGCGGACCCTGCTGGCCGTGGTGGACGAGGGCACGTTCGACGCGGCCGCCACCGCCCTGCACGTCACGCCGTCCGCCGTGAGCCAGCGGGTGAAGGCGCTGGAGCAGCGCACGGGCCGGGTGCTGCTGCTGCGCACCAAACCGGTGCGGCCCACCGAGTCCGGCGCGGTGCTGGTCCGGCTCGCCCGGCAGGTCGCCCGGCTGGAGCGGGACGCCCACGCGGAGCTGGGGCTCAGCGGGGCGGGTGAACCGACCCGGGTGTCGGTGGCGGTCAACGCCGACTCGCTGGCGACCTGGTTCCTGACGGCGCTCGCCCGCGTGCCCCGTGATCCCGGGCTCTGCTTCGAGCTGCGCCGTGAGGACGAGAGCCATACGGCGGCCCTGCTGCGGGAGGGCGTGGTGATGGCTGCGGTGACCTCCTCACCCGACCCGGTGCCGGGGTGCGCGGTGCGCTCCCTGGGCCGGATGCGCTATCTGCCGTGCGCGGCACCGGAGTTCGCCGCGCGGTTTCTCACGGGTCCGCTCAGGGGGGTGCTGACGGCGGCCCCGGTGGTGGTCTTCGACCGCCGGGACGACTTCCAGGACGCCTTCGCCCGGCGGCTGGGACTGCCCGGGGCGGGTTCCGCGCGGCACCACGTGCCGACCTCGGAGGGGTTCGTCGAGGCCGTCGCCGCGGGACTCGGCTGGGGCATGGTGCCCGAGCCGCAGGCCCACCCGCTGCTGCGCCGGGGCCGGTTGGTGGACTTCGCGCCGGACCGGGCGGTGGAGGTGCCGCTGTACTGGCAGCAGTGGAAGCTGGACTCGCCCGCGCTGGCGGCGGTGGCCGGGGCGGTGACGGCGACGGCGGCGGAGGCGCTCCGCCAGTGACCCGCCGCTCCCCTCCCCCGCGTTCCCCGGCTCGTCCCATCTGTCCGGCTTCCCGGCTTCCCGGCGGATGGTTCGGCGAGGGAGGAGTTGGTGCCGCGACCGCACAGGTTCACCGGGTTGCCGTCGCTGTGAAGTGCTCGACGCGGCGGATGTGCCGGTGTGCCTCAGCGGTAGTCGGCCAGGCCGTCCGCGAGTTCCTCCTCGTCGCCGTCGCGGATCGCGCAGAGGGCTTGCTGCAGGGCGAATGTGCCGCGGATCGCGGCGACGCGGGTGAGGAGTCCGCGGTCCGACCGGTCGCCGAGAGCGAGCACCCGCTCCAGGAACTCGGGGCCGTGGCCGGCGCTGATGGCCGCGAGGTCCTCGGCCGGATCGCCGAGCGCGACGTCGTCCCAGTCGAGTACCCCGGAGAGGCGCGGCAGGCCGTGCGTCCACTCCCACAGGACGTTCTCGGCACCGAGGTCGCCGTGCACCACCGCTCGGGTGAGGTGGGGAAGGCCGTCGAGCGCTGCGAGTTCCCGCTCGGCCCGCTGTCGTCCGCCGTCGGACATCAGCGGGAGCAGTTCCGCGCGTACGTTCTCCGCGAACCGCCGCCACCGGCCCTCCGCCGCCCCGGGCAGAACCGCTCGCACGGCCTCCTCGGTGCCGGCACGGGCCAGAGCGGACAGCAGCACGGCGTACTGCGCCGCCACGGTGTCGACCACGCGGGCCTCGTCGAGGGCGTCGGTCTCCAGCGGTTCCCCGGGAATGCGGCCGAGTACCAGGAACGGCGCTCCGTCGGTGCCGTGGGCGCCGCCCTGGAGCAGCGGCTCAGGTGTGCGGCAGCCGAGGTCGAGGCCGGCGAGCGCGTGCAGTGCGACGGCCCGCTGGGGCAACCGGGCGGCCGCTGCCCGGGTGCGGGGCAGGCACACAACACGGTCCGAGCCGATGACCACGACGTGGAACTGACCCTGACGCACTGCCAGGTCGTCCGGTTTGTCCTCGGGCAGCAGACGGCTCAGCAGAGCGCGATGCGTCGTACGGATGCTCACGAGTGTCCTCTGGTTCCTTCCCCGGGTCGGAGGCGATGTGCGCGAAGCGCCGTCGGGCCGCACCGGCGAGCGGGCGTCCTCCTCGGCGCATGCCCTTCTCCTCGCGGAAGCGGGCACGTTCTCGGCGTCGTGCGGCGAGGAGGTCGGGGTGGCGGCCGTCGGCGTCGCGCCATCGCGGACGGCGGGCAGGGCCCGGGACCGCGCGGGACGACCGCGATGGTCTGAGTGTGCCGAGGGGGACTGCCGCAGCGGGCCGGCGTGGGTCCCGATCGGGTCGGCCCGTGAGGCGCGGGTCGGGGTGGAGCACGGCTCGACCTCGCACTCCCTCGCCCGGTGGCGGACGTCCTGACCGGCGCGGGAGGAGGGGGGTCCGGGGTGACGCGGATCGGTGCGCCGTCGGTCCGGGCCGCGCGGACCGACTTCAGCGCGGCCAGGGCGTCGGCGGCGTCCTGGCGGCGGTTGACGCCCACAGCCGGTCGTCGCCGACCCGGCGGGCGGGGACGGCCTCCCGCCCGGTGAGGGTCCGGACGGTGCGGGCCGATCTCGTTGAACCGCTGGATCACGTGCCCGCACCGTGTCCCCGTCGGCCTGTACCGGCCGGACAGGCACCGGGACACGGTTCCCACCGGCGGGCGCGAGCGGCGTCGTCGCCCGCCGACAGCGCGCCGGGCTCGTACTGCCCCGGCGCACGACCCGCTGCGGCTTCCGCCCCTCCTGGTCGGTCGGTCCGGGTGTCGCACCGCCTCGGCCACCACACCTCCCACGGTCGGAACGGACGCCCACCGCCCATCCAACCGCTCCGAGCGCCAATCCGGCGAACCCTCCCGGTCAGAGCACCGGTCGGGCCCCTCCACGCGAAGGGGCGCGTCAGGCGGGGCCGGAGACCGCCGCGGGCGGTGCACCCGCTCCGGGCCCGGCGGCCCCGCCCCGCCCCGGCCCGGCGCCGTCCGTCGGCCACCGCCCGTGCGTCCGCCCGCCGTTCACCGCGCCGGCCGTCGGCGCGGCGCGGGCGTCGCCGGCGCCGGACGGCGACGGGCCGGGGCGTGTCGGGTCGGGGCGGGCCGGGGCGGGGCGGGCCGGGTGTGAACGGACGCCCCCCGCACCGCCGTTCTGTGAACGGAACCTGTCCTTTCGGCCGCCCCGATCCCGTTTCGTCCCCCGTCCGGGAGGTGACCCGGGGGTGAGCAAGGCGTTCACGAGGGCGCGAAGGACATCGACCGCAGGTGGCTTTGATGGAGAACTGGCGACAGCACGCCGCGTGCCGCACCGAGGACCCCGACCTGTTCTTCCCGATCGGCACCACCGGCCCCGCGCTGGTGCAGACCGAGCGGGCGAAGGCGGTCTGCGCCCGGTGCGCGGTGCGCGAGGAGTGCCTCCGGTGGGCGCTCGGCACCGAGCGGACCCTCGGGGTGTGGGGCGGGACGGACGAGGCGGAGCGCCGCACCCTCCGGCGCCGGGCCGCGCGGCGCGGCGCGGGCTGACCCGCCTCCCCGCGGTCCGGGTCCGGGGCCCTGCGCAGATCCCGGACCGGGGGCGGGGACGACCGCCCGTCCCGCCCGCCGGGCGGCCGCGCGTGCCCCACGCACCCCGACCGGCCCCGCCCCCCGAACGGGCCAACACGGGGCCCTCCCCGGGATGGGGGCGGACGTAGGCTCGCGGGAGCAGCGTCCCCGTGGAGAGGAACGACCATGACCGTGCGGGTGCGCCGCATCTACGATCCGCCAGAGCCCGACGACGGCGTGCGCGTCCTCGTCGACCGGCTGTGGCCGCGAGGTGTGGCGAAGGACGCGGCGCACATCGACGAGTGGCCCAAGGGACTCACCCCGTCGACCGAACTGCGCCGCTGGTACCACGGGGGCGGCGGCTCCTACGACGAGTTCGTCGAGCGCTACGAGGCGGAGCTGACCGCCCCCGAGGCGGCCCGGCTGCTCGATCACGTGCGGGGGCTGGCCCGTGCGGGCGACGTGACGCTGCTGACCGCGTCCACGTCCCCCGACGAGAGCCAGGCGTCCGTCCTGCTCCACCTCCTCGACCGGGGATGACCCCCGGCCCCGGCGCGCGGGGGAGCGCGGCCCGGGGCGGGCGCCCGGGTCCGTGCCGGCGCCCGGAGGCGGCGGGGTGCCGTGGGTCCGGGGCCCCGGCCACGCGTGCGGGCGCGCGGCGTCAGGCGGTGTTCCGGGCCGCCGCCCGCCCCGCGGCCCGGCCGGAGAACAGGCAGCCGCCGAGGAAGGTGCCCTCCAGCGCGTTGTAGCCGTGCACCCCGCCTCCCCCGAAGCCCGCCACCTCACCGGCGGCGTAGAGGCCGTCCACCGGGGTGCCGTCGGCGCCGAGGGCGCTGGAGTCCAGGTCGGTCTGGATGCCGCCGAGGGTCTTGCGGGTGAGGGTGTGCAGCCTGACCGCGATCAGCGGACCGGCCGCCGGGTCGAGCAGCCGGTGCGGGGAGGCGACCCGGCCGAGGCGGTCACCGAGGTAGCGGCGGGCGTTGCGGATTCCCTGGACCTGGGCGTCCTTGGCGAAGGGGTGGGCCATCTGGAGGTCGCGGGCCTCGATCTGGCGCCGGACGGCGGCGGCGTCCAGGAGCGGTTCGCCGGTCAGTCCGTTCATCGCCTCCACCAGCCGTTCCGGGTCGGGCGCGGTCACGAAGTCGGCGCCCCTGCGCAGGAAGGCGTCCACGGGGGCCGGGGCGCCCTTGCCGAGGAGCCGTTCGCGCAGGAAGCCCGCGCGGTCCTTGGCGGTGATGTCCGGGTTCTGCTCGGAGCCCGACAGGGCGAACTCCTTCTCGGCGATCCGCCGGGTGAGCACGAACCAGGAGTGGTCGTGCCCGGCCAGGCCGTCGGCGGTGCGCAGATGGCGCAGGGTGCCCAGGGTGTCGTGGCCGGGCAGGCACGGCGCGGGCAGCCGGCGGCCGAGGGCGTCGAACCACATCGACGACGGCCCCGCCAGGATGCGTATGCCGTGTCCGGGCCAGACGGGGTCCCAGTCGCGCACGCCCTCGGTGTAGTGCCACATCCGGTCCTGGTTGACCAGCCGGGCCCCGGCCGCCTCGCTGATGCCGAGCATCCGCCCGTCGACGTGGGCGGGCACTCCGGTGAGCATCCGGGCGGGCGGGGTGCCCAGGCGTTCGGGCCAGTGGCGGCGCACCAGTGCGTGGTCGGCGCCGATGCCGCCGGAGGCGACGATCACGGCCCCGGCGGTGAGCGCGAAGCCGCCGTCCGCCGCACGGCTGGAGGCCACGCCCCGGGGCGCGTCGTCCGCCGCGAGGACCGTGCCGCGCACCCCCGTGACGGCACCCCCCTCGACGAGGAGCCCGTCGACGCGGTGGCGGTGGTGGAAGGTGAGCAGCCCGTCCCGGGCGGCCTGCCGGGCGTACCGGACGAAGGGCTCGACGACGCCCGTGCCGGTGCCCCAGGCGACGTGGAAGCGCGGCACCGAGTTGCCGTGGCCCCCGGCCGTGAGGTCGCCGCGCTCGGCCCAGCCCACGGTGGGCAGGAAGCCGACGCCGTGTCCGGCCAGCCAGGAGCGCTTCTCCCCCGCCGCCCACTCGACGTAGGCCCGCGCCCAGCGCACCGCCCAGGAGTCCTCGTCGTCCGTCCGGTCGAACGCGGCGCTGCCCCGCCAGTCGCTCCAGGCCAGTTCGAAGGAGTCCCTGACGCCCAGGCGGCGCTGCTCCGGCGAGTCGACGAGGAAGAGGCCGCCGAAGGACCAGAACGCCTGGCCGCCGAGGTTGGCGGCGTTCTCCTGGTCGACCAGGGCGACCCTGCGGCCCCGGCGGGTCAGCTCGTGGGCGGCGGCCAGTCCCGCCAGTCCCGCTCCGACCACGATGACGTCGGCATCCATGACGACCGTTCCTTCCTCGTCCGTCGCCTCGACGGCGGGTGGGGCGCGCCGCGGGTACGGCGCGCGGGGTGGCGCGGGGCGGCGCTGGTAGGGCCGACGGCGGTCGGCGCGGTGTGCGCGCGGCGCCGGGGCCGACCACCGCCCCGACCGTACGTTCCGCCCTGCCCGCGCCCGTCCCCTCGCCGTCCGCCCCCGGGGACGCGCCGGACAGGCGAAGCTACCGGATGCGGCGGCGCGCGGGACAGGACCGGGGCGGCGCCCTTGGCGACGCATTCGAACGTAAATTCGAACACACGGTACGGTGGGGTCATGACCACGCATCTCCAGGGCTCGCTCTTCGACCAGGCCGACGAGGTGCGGCTCGGCCCCCTCGACGGGCTGCGCCGCACGGTCCTCGGCTCCGGCGCGTGGATCGACGTGCTGCCCGGCTGGCTCGGCGGGGCCGACGCGCTGTGCGAGCGGCTGGCCGCCGAGGTCCCCTGGCGGGCGGAGCGGCGCGCGATGTACGACCGGGTCGTGGACGTGCCCCGGCTGCTCGCCTTCTACCGCGCGGCCGACCCGCTGCCGCACCCCGTGCTGGACGAGGCGCGCGGGGCCCTGTCCGCCCACTACGCCGGGGAGCTGGGCGAGCCGTTCACCACGGCGGGGCTCTGCCTCTACCGCGACGGACGGGACAGCGTCGCCTGGCACGGCGACCGGCACGGACGCGGCGCCCACCGGGACACCATGGTCGCCATCCTCTCCGTCGGCGCCCCGCGCGATCTGCTGCTGCGTCCGGCGGGCGGGGGCGGCGACACGGTGCGGCGGCCCCTGGGCCACGGCGACCTGATCGTGATGGGCGGCTCCTGCCAGCGCACGTGGGAGCACTGCGTGCCCAAGAGCGCCCGCGCGGCCGGACCGCGCGTCAGCGTCCAGTTCCGGCCGCACGGCGTGCGCTGACGGGGGCGCGTCGCCGGGGCCGGGGCCGGCCGCCCCGCGTGGTCCGGAGGCGCGCGTCGCCCAGGGCGTGTGCCGGACGGACGCCGAGCGCGCGACCACGGCGCGGGGGAACGGGTCACGCACCTGACGGCAGCGGGCGCACGCCCCGCGGAGAAGCGGGACGGGGCCCTCGCCGGACGGGCCCGGGACGGGTGCCGACGGCCCGGCCGGCGCGGGCCGGGGACGGCGCGCGGGGCGGGCAGGGGACGGCGCGCAGGGCGGGCCGGGGACAGCGCGCAGGGCGGGGACGGCGCGCAGGGCGGGGACGGCGCGCAGGGCGGGCCGGGACCGCGCGCAGGGCGTCGGTCCCGAGGACGCTTCACTCACCCCGCGCGCCTTCCGCACCTCGCGCCGGCCGTCCGCGCCTCCCCGTCGCCCGCCCTCGCCACCCGCACCTCCGCGGGCGCGCGTCGGACGCGGTCGCGCCCCGCCGCGCGTCCGCTCCTCCCGCCGGCCGCATTCCCTGGCCGCACTCCCTGGCCGCACACCCGGACCGCACGGCCGCCGCCGCTGCTGGCGCAAAGCCGCCCTCCCCGCCGGGAGGCCCGCCGCGCCGACGTGTGCGCGGGGCTCCCGGTCTGGTTGGCTGTCGCCCCCAGCGGTCGCCACGGGAGGGCCACCGGGCGGTCACCACGAGGCGGGAGAAGCATGCGCGCGGACGTGCGTCGGGTCGCGGAGGGCATCCATCTGGTGCACGGCGGCCACACCAACTGGATCATCCTCACCGAGGGCGACGCCCTCACCCTCATCGACACCGGCTACCCCGGCGACCGGGGCCTGCTGCTGGACTCCCTGGCCGCCGTGGGCGGTTCGCCGGAGGCGGTGGCCGCGGTGCTGATCACCCACGCGCACAACGACCATCTGGGCTCCGCCGAGTACCTGCGCGCCACCCACGGCACCCCGGTCCTCCTGCACGAGGCGGAAGTCCCGCACGCCCGCCGCGACTTCCTCCAGCAGGTCTCCGTCGGCGCGGTGCTGCGCAACGGCTGGCGGCCCGGCGTGCTGCCCTGGGCCGCGCACGTGGTCCGCGCCGGGGGCGCCGCGCAGCACCCGGTGGCCGCGCCCGCCGCCTTCCCCTCCCCCGGCCCGCTCGACCTGCCCGGCCGCCCGGTGCCGGTGCACACGCCCGGCCACACCGACGGGCACTGCGCCTACCACCTCCCGGACGCCGGTGTGGTGATCTCCGGGGACGCCCTGGTCAGCGGCCACGCCACGTCCCGCCGCACGGGACCGCAACTGCTGCCCGCCATGTTCCACCACGACCGGGCCCGCGCCCTCGCCTCCCTGGACACGCTCGCCGCCCTCGACGGGGACGTCCTGCTGCCGGGCCACGGTCCCGTCCACCGCGGCCCGGTGGGGGACGCCGCCCGTCGGGCCCGGGAACGGGCGTTCTAGAGTCTGGGCATGGCCTTGCAGATCAGCGCCACCAACCCGGAGCATCCCGCGCTCCTCCTCGAACTGCCCTGGCAGACACCGCTCGCCGAGTGGCCCGAGGAGTACCTCGTGCCGCTCCCCCGCGGCATCTCCCGCCACGTCGTGCGCTACGCCCGGGCCGGCGAGGAGGTGATCGCCGTCAAGGAGCTGGCGGAACGGCCCGCGCTGCGCGAGTACGGGCTGCTGCGGGACCTGGACCGGCTCACCATCCCCGCGGTGGACGCCCTGGGCGTCGTCACCGGCCGCACCACCGCCGACGGCAGCCCGCTGGAACCGGTCCTCATCACCCGGCACCTGCGCGGATCGCTGCCGTACCGGTCGATGTTCGAGACGACGATGCGCCCGGCGACCGTGCACCGGCTGATGGACGCGCTGGCCGTGCTGCTGGTGCGGCTGCACCTGGCCGGGTTCGCCTGGGGCGACTGCTCGCTGTCCAACACCCTGTTCCGGCGCGACGCGGGCGCCTACGCGGCCTACCTGGTGGACGCCGAGACCGGCGAGCTGCACCCCCGGCTGAGCGCGGGGCAGCGCGAGTACGACATCGATCTGGCGCGGGTCAACATCAGCGGCGAGCTGCTCGACCTGGAGGCGTCGGGGGCGCTGCACCCGTCCGTCGACCCGGTCGACTTCGGCACCGAGATCTGCGCCCGCTACCAGCGCCTGTGGGAGGAGCTGACCCGCACCTCGGTCTATCCGGCGGGCAAGTACCACTACATCGAGCGCCGCATCCGGCGGCTGAACGACCTCGGCTTCGACGTGGCCGAGATGCAGATCGAGCACGCCTCCAACGGGGACACGGTCACCTTCGTGCCCAAGGTCGTGGACGCCGGGCACCACCAGCGGCAGTTGCTGCGGCTGACCGGGCTGGACGCCGAGGAGAACCAGGCGCGGCGGCTGCTGACCGACCTGGAGTCCTGGATGGCCACCCAGGACGACTACGCCCCGGGCGATCCGCTCGGAGCCCGGCCCGAGGTGCTCGCCCACCGCTGGGTGCGGGAGGTCTTCCGGCCCACCGTGCGGGCGGTGCCGCGCGAGCTGTGGGGCCCCATGGACCCGGCGGAGATCTACTACGAGCTGCTGGAGCGCCGCTGGTACCTGGGCGAACGGGCGCAGCACGACATCGGTCTGGACGCCGCGGTCGCGGACTACGTCGCCAACGTCCTGCCGAAGGCCCGGGAGACCCTGGAGCCGACGGAGGAGTCCCTGCGGACCGACGCGGAGCGGCGCGGCGTCTGACCCGCGCCGCGTCCGTCCCGTCCGGGGTCCGGCCCGCGCGACGCCCGCGCCGTCCGCTGTCCGACCCGCGCGGCACCGCGCCCTCGCCCCGCCACCCGGCCACGGGGCGACCGGCCCCGGGACAGCGCACGCCGGAACCGGGCGCACCGGTCCTGGCAGCACGGCGCGGCGCCGGGAAGCGGCGTCCGCCGGGGCGGGCGGCACCCGCGGGGAGGGCGCCGTCGAGGAGGGCGGGGAGCGCCGCCCCGTCGCCGGACCGGCCCCGGGAGCGCGTCCGTCGGCCGCTGCGGGCGGCGGTCCGCGAGCGTATCGTGGCGGGGGAGACCGGGGTGCGGCGCACCGCTTTGGACGGGAGCCGTCGCGGCGTCGTCCCGGCGTACACCCGGGTCCCACGGACCGGTGGTGCGCGGCGCCGCCCACACCCCGTCCGGCGCCGGGTGCGCCGATGCCGCCCGGGAGGCCCGCGCGGGTGTCCGGCCCGGGGACCGCATCGTCAACGGCACGCGCCGTACCGGTCGGCGTCCACCGCGTGGCGCGACGCGCGGCACGCGCGTGCGGAGCAGACGAAGGAGCCACAGCACATGAAGGCTGCACGCTACTACGGCCGGGGGGACATCAGGATCGAGGACATCCCCGAACCGTCCGTCCTGCCGGGCACCGTGGGGATCGACGTCGCCTACTGCGGCATCTGCGGCACGGACCTGCACGAATACCTCGACGGGCCGATCTTCGTCCCGCCGGCCGGTCATCCGCACCCCGTCTCGGGCGAGTCCGCCCCGGTGACGCTCGGCCATGAGATGTCCGGCGTGGTGTACGCGGTGGGCGACGGGGTCGAGGGGCTGAAACCGGGCGACCGCGTCGTCGTCGAGCCCTACATCCTGCGCCCGGACGTCGACACCAGCGAGAACAATCCGACCTACCACCTCTCCCCCGACATGAATTTCATCGGTCTGGGCGGGCGGGGCGGCGGTCTCGCGGAGAAGATCGTCGTCGAGCGCCGCTGGGTGCACCCGGTCGGCGACATCCCCCTGGACCAGGCGGCGCTGATCGAGCCGCTGTCGGTGGCCTACCACGCGTTCCAGCGGTCGGGGGCGAAGGCGGGCGACTTCGCGCTCGTCGGCGGCGCGGGCCCCATCGGACTGCTGACCTGCGCCGTGCTCAAGGCGATGGGCGTCGAGGTCGCGGTCTCCGAACTGAGTCCGCTGCGACGGCAGAAGGCACTGGACTCCAGGGCCGCCGACCACGCCCTCGACCCCGCCGCCATGGACGTCGCCGACGAGGTCCGGCGCCTCACCGAGGGCAGGGGCGCGGACGTCGCGTTCGAGGCCACCTCCGTGAACGTCGTCCTCGACACGCTGTTCGACGCGGTGCGGCCTGGCGGCGTCATCACGGTCATCTCGATCTGGGGCAGGCCCGCCTCGGTCGACATGCAGAAGCTCGTCCTCAAGGAGATCGACCTGCGCGGCACCATCGCCTACGTCAACTCCCATCCGCAGACCATCGAACTGGTGCGGGAGGGACGCGTCGACCTGTCGCAGTTCATCACCAGGACCATCGGCCTGGACGACCTGATCGACGAGGGCTTCGACACCCTGATCCACCACAACGAGACGGCCGTCAAGATCCTGGTGGACCCCCACGCCTGAGACGCCGGGGGCCCCTCCCCGGCGACGCATGGGGAAGCCCGGCCCGGCCCCGGTGGCGCGACGCCTCCGGGGCCGGGCCGGGTCCGGGCTCGCCCGGTCCGGTCCGCTACTCCTGCGGGAGCATGGCGCGGCGGCCGGGCGCGGCGGAGGACTGCATGGTCATCCCGCCGTCGACGACCAGGAGCTGGCCGGTGAGGTAGCGGGACTCGTCGGAGGCGAGGAAGACCATGGCGTGCCCGATGTCCTCGGGAGAGCCCAGATAGGGCAGGGCGTTGCCGTTCCGCAGGCCGTCGATGACCTCCACCGGCAGGTTGTTCTCCAGGGCGGGCGTCATCACGGCGCCGGGGGCGATGGCGTTGCACCGGATGTTCCGGGGCCCGTACTGGGTGGCGATGGACTTGGTCATGCTGACCACCGCGGCCTTGACGGCGCCGTACGAGGTCTGGAGGACGTCCCCGACGAGCGCGGCGACGGAGGCGGTGTTGATGACCGAGCCGCCGCCGGCGCGGATCATGTGGGGTATCGCGTGCCGGGAGCCGAGCAGCGTGCTGCGCATGTTGAGGCGGACGGCCCGGTCGAACTCGTCCATGTCCATCCGGAGCACGTCGAGGTCGGTACGGGGGTTGGTGCCGCCCACGTGGTTGCACAGGACGTGCAGGGCGCCGTACTCCTCGACGGTGGCGCCGATCATGGCGGCGATGGAGTCCTCGTCGAGCACGTTCACCGTGAGGGGCAGGGCCTCGCCGCCCCGGGCGGTGATCAGGTCGGCGGTCTCCCGCGCGGCCGCGGTGTCGTGGTCGGCGACGACGACACGGGCGCCCTCCGCGCTCATCAGTCCCGCGGCGGCGCGGCCGATGCCGCTGCCGGCCCCGGTGATGACGGCTACCTTGTCCCGCAGACGGTTCATGGTGGTACTTCTCCTTGCTGGTACTGCCGGTGGGCGGGGAGCCCCCGGTCTCAGTGCTTTCCGGTGCCGGCCGGCAGGGCGTCCCGCAGGCTCGCGGCGGATTCGGTGTGCGCGGCGTGCCCGGCCGCGGCGCGGGCGCGCGGTATCGCGAGGGTGAGCAGGAGACCGGCGACGGAGGCGAGCACCGCCACCACGTAGGTCATCCGGAACCCCTGCTCGGACGGCAGGTGCGCCGGCCCGAGGCTCATGGTCATGTTCGCCAGGATCGCGGCCATGACCGCGCTGGCCGCCGAGGTGCCGATGGAGCGCATCAGCGCGTTGACCCCGTTGGCGGAGGCCGTCTCGCTGACCGGCACGGCGCCCATGATCAGGGCGGGCATGGCGGCGTAGGCGATGCCCACGCCCGCGCTGATCACCATGGAGGTGACGACGATCTGCCACACCTCGGCCATCAGCAGCAGTCCCACGCCGTAGCCGAGGCCGATGACCGCGACTCCGATGAGCAGGGAGGTACGGGCGCCGTGGCGCGCGGTGATGCGGGCGGAGACGGGCGAGAGGGCCATCATGACGAGGCCGCCCGGGGCGAGGGCGAGGCCCGCGGCGAGGGTGGAGCGCCCCAGCCCGTAGCCGGTGGCCTCCGGCGACTGGAGCAGTTGGGGCAGCGTCAGCGACATGGCGTACATCGCGAAGCCGACCAGGACCGAGGCCAGGTTGGTGAAGAGCACGGGCCGCCGGACGGTGACCCGGAGGTCGACCAGCGGCTGGGACACCCGCGTCTCGTACCAGGCCCACAGCGCGAGCGTGAGCACACCGGCCCCGAGCAGCGACAGGGTCGTGGCGCTGGTCCAGCCCCAGTCGCCGCCCTTGGTGACGGGGAGCAGGAGGAGCACCAGGCCGCCGGCGAGTCCGGCCGCGCCCGGCACGTCGAAGCGGCCCGGGGAGAGCCGGCGGGACTCGGAGAGCAGCAGGGTCACGAGCACCAGGCAGAGGGTGCCGAGGCCCGCGGCCAGCCAGAACAGGACGTGCCAGTCGGTGCCCTGGGCGATGGCGGCCGAGACGGGCAGGCCGATCGCACCGCCCACTCCGAGGGTGGCGCTGACCAGGGACACGGCGCCGCCGATCCGGGCGGGCGGCAGTTCGTCGCGCAGGACACTGATGCCGACCGGGATGACCCCCGTCGCCAGGCCCTGGAGCGCCCGGCCCACGATCATCGGGACCAGGCTGTCCGAGACGGCGCAGACGACGGAGCCCACGACGAGGACGGCCAGGCTGGCGATGAGCACCCGCCGCTTGCCGTACATGTCGCCGAGGCGTCCGGCGATGGGGGTGACCACGGCCGCCGCGAGCAGCGTGGCGGTGATCACCCAGGAGGCGTCGGACGCGGACGCGCCCAGCAGCTCCGGGAGCTTCGGGATGATCGGCACGACGAGCGTCTGCATCAGGGACACGACGATGCCGCTCAGGGCGATCACCGCGGTGATCGCGCCCGGCCCCAGGGATCGGCTACGGGTCGGCAAGAGGGTCTCCTTGTGGCATTGCGGGGTCTCGGGTGGTCGGCGGGCGGGGCGAAGGACGCACGGCGTCCGGTGGACGCCGCCGTCCGGGCCGGTGCCCGTCGGGCGGACCGGCCCGGCGGACCGGCCGCCCCCGCCGTCCGGCCCCGGCCCGGAGCATCCGCTGTCGGACTCCGGGCCGGGGCCGGCGGGTGACCGCCACGGCCGCAATGTGCATCATGCACACTCGATGTACTGTACACATCGCGTGCACTGTGCACAACAGGGTGGGCGGCGCCCCCCGGCGCGGGCGCCATGGGCGATGATGAGTCGAGGTGTCGGCACGGGAAGGGGCAGGTCATGACGGAGCAGGAAGGTCGGCTGAGCGATCTGGAGAGGGAGCTGACGCTCCTGTCCCGGCACTTCCTCACCGCTCGCGGCCCCCGCATCGGCCAGAGCCTGGAGCGCTCCGCGTACGTCCTGCTCACCCGTCTGGAGATGAGCGAGCCGCTCACCCTGAAGGAACTGGCGCACACCTTCCAGGTCGATGTCTCCACCATCAACCGCCAGGTCAGCGCCATGCTGAAGAACGGACTGGTGGAGCGCATCCCCGATCCCGACGGCGGTATCGCGCGCAAGTTCCGGCCCACGGAACTGGGTCTGGAGCGGCTGAGGGCCGACCGCGACATCAGCCTCGAGGGCACCGCGCGCCTCATCGACGCCACCGGGTGGACGCCGGGCAGGACCGGCGAGTTCCTGACCCTGCTGGCACAGCTCAACGAGGGCATCGCCCGGCTGGAGGGCCTCTCCTGGCCCGGGGACCACGCGCCGGGCTCCGCCCCGACCCGGCAGGACTGACCCACCGCTCCCCCGCGTGTCCGGTGGGGGTGACACGGGGCGGCGGGCGGGGTGAACACGGGGCGGTGGCGCGGGCGGGGCGGTCGACGGCGGGGAGGTGTCGGCGTCGACCGGGCGGCCCGGGCAGGGTGGTCGACGGCAGGGGCGCGGGCGCCCGGTGCCCGTCGCCATCGCCCGGTACCGGGCGCGTACGAGATGGCTTCGGGTCCCGCCGGCCCACGGGGCGGCGGGCCGCCGACCGCGGTCACCGGACCGGTGGACCGGGCGAGGCCCGCCGCCCACCGCCCCCCACCGGGCCCGGCCCGTCGCCACTGAACGGTGCGTGCGCGGCTGTCCACACGGTCGGGTCCGATGCCCCGGGTGGAGCCGCCTCCCGTGGGACGGGTCCCGGACCGACGCTGTACGCGCGTCGGCGGGGACGGCCCTGACCGGCTCGGGATGTTCGACGGGCCCGGGGCGGGCCCCTCAAGGGGCATCCGCTCGGGCGGGCCCCGCCGCCCGACGACCCCGGCCCCGGAACCCCGCGCCGGAGCGGTACCTGCTTCCACGAGGCCCCTCGCGCCACGCCACCCGGCCCAACCCGTCGGGGCCGTACCCGGGCCGACCCCGGGGACCGGCGCCGACGCACCGCCACGGACACCCCGTCAAGGAGACGGAGCCGCCAAGACGGCGTCGCGGAGGCCGCGTCACGGGCGGGCCGCCTCAGGACACGGCGCCGCGCGCCCCGGCGGCGATCCACCGCCGGGAGCACGCGGTCACGCACCCCCGTCAGGCGTGCGGTACCACCGCCACCGGGCACGGCGCGTGGTGCAGCACCCCGTGGGCGACGGAGCCGATGCGCGCGCCCACGGCGGTGCGGCGCGCCCGGCGGCCGACGACCACGAGCTGGGCGCCGCCCGCCACCGCCAGCAGCACCTGCCCGGCGCTGCCCATCTCCACGTGCTCCACCACCGGCACGTCCGGGAAGCGCTCGCGCCAGGGACGCACCGCCTCCTCCAGCGCCTTGCGCTCGTACGGCTCCAGGCCCCCGGCCTCGTCTGCCAGGCGCAGCGAACCGGGGCTGTAGGCGAAGACCGGCGGGAGCGTCCAGGCCCGCACGGCCCGCACCGAGGCACCGCGCGCCGCGGCGGTGGCGAAGGCGAAGCCGAGCACCTCGGCGCTGTCCTCCTCGTCGCCCTGCTGGCCGACGACGATCTCGCGGCCGGCCGCCTCCGCGCTGGCCTCGTCCCCGGCGCGGACCAGGACGACGGGCCGGGTGGCCCCGGCGATGACCTGCTGGCCGACGGAGCCGAGCAGGAAGCCGACGACGGCCCCGTGCCCGCGCGAGCCGAGGACCAGGGTGTCGGCGTCGGCCGACGCCGCGAGCAGGGTGTCGGCGGCGTCGCCCTCGCGGGCCTCGGTCGTCACTTCCAGCCCCGGGTGCCGGTCGGTGAGGGTGCGGGCCGCCCCGGCGACCGCGTCGAGCACCCACTTCTCCTGTGCCTCGCGGCCCCCCTCGCCGCTCCCGCCCCGCGGTTCGAACCGCCAGGCGTGCGCGATGTGCAGCGGGGTCCCCCGGCGGATCGCCTCCCTGGCCGCCCAGGCCAGCGCGGCCAGGGACTCCTCCGATCCGTCCAGCCCTGCCGTGATCGGGCGCGTCATGCGGTTCCTCCTGTGTCGGGTTCCTGTGCGGCCCAGTCTTCACTACCGCGCCCCCGGGGTGTCGCGGCGGGCGCCCCGGCCGGCGGCGCGCCCGCTCCGCGCACCCCACCGCCGCCGGCCGGCGCGGTCCCCGCGGCGCGGACGGCGGCCGTCCCGCGCCGGCCGTCGCGGGGTCCCCGGGGCGGGCCGGTGCCCGGGCGGCGGCCGGGGACGGGGTGGGGCGCAGGCGTGCCAGGATGGGGGGATGTCCGAGATCCCGGTCGGCAGACCCCTCGTCGGCCGCGGGGCCGAACTCGCCCGTCTCGACGGCGTGCTGGAGCGCGCCCGGGCCGGTGAGCCGCGGGCGGTGCTGGTCGCCGGGGACGCCGGGGTCGGCAAGACGCGGACACTGGACGAGGCCGCCGCGCGCGCCGCCGGTGCCGGGACGACGGTGCTCACCGGGCACTGCGTCGACCTGGGCGACGTGGGCCTGCCGTATCTGCCGTTCACCGAGATCCTGGGCGCGCTGTCCGCCGACGGCCGGTTCGCGGACGTGCTCGCCGCCCATCCGGGGGCCGGGCGGCTGCTCGGCGGCGGTGACGGGGCCTCCGGCGACGCCGCGCGCTCCGGGCGGCTGCGGCTGTTCGACGATCTGGCCGCCCTGTTCGCCGCGCTCGCGGAGACGGCACCGCTGCTGCTGGTCCTGGAGGACCTGCACTGGGCCGACCAGTCCTCCCGCGATCTGCTGCGGTTCCTGCTCAGCCGGGGTGTCCTCCAGCGGCCCGCGGGCGGCGCGCCCGGCCACCGCATCGCCCTGCTCGCCTCGTACCGGGCCGACGACCTGCACCGGCGCCATCCGCTGCGTCCCCTGCTCGCGGAGCTGGTCCGGCTGCCCTCGGTGGAGCGGCTGGAGCTGCTGCCGCTGGCCGACGCGGACGTGGCGCGGCTGGTCCGCTCGCTGCGGGACCGGCCGATCCCCGAGGCCGCGGTCCGCCGGATCGTGGACCGCGCCGAGGGCAACGCCTTCTACGCGGAGGAGCTGGTCGCGGCCGCGGACCTGCCCGACGGCGGCCTGCCCAGCGGCCTCGCGGACGTCCTGCTGATCCGTTTCGAACGGCTCTCCGGCACCGCCCAGCGGGTGCTGCGCACCGCCGCCGTCGCCGGCCTCCGGGTCGGCCACGACCTGCTGCGGGACGCCATGGCCCTGCCCGAGGCCGAGCTGGAGGAGGCGCTGCGCGAGGCCGTGGGGCACCGCATCCTCGTTGCGGGCTCCGGGGACACCTACTCCTTCCGGCACGCCCTGGCGCGCGAGGCGGTCTACGCCGATCTGCTGCCCGGTGAACGGGCCCGGCTGCACGGGGCGTTCGCCCGGCTGCTGACCGGCCGCGAGGGGCCGTCCGGGGGCGCCGCCGAACGGGCGCACCACTACCGGGAGAGCCACGACCTGCCCGGGGCGCTGGCCGCGTCCCTGGAGGCGGCCGACCACGCCCGGCGGATGGGCGCCCCCGCCGAGGAGCTGCGGCAGGTGGAGGCCGCGCTGGACCTCTGGCCGGCGGTGCCCGCCGAGGCGCGCCCGGCCGGGGCCGACACCGTGACGCTGACCCTGCGGGCCTCCGCCGCCGCCGCGCACGCCGGGGAACTGCACCGGGCGGTGGCGCTCACCCGGTCCGCGCTGGCCGGGCTCGGCGAGGACACCGATCTGGAACTGGCGGCACGGGTCCGCTACACGCTCGCCGGGAACCTGCTGAACGTCGACAACCTGAGCGCCGCCCACGCCCACAGCAGCGAGGCCCTGTCGCTGATCCCGGCCGATCCCCCGTCGTCGACGTGGGTGTGGGCGGCGGCGACCCATGTGGCCGCGGCGCGCCAGGTCGGTGAGACCGGCGTCGCCCTGGAGGTCGCCCGGCGGGCCGTGGCCGTCGCCGAGCAGCTGGGCGTCGCGGACGCGCGGGCCGACCTGCTGATCTCCCTGACCGGTCTGGAGGGCGAGGGCCGGACCACCCCCGGGGGCCGGGAGCGGCTGTTGCGCGCGCGGGAACTGGCGCGGCGGGCGGGCAACGGCCAGGTCGAGATGCGGGCCCTGTTCAACCTGGCGATCGGCTGTTTCGAATCCGGCGAGCTGCGCGCGTGCCTCCAGCGGGCCGAGGAGGGCCTGGAGCGGGCCGGGCACTTCGGGCTGCTGTCCTCGCTGTACCCGAGGGCGATGAGCTATCTGCGGCAGCTGGTGCACTACACGCTGGGCGACTGGGACGCGCTCCTGGAGGGCTCGCGGGGCGACGCCCCGGAGGCCGCCCCGGGTGGCGGTCACACCGCCGGCCCGGCGCTCTACGCGGCGCTGGCGCGCGGCGACCTCGGGGCCGCGGACCGGGCGCGGGCCCTGCTGGAGGGGCCCTGCGACTGGATGGCCGCCCTGGTCGCGGGCAGCGTGCTGACGGACGCCGCCGCGCTGCGCGGGGACGCGGAGGAGGCCGTGCGCTGGGCGCGGACCACCGTGGAGGCGCTCACCGACGAAACGGGCGTCCTGCCCTCCGCCACCGTCCGCCTCGCGGCGCTCGCCCTGGGCGCGGTCGCGGACGCCGCCGGGACCGCCCCGGCGGCGGACGGGCGGTGGACGGCCACGGCGGACGAACTGGTGGGGATGGCGCGTGAGTCGGCCCGGCGCGGCGAGGACGGGCTGCCGCAGGGGCCGGAGGGACGGGCGTGGCTCGCCCGCGCCGAGGCGGAGTGGACGCGGGCGGTGTCCGGTCCGGACCCGGCGGCCTGGGAGCGGGCGGTGGCCGCGTTCGCGTACGGCGACTCCTATGAACGGGCGCGCTGCCGGCTGCGCCGGGCGGAGGCCCTGCTCGCCGCGGGCCGCCGTGAGGAGGCCGCCGCCGAGGCCGACGCCGTCCGGGAGGAGGCCGACCGGCTCGGCGCGCTGCCGCTGCGGGAGCGGCTGGAGGACCTGCTGCGGCGCGGGGGGATGGCCGTCGGCGCGGACGGCGGCGGGCGGGTGGCGTCGCTGACCGCCCGTGAGGGGGACGTGCTGCGGCTGCTCGCCCTCGGGCACAGCAACCGGCGCATCGGGGAGGAGCTGTTCATCAGCGCCAAGACCGCGAGCGTCCATGTCTCCCGCATCCTCGCCAAGCTGGAGGCGTCGAGCCGTACGGAGGCGGTCGCGGTCGCCTACCGGGAGGGCCTGATCGTGCCGGAGCCGACCACTCCCGGCTGACCGGCCCGTGCGGCCCCCGCCGTCGGGACCGCGCGGACCCGCCGGGGGTTCCGGTGGCGGCCGTCGTCCGGCGACGTACCCCCGACGGACGGGCGGGCGATGCGCGGGGACCACCCTCGGCGGCCCCCGTCCCGTCGGACCGTCCGGAGCGCGGCGGGACGGTGCGGGCGGCGGGGGCGTACCCCGGCGGCGTGGGACGGGGCGCGGCGGGCGCGGGCCGGGGCACGGCAGCGGGGGGACGGGCCGGGGCACGGCGGGCGCGGGCCGGGGCAGCGGGGGACGGGTCGCCGGGGCGTGCGGCGGGGCACCGCGGCGCGGGCCGGGTGGCGGGCCGCGGGCCCCGGGGCTCCCCCACGCTCCGGCCTCTCCGGGCTCCCCGCCGCGCGGCGGCTCCCGGGCCGCCTCCGGCGGGACGCGGCATCCTGTGCCCCGGACAGGGCCCCGGCGGAACCCCGACGCGAGGCCCCCGGAGCGAAGGCGCGCCGGGGCCCGTACGAGGGGGCCCGGCCCCCTCGCCGGGGTCCGGGCGAGGACTCCGGGCGAGAGGTCCGGGCGAGAGGTCCGGGCAAGGACTCCGCCGGGGCGCGGCCGGGTGGGCCGGGCCGCGCGGGCTCTTCGCCCACCGGCCGCTCCGCTCGGCCGTCCGCCGTCACGCCGCGCCGCCGGGTGGCCCGGCGGGCCCCCGCGTTGACCGGCGGCGCGGCGCGCGAAAGGCTGCGGAGCGACGCGGGGCCGGCCCGCGCCGGAAGGATGAGTGCCGTGATCGGGTTGACGCAGATCGAAGCCGCCGCCGAGCGGATCGCCGGGCATGTCGTACGCACGCCCACGGTGCCGAGCCCCGGCCTGTCCGGACTGCTCGGCGTCCCGGTCACCACCAAGCTGGAACTGCTTCAGCGCACCGGTTCGTTCAAGGCGCGGGGCGCGGTGGCGAAGCTGCTGTCGCTGACGCCGGACGAGCGGGCCGCCGGGGTGGTCGCGGTCAGCGGCGGCAACCACGGGATCGCCGTGGCGGTGATGTCCGCCGCCCTCGGGGTGCGGGCCACTGTGGTGATGCCCCGTACGGCGCCCGCCCGCTCCGTCGCGACGGCCGAGGAGGCGGGCGCGCTGGTCCGGCTGACCGACGGCATGGACAGCGCCTTCGCCCTGGTGGACGACCTGCGCGAGGAGGGCCTGACCCTGGTCCACCCCTACGACGATCCGCTGGTGGTCGCCGGGCAGGGCACGGTGGGGCTGGAGTTCGCCGAGGACGCCGGGGAGCTGACCGACGTGCTGGTGAGCATCGGGGGCGGCGGGCTGATCGCGGGGATCGCGGCGGCGCTCCGGGCGCGGCGGCCGGGCCTGCGGATCTGGGGGGTGGAGACGGAGGGCGCGGAGTCCATGTCGCAGGCGCTGGCGAAGGGCGGACCGACCCCCGTGCGGCTCTCCTCGATCGTCACGACGCTGAGCGCCCCGTCCGTCTCCCGGCTGACGTACGAGCATGTGGCGGCCCTGGTCGACGAGGTCCTGGTGGTGCCGGACCGGGACGCCGTCGCGGGCTGCGTCGATCTGGCGGAGCACGCCAAGCTGTGGACCGAGCCGGCCGCCGGGTGCCTGCTGCCGGCGGCGCGGCGCGTGGTGGAGCGGGTCGGGGACGGCGCCCGGGTCGGGCTGGTGGTCTGCGGCGGCAACGCGACCACCGCCGACATGGCCGCCTGGACGGACCGTTTCGGCCTGCGCTGATCACCGACGAGCATGTGGTCGGCGGCGGCCGGCCGCCGGTCGACGTGCGGCACGCGATGCCGCGGGAGGCCGTGGAGATCGTCCGGGCGCTCTTCGCGGGCGGGCACGTCGACCACCGGGGCGAGCGCTTCGACGTGGAGCCGGCCCGGCGGTGGGACCTGCCGGACACCCCTCCGCCCGTCGGGATCGCCCTCTCCGGCGAGCGTTCCTGCCGGCTCGCGGGCGCACTCGCGGATCCGGTGGTCGCCACCGAGCCGAAGGCCGGGTTGCCGGATTCCTTCGACCGCCACGGCGGCGGGAAGCCCCCGGGTGGGCCGGTTCCCGGTCTCCTGGGGCACCGACCGGGACGCGGCGGTCGAGCGGGCGCACTCCCGGTTCCGCCGGTTCGGCGGCGGCTGGAAGGCCGACTCCGAACCGCCGCACCCGGACGCGTTCGAGGCGGCCACGCGGTTCGTGGTGCCCGGCGACGTCGCCCCGGCGATCCCCTGCGGGGACGACCCCGGTCTCCTCGTCGAGGCCGTACGCCCGTACGCGGAGGCCGGGTTCACCGGGGTGGCGCCGGTGCCGATCGGCGGGGAGACCCGGCCGGACTTCGCGGACCGGTCGGAACGGACCCTGCCGCCCGCGCTCCGCACGGCGCCGGACCGGCCGCCCGACGCCGGTGCCACGCGACGGAGTTGGATGAATCGTCCGCCCGCCCCGACATCATCCCGGCGGGCGGGGTACTAGAAGGGCCCATGTCCGTACTCCCGGAGGGCCCGTCGTGAACCCCGTCCTGCGCAAGACCCTGGTAGTCCAGCTCCGGACGGTCGGGGCCGACCGCTTCCCCCTCCTCGCCCACCTCCTCTACGACCCCGCCGACCCCTTCGCGCTGACCGTCACGTTCACCCATGAGGGCCGGGTGCTCGCCCGCTGGGCGCTGGACCGGGGGATGGTGGCCGAGGGCCTCACCCGGGAGGTCGGGGTGGGCGACGTGCGGCTGCGGCCGTGTGCGCGCGGCATGTGGGAGGAGCTGCGCATGGAGTTCCTCGGCGACGTGCGGCCCGACGGGGAGCGCCCCCGGGCCGTGGTGTTCGTCTGGGCGGTGCCGCTCGCGGCCTTCCTGCGCGAGACGCGGAGGGTGGTGCCGGAGGGCACGGAGGAGATCCGTATCGACGACGTCCTCGCGGCCCTGACGGCCGAGGGCTGACCCGGGCCCGCCGGCCGCGGGAGCCACGCGCCGGGAGCGGCCCGGCCGCCCGCACCGGCCCCCGTTCGGGCGTGCACCGCGCGGTTGCGCGGGCCGGAACCGAACCGGCCGAGGAGGGAGACGCGTGTCGGGCACTCAGCTCACCGTGACGCTCAGCGGCGGCGGCATCGACGGCGCGCGGGCGGTGGATGCGCACGCCGGAGGAGGTGTTCGGGGCGTCCGACGGGCCTCCGGACGACGAGCGGGCGAGGTCCGCACGGCGACGTTCGAGGCCCCGGCCGCCGGCCCGCCCCTCCGCGAGCACCGGGCCTGCGGGCCGTCCGCCCCCGGAGGGTCCGGCGCCGCCCGGCTGCCCGCGCCGGTGTCGGTCACCGTGCAGGGCACCCCGGGGGCCGTCGAGGCGGCCGGGGCGGCGCTCGCCGGTGCCCTCACCGTGCGGGACGAGGGCGCCGCCGCCGGTGACCGGGAGCGGGAACGGCAGTTGCTCCTGCTGCGGTGAGCCCCGCCTTGCCGGGCGGCCGTGTCCGCCCGGCGCACCGGGTCAGCGCGCGGGAGCGGGGGTCACCAGCGGCCCTCGACCTGCTCCCGGACGCGCCGGTCGTAGAGGTCCCCGATCGCGGTGAGCGTCTCCTCGGACAGCTCCGGCAGCCGCGCGGCCTCGGAGTTGGCGCGGGCCTGCTCGGGCGAGCGGGCGCCGGGGATGACGGTGGTGACACCGGGCTGCCGCGCGATCCACCGCAGGGCGAGCTGCGCGGGCGTGTACCCCTCGGGGGCGAGGGCGGAGAACTCCGCGGCGGCCTCCACACCGGTGGCGAAGTCGACGCCGGAGAAGGTCTCGCCCTGGTCGAACGCCTCGCCGTGGCGGTTGAAGGTACGGTGGTCGTCGGCCGCGAAGACGGTGTCCCTGGTGTACTTGCCGGACAGCAGGCCGGAGGCGAGCGGCACCCGGGCGATGACGCCGACGCCCGCCTCCCGGGCGGCCGGGAGGACCTCGCGCAGCGGCTTCATCCGGAACGGGTTGAGGATGATCTGCACCGAGGCGACGTTCGGCCGGGCGATGGCGGTGAGGGCCTCGGCGCAGGTCTCCACGCTGACGCCGTAGGCGGCGATCCGCTCCTCCTCGACCAGGGTGTCCAGGGCGTCGAACACCTCGTCGCTGGAGTAGACGGGCGTGGGCGGGCAGTGGAGCTGCACCAGGTCGATCACGTCGACGCCCAGGTTCCGGCGGGAGCGGTCGTTCCACTCGCGGAAGTTGCCGAGGACGTAGTTCTGCGGGATCTGCTCGACCCGGCGGCCCATCTTGGTGGCGACCGTCACGCGCAGATCGGGCCGCCCGCCGAGGAATCCGGCGATGGCCTGCTCGCTGCGGCCGTCGCCGTAGACGTCGGCGGTGTCGAAGAAGGTGACGCCGGACTCGGCCGCCGCCTCCAGGACCGAGAGGGCCTGCTTGTCGTCGACGTCACCCCAGTCGGCTCCCAGTTGCCAGGTGCCGAGGCCGATCACGGATGCGTGCTGGTTCGACCTCTTGAAAGTGCGCTCGTCCATGGCGACAGTCTGTCATCAGGGGTTTTCCCGCACCGCGCGGGGCGGGGAGCGTTCCCACCGGTGGCCGGCGCCCGGTCCGGCACCGGGCCGGAACCCGTCCGGCCCCGATCCGCCGCCGGTCGGCCGCCGGGCCGGAACCCGTCCCCTCCGCCCGGGCCGTCCGGTCCCCGGGCCGGGTCACCGCCCCGCCGGGACCCGCCGCTCCCCCGCCGCGTCCGGCGCGCTGCGGGCCTGCACCGTGCGGGCGACCCTCGGGCCCAGCCAGTGCTTGAGGCGGCGCAGCGGCTCCAGCCGCCCGGCCGCCCGGTCCAGCCGGTAGTACACCTGCGGCGGGATGTGCGGCAGCAGCGGGGAGTGGCGCTGGCCGAGCAGGGCGAACATCACCTCGGGCGGCAGGCCGATGTAGCGGGGCAGGTTCTCGTACCACTGGGCGCTGTAGCGGGCGGCGCTCTGCACCGGGAGCAGGGCGGCCCGCCGTTCGCGCTCGTAGCGGGCCAGCGCCGCCGGGAGGCCCCTCTCCCCGTCCAGCGCGGCGGCGAGCGCCATGGCGTCCTCCAGGGCGAGGGTGGTGCCGGCGCCGATGGAGTAGTGGGTGGTGTGGGCGGCGTCGCCGAGCAGCACGAGGTTGCCCCGGGACCAGGTGCGGTTGGTGAGGGTGCGGAAGGTCGTCCAGGGGGCGGGGCCCGCGCCGGGGGCGGCGCGCCCGGTGAGCGGATGGCCGTCCAGGACCCCGGCGAACAGGTCCTCCAGCAGGGCCAGCCCCTCGGCCTCCTCCGCGCGGTCCAGACCGAGCCCGCTCCAGGTGCCGGGCGCGCACTCGATGACGCAGGTGCTGCCCCGGGGGCCGTAGCCGTAGCCGTACGCCCAGATCCAGCCGTGGGCGGTCTCGGCGAAGGCGAAGGTGAAGGCGTCGAGGACCTTGGTGGTGCCGAGCCAGAGATAGGGGTTGCGGCCGGTCCTGATCCGGGTGCCGAAGTGGTCGGCGTACTCGGTGCGCAGGGCGCTGCGGACGCCGTCGGCGGCCACCACGAGGTCGGCGTCGGGCGGGTGGGCGGCGGTGACCTCGTCCTCGTACGCGACGCGCACGCCCAGTGAGCGGGCGCGGGCCGCGAGGATCTCCAGCAGCCGGTGGCGGCCGATGCCGAAGCCCTCGTCGCCCCGGTGCCGTGCGGCCGGGCCGCCCAGGTGGGCGACGCCGTCGCGCCAGCGCGCGGAGTGCTCCCCGACGGCACGGGCGGACTCGGGGTCGTGCGCGTGGAGCCGGTCGAGGAGACCGCGCCAGTAGGTGACGCCCCAGCCGTAGGTGGAGCCCTCGGGGTCGCGTTCGTGGACGGTGATCTCGTGGGCGGGGTCCCGCAGCTTCAGCAGGATCGAGAGATAGAGTCCGGCGGGCCCGCCGCCGACGCAAGCGACCTTCACACACACCCCTGCGATACGACCAAATCGGACATTTGGTGCGCAGGCTAGCAGGGCCGGGCGGGTCCGGCGCATGGGCGCGGGAGGGGCCGGGGTGTCCGGCGCGTACGTCCGGACACCGTCGCGGCGCGGCGGGAGGGGGCTCCGCTGGACCGGCGGGGGCGGGCGCCGCCGGGTGTCCGGGCGCCGCGCCCGGGCGCCGCCCGGCGCCGGGCACCCCGGTCGCGGCGGGTCCCGGCGCGGGGCCGGGGGAAGCGCTATCCGGCCGCCGCGGTGCGGCAGTCCGGGTGGCCCCAGCCCTGGTCGTTCCTGGCGATGGACTCACCGGCCGCGTAGGACCGGCCGCAGACGCAGCGCCCGGGGAACTTGGCCTTCAGCGTCCGCGAGGAACTCCCGCCCTTGCGGGCCGCCGTGCCGGGCTTGCGGCGGGTGGCGGCGCGGACGGCCGGGACGTCCGGGGAGGGCGGCGGTTCCGGGGAGCCGAGGGCGCTGCTCGCGCCCTCCTGGTCGGTGGCCGCCCGGCTGGCCGCGCGGTCCGCGAAGTCGTTCAGCGGGTCTCCGTCGACCTGGTGGGCGGGGACGTAACGGAAGTCGACCGAGCGGCCGTCGAGCAGGGCGTCGATGCGGACGACGAGTTCCTGGTTGGCGACCGGCTTGCCGGCGGCGGTGCGCCAGCCGTTGCGCTTCCAGCCGGGCAGCCAGGTGGTGACGGCCTTCATGGCGTACTGGGAGTCCATCCGGACCTCCAGCGGCACATCCGGGTCGGTCGACGCCAGGAGCTGCTCCAGGGCGGTGAGTTCGGCGACGTTGTTGGTATTCCTGCCGAGCGGGCCCGCCTCCCAGCGGACCGGCGTCCCGGAGGTGTCGGCGAGGACCCAGGCCCAGCCGGCCGGACCCGGGTT
Organism: Streptomyces sp. NPDC107521; assembly: GCF_055598485.1. Taxonomy (NCBI): domain Bacteria; kingdom Bacillati; phylum Actinomycetota; class Actinomycetes; order Kitasatosporales; family Streptomycetaceae; genus Streptomyces; species Streptomyces sp. NPDC107521. The sequence continues at coordinate 58,187 of NZ_JBVKAT010000009.1, forward strand.
CCCCTTCGAAGCCCCGTCGCACGCGGCCACTGCTCGTTCACGCATGCGCCGATCATGCCATGGTCCGGCGGGGCTCCCGGACGTGCCTCAGGAGACCTCGCCGAGGGTGGGCGTCTCCCCCCGGGTCCGGGTCACGTCGATGACCGAGAAGTGCGCGCCCTGCGGGTCGCCCAGCGCCGCGAACCGGCCGAAGGGACTGTCCATCGGGCCGAACCGCAGCGTCCCGCCCCGCTCGGTGGCGCGGGAGACCGCCGCGTCGCAGTCGTCGACGGTGAAGTAGACGTTGATGAAGGACGGCATCCCGGGCGGGAAGTCGTCCGTCATCGCCATCCTGCCGAGCACGGTGCCGTCCTTCGTGTCGTAGACCCGGAAGTCCATGCCCGCGTCCTCCATCCGCCGCGTGGTGTAGGGGAAGACGGCGGGGAAGAACGCGTCGGCCGCGGCGGGGTCGCGGGTGAAGACCTCGGCCCAGCAGAAGGCGCCGGGCACGCCGACCGCCCCGAACCCCTCGTGGCTGCCGGGCTGCCAGACGCCGAAGACGACGCCGCCGGGGTCGCGGGCCAGGCACATGGTGCCGAAGCCGTCGACGCGCATGGGCTCCGCGAGCACCTCGCCCCCGGCCGCGCGGACCCGTTCCGCGGTCGCCGCCGCGTCCGGGGAGGCCAGGTAGAGGCACCAGCGGGCGACCTCGTGGCCGGGCGCGGGCGGGACCACGGCGGCCACCGCGCTGTCGCCCGCGTAGGCCTGGGTGTAGTCGCCGAACTCCGTCGGCATGTCGCGGAAGGTCCAGCCGAGGACGGCGCCGTAGAAGGCCTTGGCCCCCTCGACGTCGCCGCACATCACATCGGCCCAGCACGGGGCCCCTTCGGTCGGTGCGGCCATGGCTGCCGCCTCCTGTCTGACTCGGTGGGGGTCGCCCGCGCGCGGGTGCGCCGCGGGCGCTGTCGGTGGGGCGGGCCCGGACCACCCGGCGGGCGCCGGGCCGGGCCGCGCCCCGGAGGGATCAGTGGTCGGCGGCGAACGCCCTCTCCAGGGCGGCGAGGTCCAGCTTGCGCATCAGCATCATGGCCTGGTTGACCCGGGCCGCCTTCGCCCCGTCGGGGTCGCGGAACATCTCCTCCAGCCGGATCGGCACGACCTGCCAGGACACGCCGTAACGGTCCTTGAGCCAGCCGCAGGGGCCCTCCTGGCCGTCCTGGGTGAGCAGGGACCAGTAGCGGTCGATCTCCTCCTGGGTGTCGCACATGATCTGGAAGGAGACGGCCTCGTTGAAGGTGAACTCCGACCCGCCGTTCAGCGCGACGAACTTCTGCCCGTTGGCCGTGAAGTCCACGGTCAGCACGGTGCCCGCGGGGCGCGGGGCGTTCTCCGGGTAGTAGCTGATCGCGCCGAGCCCGGAGTTCTCGAAGACGGAGACGTAGAAGCGGGCGGCCTCCTCGGCCCGGTCGTCGAACCAGAGGCAGGTGGTGAATCCGTTGGTGTCCATGGGGTCCTCCTGCGGACGAAACGCCGGTCATGAGGGGGGACCGGGGCGGGGCCCGGAACTCATCGGTGCGCGGCGGACGGAATCCCGGCCGGCACCGGACGCCGCCGGAGCGCGGGACTCAGCCCCGCATCCGCGCGCCGGACGGCTCCGCGCGGCGCGCGGCTCCGCCCCGGGCGGATCTGCTCCCGGCAGAGAAACCCCCGCCGGACGTCCCTCTCGTTCCAGAGTGGGGGAACCGCGGCCGATCCGCCGCCCGCGGACCTCCCCGACCCCCTCAAGGAGCACCCATGTCCCCCTTCGACTCCGGCCCGGCGCCCGTTCCGCCGCCCCCGCGCGCCCAGGAGGGCGACACCCCTCCCACCCGCTTCGACGACCATCTGGCGGCACAGCTGCTCGCCCAGCGGATGGTGCTGCTGAGCACCCGGGTCGACGAGGTCTCCGCCCACCGGGTCTGCGCCCAGTTGCTCGTCCTGTCCGCGGAGGACCCGCACACCGACATCTGCCTGTGCGTGAACAGCCCCGGCGGCTCCGTGCACGCCGGGCTCGCGATCTACGACATCATGCGGCTGATCCCCAACGATGTGTCCACCCTCGCCATGGGGTTCGCGGCCAGCATGGGCCAGTTCCTGGTCAGCGTGGGCGCCGCGGGCAAGCGGCACGCCCTGCCGAACGCGCGGATCATGATGCACCAGCCGTCGGCGGGCATCGGCGGCACCACCGCCGACATCGAGATCCAGGCGGACAACCTGGAGTTCACCAAGCGGACCGTCGAACGGATCATCGCCGAGCACACCGGGCAGAGCCCGGAGGCCGTCTCCCGCGACGGCGACCGCGACCGCTGGTTCACCGCCGAGGAGGCCGTGGCGTACGGGATGGTGGACAGCGTCGTGGAGTCCCTCGCGGACATCCGGCCGACCGCGTCCCGGCGCAGGACGGGGCTGCGGTGACGGCGGGCTACACGATTCCGCACGTCGTCGAGCGCACCCCGCGCGGCGAGCGGACCTACGACGTGTTCAGCAGGCTGCTCTCCGAGCGGATCGTCTTCCTGGGCACCGGGATCGACGACGGCGTCGCCAACGTGGTCATCGCCCAACTCCTCCACCTGGAGTCGGCGGCGCCGGAGAGCGGGATCTCGGTCTACCTGAACTCCCCGGGCGGCTCGTTCACCTCGCTCATGGCGATCTACGACACCATGACCTTCGTCCGGGCGCCGGTCTCCACGTTCTGCGTCGGCCAGGCGGCCTCCACGGCGGCCGTCCTGCTGGCCGCCGGGGACCCCGGACGGCGGTTCGTGCTGCGCCACTCGCGGGTGCTGCTCGGGCAGCCCGCCAGCGCCGGACGCCAGGGCACGGTGTCCGACCTGGCGCTTCGGGCCAAGGAGATGGTCCGCGTCCGCGCCCAGGTGGAGGAGGTGCTCTCCCGGCACACCGGCCACGACACGGCGACCCTGCGGGCGGACATGGACCGCGAGAAGGTGCTCACCGCCGAGGAGGCCGTGGCGTACGGACTGGCCGACGAGGTGCTCGGCCCGCGCCGGGGGCCGGTGTCCGGCGGCGGGTGAGGGCGCACGGCCGGACCGGCCGGGGCGGCCGGGGGCGGCGCGGGAACCGCCGGGGTGCCGTGCGGGCCCCCGGGGTGCGTGCGGAGCCGCAGGGGGGGCGCCGGTCGGCGCGCGGGCCGCGCCCCGGGGACGTACGCGCCGGTGCGCGCGCCGGGGGCCGCCCCGCACGCGCACCGGCGCCTTCCGTACGCCGGCTCCCGGTCAGGCGGCCAGGCAGAACCCGTCGCGGCGCGCGGCGGGGCGGCCGGGGGCCGCGAGGGGGCCGGGGTGCCGGGAGGTGAGCCGGAGCAGTCTGCCGTGGGTGCGGGCCAGCAGGTCGCCCAGGCCCAGCCCGAGCGCCGCCGCGGCGGCGGCCAGCACCTCGGACGACGCCTCCTTCCGTCCGCGTTCGATCTCCGAGAGGTACGGCAGGGAGATCCGGGCGGCCTCGGCGACGTCCTTGATGGTGCGCTCCTGCGCGAGACGCTCCCCGCGCAGGACCTCGCCGACCAGATCACGCCACAGGGGCTCCCGGGCGGCGGGGCCCCGGGGCCCGGGGCGGGGCAGGGGGCGCGGAGGGGCGACGGGCGTCTCGTTCGTCACGTGGCGGGTCACGGGATCAGCCTAGAAGCCCGGCGGCCCGGCGGAAGGGTCCGGTGTTCCGCCGAGAGGGGAACCGGGAGGACACCCGGGCGGCGCGGTTCCCGGGCGGGGCGGTGCCCGGGCGGGGCCGGGAGCCGCCGGGAGCCCGTGGGGCGCGCGGCCCCGTACACCGGACGTCCCGCGGCCCTCGTCCCACGTCCCGGCGAACCGCGCGAGCCGCGCGAGCCGCCCCGTCGTCCCGCCGGATTCCGCCGCCCCGCGAAGCGGAAGGCATGGGTCGCCGTCTCCCGGGTATCCGCCGACGGGAAGGACCGAGGAAGAAGTGTCGTCCGACCGTGACTTTCGTGGGAGAGGCAAATGAAGACCGCCGTGACCCGGCCGCAGGCGCAGGTTGTCGAGAGGACCGGCACGGGCACACCGGGTGACGGACCCCTGCCGGACATCCCGGACCCCCGTGCCGTCGCGCCGCGCGACGCGCGCCAGCTCTCCCGGCACTTCTTCCGGCGCCTGACCGAGGTCGAGGAGGGCACGTACGAGTACCAGTACGCGCGCAACACCCTCATCGAGATGAACATGTCCCTCGTGCGCTTCGCCGCCGGACGGTTCCGGGGGCGCGGGGACGACATGGAGGACGTCGTCCAGACCGGCATGATCGGCCTCATCAAGGCCATCGACCGCTTCGAGCTGTCGCGCGAGGTCGAGTTCACCTCCTTCGCGCTGCCCTACATCGTCGGCGAGATCAAGCGCTTCTTCCGCGACACCACCTGGGCCGTCCATGTGCCCCGGCGGCTCCAGGAGCTGCGGGTGGAGCTGGCCAAGGCCCGCGAGGAGCTGTCCAGCCGGCTGGACCGGGAGCCGACGGTGGCCGAACTCGCCACGCTGATGAACATCACCGAGAACGAGGTGGTCGAGGGCCAGATCGCGTCCAACGGCTACAACTCCTCGTCGCTGGACGCCGCGCTGACCGGGGAGGGCCCCGAGGGCGGCGAGGCGGTGCTCGCGGACTTCATCGGGGTCGAGGAGCACGGGCTGCGGCTCGTCGAGGACTTCCACGCGCTGGCGCCGCTGATGGCCGGGCTGAGCGAACGCGACCGGCGGATCATCCATCTGCGGTTCGTCGAGGAGGCCACCCAGGCGGAGATCGGCGAACGGCTCGGCTGCTCGCAGATGCATGTGTCGCGGCTGATCAAGCGCATCATCACCCGGCTGCGCGAGGGCATGCTGGGCGAACTGGGCTGCGCCTGAGACGACGCGGCGGCCCCGGTGCGCCGACCGGTCACCGGGGCGGCCCGCCGGGCCGAGGAGGCCCCGGCGCCGTTCCCCCGCGCGGACCGCGGACAGGAGCCGGAGCGTCACTCGGCGGTGAGCCGCACCACCGCGCGCACCCGTTTGCCGACCGGGACGCGCTCGACGACGATGCGCTCCGTCAGCGCGTGGACGATCTCCAGCCCGTGCCGCCCCACCCGTTCGGGATCGCGCGGGAAGCGCTGGGGCACGGCGCCGCTGCTGTCGTAGACGCAGACGGCGACGGAGGTGTCCGTGCCCTCCAGTTCCAGGACGTAGGGGCCGTCGCTGTGCCGGTCGGCGTTGGTGACCAGTTCGCTGACGACCAGCAGGACCGCGCCGTCGGTGCGGCGGCCGATGGCGGCGCACCACTCGGTGCGGAGCTGGTCGAGGAAGAGCGCGGCGAAGGAGCGGGCCTCCGCGATGCACCCCGGACCGCCGGAATAGTGTGCCGCCCGCCTCAGCGGTTCCACGGGAACATCGAAACCAGTCGGTATCACTGCCCCGTCCAGATGCTCGGTCATGCGTGTCTCTCTCGGAAGCCGGACTGGCCGGACGCTACTGCACCAGTCCTCGTACCCCGCCGTCGCCCCGGCAGTCCCCCCGCTCTCACGGCGGGCGCATCGTCACCGCGGTGAGGGGCACCCGCAGGGTACGGGAAGGGGGTGCGATGGACGAACTGATGGCCGCGCGGAGCCTGGGCACCCGGCCGGTGGTCACCCTCGGCGGCGACACCGTGGCCCTGGTCCGGGACACCGTCTTCGACGACGGCGCCGGATGGATCACCGGGTTCACGCTCAGCCGCCCGGGGCTGCGCTCCGGACCGCTCAAGGAGGGCCTGCCCTGGGCGACGGTGCACGCGCTCGGGCACGAGGCGGTGATGGTCCGGGACCGGCGGTGCCTGGTGGCGCTGACGGTCATGACGGTGCGTCAGGAGTCACTGCGGGCCAGGCTGCTGGGGGCCGCGCTGCGGACCGAGGAGGGCCGGGAGGTCGGCACGGTGCTGGACGTCGTCGTGGAGGGCGGCGCCTCCGGGCGGGTCGTGGGCTTCCGGGTGGCGGCCGGGCGGGGCTCCGCGTCCGGGTCCCGGCGCCGCGGGCGGACGGTGTACGTGCCGCGCGGGGAGAGCCTGGCGGTGGCCGGGCGGACCCTGGTGGTGCCCGGGGAGACCGTGCGGGAGACGGCGGACGGCCTGGCGGGCCTGGCGGTGCTCGTGGCCCGGGCACGGAGCGCGTCCGGTGGCGGACGGGGCGCGCCGTGAGACTCCTCTCCGAGGTGCGGGGGCTGCCGGTGGTGGTGCGGGGCGGCGGCCCCCGGCTGGGCACGGTGACGTCCCTGGCGGTGGACGCCGCGTCCGGCACGGTCACCCATCTGCGGTTCCGCGCCGGACGGCTGCGCCGGACGGTCGCGGTGCCCTGGGCGGCGGTGGCGGTGACCGGCCCCGGCGCCGTCGAGCTGCGTCCCGGTGCCGAGGCGGATCCGGCACCGCCCCGGCACGCGCTGCTGGGCCGCCGGGTCCTGACGGACCGGGGCGACGGCCGGGGCACGGTCCTGGACGCGGCGTTCGACCCGGACAGCGGCAGGCTGATCGCCGTCCTCACCACCCGGGGCGAGCTGCCTGCCCACCGGCTGCTGGGGCTCGGCGACCACGCGCTGGTCGTCCGGGCCGCCCCGGCGCGGACCGCCCGCACCTCCTGACCGCCCGCACCTCCTGACCGGCGGCGCCCGCCCCGCGCGGGCGGCCCCGGCGGGACCGCCGCGCGGCGACGCGGACGGCCCCGCCGGACGGGCGCGCCGCGCGGGCCCTGCCTAGCGTGGCAGCGTGAGCGCCCGAACCCCCGCCGTCCCCGCCGCGTCCCCCCACGGATGGGCGCGGGCCCTCCTCACGGTGCTGGCGGCCCTGGTCGCGATGGCGGTCGTGGCGTCGCTCGGGCTGTGGGCGGCCGGTGCCACCGGTCTCCCGGGCGGCGCCTTCCCCCGGGTGGTCATGGCGGTCGTCGTCATCGCCGTCGGCGGGTCGGTGGAGCTGTCCGGGGACGCCGGGGGGCTGGTCGGCAGCGACGCCGCGCTCACCGTGCTCCCGCTGTCCGTGACGCTGACCGGCGCGCTGGTCCTGGCACGGGGGTTCGTGCGCCCGCTGAGACACGGCGCGACCGCCGGTGCCCGGGAGGCGGCCGGCTGGGCGGGACGGATCGCCGTGCTCTGGTCGGCCGCGCTGCTGGGGCCGGCCTTCGCCGCGCGCCGGACCTTCGCGGTGCCCCTCGGGGAGGGGCTCCTCAACGACCTGGGCGACTTCTTCGGCATCGAGCCCCGGGTGGGCTTCACCACGGACGTGCCGTCGACGGTGCTCTTCGGGCTGCTGTGGCTGGCGGGCGTCCTGGTGGTGGCCCTGCTGGTGACGGACGGCGCCCCGCTGCCGGGACGGCTGCGGCCCCTGGTGGCGTCCGCCCGCCCGGCGGCGTGCGCGATGGTGGCGCTGCTGCTGGCGTACGTCGTCCTGGGCCTGGTCGTCGGCCTGGTCGCGGCCGGGACGCGGGGGCATCCGGCGGAGACGTTCGCGGTGCTGCTGCTCGGGCTGCCCAACCTGGCGTGGATCGCGCTGACCATCGGTCTCGGGGCGGCCTGGGACGGGCGGGTGGAGGGGCCGTTCGGACTGCCGATGCCCCGGGTCCTCGACGAGGTGCTGCGCACCCCGGACGTCTCCACGCTCGATCTGGGGACGCTCACCGAACGGGACGGGCGGATGTGGTGGCTGCCGGCCGTCGCCGTGGTGCTGCTCCTGGCCGCAGGGTTCCTCGCGGCGGTCCTCTCCCCCGCCGGGACCCCGTTGTGGGCGCACGCCGCGCGGCTGGCCGTGGCGCTGGTCTGCACGGTGCTGATGATCTGCCTGGTGGGCCGGGTGTACGCGCACTACGGGCTGTCGGTGCTCGGCATCGGGGACCTGGGCGGCGGTCTGACCGGTCAGGTGTTCCTGCGCCCGCGGACCTGGGCGGCGCTCTGGAGGGCCGCGCTCTGGGGGGCGGCCGCCGGTCTCGTGGGCGCGCTCCTCGCCCGCCGGTCCCGGGCCGGACGGCGCGCCGGGGCCGGGCGGGGCGGTCGCGCCGGGCGGTGACCGGGGCGACGGATGGGGCCCGGCGGGAGCGGCGGCGCGACAGGCGGGGACCGGGCACCCGGCGGGGTTTCGGGCGACGGGTGGGACCGGTCGCACGGTGGGGTCCAGGCGACGGGTGGGGTTCAGGCGACGGGGACGACGAGGGGCGGGGCGGCGCGCTGCATGCGCAGGGCGTCCACGGACTCGGCCAGCAGCTCGTACTCGGTGGTCTCGTCGCGGGTCGCGATCCGGATGAGCCGCCCGGCGGCCAGCTCCTCGGCCACGGACTCCTGCCGCCCGCCGTCGGCGCACCAGGCCCGCAGCACGCGGGGCACGTCGGGGGCGGTGTCGGCGAGCGGGGTGAGCGCTCCGCGGGGTAAGTGCGGGCTGCCGGGCTGGGGATCCAGGCGTTCCGCGATCCACGTCGCGCGGTCGCGCAGCCACCACAGGGCCAGGGGCAGGGTGGGTGCCCGGTAGGTGCCGAGGGGGACTCCGATGCGCCGCCCGTCGCAGACACCGTAGGCGGTGACGTGGCACAGGAACTCGTCGTGCACGGATTCCCCTCCCCGGGTCGCCCGCCCGCCCCACCGGTCCGGCGTGGCGTCCGTGCGGCCCGCGTGCTGTGCGTGAGGGCACTGTCGCGTGGCGTGCCCGCCCCTAGAGGTGAGTATGTTCACGACTGAACCACTGTCACCACGATTTTCCGGCCAGTCTCCCGGCCCGGACGGCGCCCCGTTTGGCCGAAAACCCGGCGCCGGCCGGACGGACCGTCATGACCCCCGGGGTAATCGACGCCGCCGCCGGGCGCGGGCAGGGTTGCCGTACCGGGTCCGAGAGGGCGGGGCCCGGCCCCTGACCAGTGCACCCGCCCCCGATGGAGGACACCCGCATGACCACTTCCACGCACCGCCACGAGAGCGCCGTCGCCCGCTACTTCGAGGCGTGGAACGCCGGACCCGGGGCGCTGGCCGAGGCGGTCGCCGCGGCCTGGGCCGCCGACGGCACCTACACCGACCCGCTGGCGGACGTCCGCGGCCACGAGGGGATCGCGGCGCTGATCGCGGGGACCCGCGAGCGGTTCCCGGGGTTCGCCTTCCGGCTCACCGGCGCGGTGGACGGGCACCACGACACGGCGCGGTTCTCCTGGGAGATGGTGAACGGGGCCGACGGCTCGGCGCCGCTGGCGGGCTCCGACGTGGTGACCCTGGACGCCGCGGGGCGCATCGGGTCGGTGTACGGCTTCCTGGACCGGGTGCCGCCGGGCGTCTGACCTCCCCGCCGGCCGCCGTCCGCGCCGAAGGGGGGTGGGCCGCTCGCGGGCGCCGGGACGTCCGGCGGGTCGTGAGCGGCCCGGCGCGGTGCCCGGCGGGACGGGACGCACGCGCGGCGGCGGGGAACGGCCGGGAGGGACCTGACCGGGCCCCGCCGGACCGGCGGCGGCCCGAGGGCGGTGCGTGCCGGCGGCTCCCGCCGGCGCCGCGGACGGAAGGGGTGACCGGACGGCTCGCGGCGTCCGGCGGAGTGGACCGCCGGGCGGAACGCCGCCCGCGCACCGGGCGTACCCGGACGGTGCGACGACGCGGCGAGGCGCCGTGCCGGGCGGCGCGAGCCGGTGAGCCCTTCCGGTCGCCGTGCTGGGGCCTTTCGTTCGGGTCGGGCCGGATCAGCGAGCGGGGTCCGGCGCCGTGCGTCGCCAGGCGGGGGAGGGAGTCGGGGCGGAGCGCGCCCTGGCGACCGACGACAACGCGGCGAGGCGCGGCGCCAGGGCCCGCGAGCCCGGCATGATCCGAACGAGAGGCCCTAGCCCTTGACGACGGCGTCGATGCGGGCCAGTTCGCCGGCGTCGAACTCCAGGTTGCCGGTGGCCGCGACGCTGTCCTCCAGCTGGCCCGGGCTGCTCGCGCCGACCAGCGCCGAGGTGACCCGGCCCCCGCGCAGCACCCAGGCCAGCGCCATCTGGGCGAGGGACTGGCCGCGGTCGGAGGCGATGGCGTCGAGGGCGCGCAGCTTGGCGACCAGTTCCCCGGTGACGGCGTCGGAGTTCAGGAACGGGCTGTCGCCCGCGGCCCGCGAGTCCTCGGGGATGCCGTCGAGGTAGCGGGAGGTCAGCAGGCCCTGCTCCAGCGGGGAGTAGGCGATGGAGCCCACCTCCAGCTCGTCCAGGGCGTCCAGCAGGCCGGTGCTCTCGGGGCGCCGGTCGAGCAGGGAGTAGCGCGGCTGGTGGATCAGCAGCGGGGTGCCCAGCTCGCCGAGGATGCGGGCGGCCTCCCGGGTCTGCTCGGGCGAGTAGTTGGAGACGCCCACGTAGAGCGCCTTGCCCTGCCGCACCGCCGAGTGCAGGGCGCCCATCGTCTCCTCCAGCGGAGTCTCCGGGTCGGGGCGGTGGGAGTAGAAGACGTCGACGTACTCCAGGCCCAGCCGGGCGAGGCTCCGGTCGAGCGAGGACAGCAGGTACTTGCGCGAGCCCCATTCGCCGTACGGGCCGGGCCACATCAGATAGCCGGCCTTGGTGGAGATCACCAGCTCGTCGCGGTACGGCGCGAAGTCGGCGCGCAGCGCGTCGCCGAGGGCGGACTCGGCGGAGCCGGGCGGGGGGCCGTAGTTGTTGGCCAGGTCGAAGTGGGTGACCCCGAGGTCGAAGGCGCGGCGCAGGATGGCGCGCTGGGTCGCGACGGGGCGGTCGGGGCCGAAGTTGTGCCACAGGCCGAGCGAGAGCGCGGGGAGCTTCAGGCCGCTGCGGCCGGTGCGCCGGTAGGGCAGGTTCGCGTAGCGGTCGGGGTGTGCGGTGTACAACGCGACTCCAGAGGGGTTGGACGACCCGGGGTACGGGCGCGGCGGAACCGGCCCGTGGACCTCCCACTCTGGCGTGGCCCGCGGGCAGTGGTCCAACAGGAGAATCCGATGGGATTCAGCGATTAGGCTTCTCGGTCATGGAACTGCGCCATCTCCAGCACTTCGTGGCGGTCGCCGAGGACCAGCACTTCACCCGGGCGGCGGAACGGCTGCTGGTCTCCCAGTCGGGCCTGTCGGCGTCCATCCGGGCGCTGGAGCGGGAGCTGCGGGCGCCGCTGTTCGTGCGCACCACCCGGCGGGTGGCGCTGACCGAGGCGGGGCGGGCGCTGCTGGGCGAGGCACGGCGGGTGCTGGCGCAGGTGCGCGCGGCGCACGAGGCGGTGGCGGCGGTGCAGGGGGTGCTGCGCGGCACGCTGTCGCTGGGCACCGAGCAGTGCGTGGCCGGGGTGGCGGTGGCGCGACTGCTGGCCGCCTTCCGGCACCGGCACCCGGACGTGGAGATCCGGCTGCGGCAGGCGGGGTCGGGCGAGCTGGCGGAGGAGGTCGCGGCGGGGCGGCTGGACCTGGCCTTCGCCTACCGGACCCAGGAGGACACCGAGCAGTTGCGGTCGCTGCCGCTCGACGGCGAGCCCATGACGGTGCTGTGCCACCCCGGCCACCGGCTGGCCGTCGCGGGGACCCCGCCGGCACCGCGCGACCTCGCGGACGAGGTGTTCGTGGACTTCCACCCGGACTGGGGCCCGCGCCGGATCACGGACGCCGTCTTCGCCGCGGCGGGGGTGCGGCGGACGGTCGCGCTGGAGGTCAACGACGTGCACGGGCTGCTCGACCTGCTCGACGAGGACCTGGGCGTCGCGGTCGTCCCCCGCCACTTCCGGCACAAGCGGCCGTCCCTCACCCCGCTGCCGCTGCGGGGCACCGCCGAGGCCGTGTACGAGACGATCGCGCTGCTGCCGCCCGAGGAGTCCACCAGCCCGGCGGCGCGGGCGCTGATGGCCCTGCTGGAGACGGGGAGCGGGTGAGCGCGGACTGCGCGATGGTGGACCCATGCACGCGAAGGACATCCTCATCGAGGGCTACGGCCGCATCGCGGAAGAGGTCCACGCCGTCCTCGACGGCCTGGACGAGCGGACGCTGAACGCCCGGCCGCCCGGCGGCGCCAACCCCGTCGCCTGGCTGCTGTGGCACCTCACCCGGGTCCAGGACGACCATGTGGCCGACGCCTTCGGGCTCGGCCAGCTCTGGCACACCGGCGGCTGGGAGGAGCGCCTCGGCCTCGGCCTGCCGAGCGGTGACACCGGGTACGGGCACCGCCCGGCGCAGGTGGCCAAGGTGCGGGTCGCCTCGGGCGAGCTGCTGGGCGGCTACTACGACGCCGTCCACGAGCGGACGCTCGGCGTCCTGCGCTCCCTGACCGCGAAGGACCTGGAGCGGATCGTCGACGAGCGCTGGGACCCGCCGGTGACGCTGGGCGTGCGGCTGGTCAGCGTCCTGTCCGACGACCTCCAGCACGTCGGGCAGGCCGCCTACGCGCGGGGGCTGCTTCGGAGCACGGACGCGTAGCCGGGCAGCACCACGTCCTCGATCAGGGCCCTGCGCTCGTCGAACGGGATGAAGGCGCTCTTGAGGGCGTTCACCGTGACCGTGCGCAGGTCCTCGGCGGTCCAGCCCGCCTGCTCGACCAGCAGCGACATCTCGCGGGTCATGGTGGTGCCGGAGACCAGGCGGTTGTCGGTGTTGAGGGTGACCCGGAAGCCGAGGTCCTTCAGCGCGGTGATGGGGTGCTCCGCGACGGAGGTGGCGGCGCCGGTCTGGAGGTTGGAGGTGGGGCACATCTCCAGGGCGATCCGGCGGTCGCGGATCCAGGAGGCGAGCCGGCCGAGCTTGCCCGCCGCCGGGTCGGGGATGTCGTCGGTGATGCGCACCCCGTGGCCGATCCGCTGGGCCCCGCACACCTGGAGGGCCTGGTGGATGCTGGGCAGCCCGTGCGCCTCGCCCGCGTGGATGGTGAACGGCACGTTCTCGCGGCGCAGGTGGGAGAAGGCGTCGAGGTGGTCGGCGGGCGGGAAGCCGTCCTCGGCCCCGGCGATGTCGAATCCGACGACGCCCGCGTCCCGGAAGGCGACGGCGAGATCGGCGGTGGCACGGGTCCGGTCGAACATCCGCATCCCGCAGAGCAGCGTGCCGACCCGCACCGGGGTGCCCGCGGCGGCGGCCCGGGCCATGCCCGCGGCCAGGCCCTCCTGCACGGTCCCGACGACCTCGGCGAGGGTGAGGCCGCCGCGCAGCATCAGCTCGGGCGCGTAGCGGACCTCGGCGTAGACGACGCCGTCTGCGGCGAGGTCGAGGACGTACTCCTCGGCGGTGCGCAGCAGCCCCTCCCGGGTCTGCATGACGGCGAGGGTGTGCTCGAAGGTGGCGATGTAGCGCACCAGGTCGCCGGAGTTGGCGGCCTCGTAGTACCAGGCGGCCAGTTCGCCGGGGTCGGTGGTGGGCAGGGTGTGGCCGACGGCGTCGGCCAGCTCCACCACGGTGGACGGACGCAGGCCGCCGTCGAGGTGGTCGTGGAGCACGGCCTTGGGGAGGCGGCGGAGGGTCTCGTCGTCTATGCGCGTAGAAGTCATGCGGTCGTTCCTCGCGGTTCGGTGCGGGAGGGCGGGGCGGTTCTCAGGCGGTGGGCCGGAGGGGGTCCCAGCGCGTGCCGTACGGGTCCCGGACGGCCGCGCCGAGGGGTCGCGGCCGGGGGGCGCCCGGGAGGGGCGCGGCGGTGCGGGCGCCGTCGCGGACGGGGCCGCCGGGGGCGGGCCGGCCGGGGACGGACGCGCCGCCCGGGCGCGGGACGGGGCCGGCTCGCCGGGGAGCGTGTCCGCCGGTCCGGGCCGACCGGGCGCCGCCTCCGGCGCGGGGCGGACGCGGCGCCGCGCCGTCTCCCCCGGCGCCCGGTCCGGCGGCGGGCCGCCGGGCTCCGGGCGTCCCGGTCGCGTGCCCGACGGGACGCGGGCCGAGGTCACCGGTGCGGCGGCGGGCCGCGGCGGCGCGGTCGTCGGCGTCGCGGGTGACCATGGCGGGGCGTCTCATCGGGGCCTTTCGGGAGCGGGCGGCCTGGGGTTGACGGGTGAGGTTATACGTAAAACCACCAGGATGCCAGTCCCGGCCGCGGGGAATACCGGGCACGCCCGCCCCGTCGCCCTCACGGGGCCCTCGGGCACCACTGCCCCCGCCGGAACCGCCGGGAGGGGCGGGCCACCGGGTCCCTTCGCGGGCACCGGACGGAGCGGGCCGCCGAGCGTCACCGGAAGCGGAGGGGTGAGCCGCCGGAATTCCTGGGTGCCCCGTGCTTTCCGGACCCGGGAGCACGGGGCGGGCTGAGCCCCTGGAACCCACGGGAGCGCGGGAAGCCTCCGGAACCCACCGGGAGCACGGGGCAGGGCAAGCCTCCGGGACCCGGCGCAACCACCCGAATCCCCTGGCGGGGCGTGCCTCCCGGACCCCGGAAGCACGGAGCGGGCCGAGCCGTCCGGGCCCCACCGGGAGCAAAGGGCAGGGCAAGCCTCCGGGACCCGCCGCGACCTCCGGAAGCCCCCGGCGGGGCGGGCCTCGCGGACCCGCCGGAAACACGGGGCACGAAGGGACGGAGGCACGGACGGGGGGACCGGACCACCGGAAGCCCTCGGGGTGCGGGGCTCCCGGGCCCGCCGAAACGCCGGTCGCGAGGGGTCACATGGCCGTCGGGGCCGTCGGGACCGACGAGGGTGTCCGGACGGCGAGACCGTCCGGGTCATCCGGGCCGACCGGGCCCGCCGCCGGGTCCTTCCGCGCCGACCGGATCCGCCCCGCGCGGCGGCCGGTGCGGGGCGGGTCAGCCGCGCCGGGCGGTGTCCAGCCGGGTCAGCTCCTCCTGTGTGAGGCGCAGCGCGCCCGCGGCGACGTTCTCCACGAGGTGGCCGGGATTCCCCGTGCCGGGGATGGCGAGGACGTGCGGACCCTGGTGCAGGGTCCAGGCGATGCGGACCTGGGCGGGGCTCGCGCCGTGCGCGGCGGCGACCGCGCGGACCTCCGCCGCGTGGGCGTCGTCCGCCCCCTCGGGCCCCGCCTCCCCGGCGATGGCGTAGAACGGCACGAAGGCGATGCCCCGGTCACGGCACAGGGCGAGGAGTTCGTCGGTGGCCGGGTCGTGGAAGCCGATCCCGTAGCGGTTCTGGACGGCGGTCACGGGCGCGACGGCCTCCGCCTCGGCAAGGTGGCGGGGCTCCACGTCGGAGATGCCGAGGTGGCGGATGAGCCCCTTCTCGCGCAGCACGGCGAGGGCGCCGAAGTGCTCGGCGACGGAGTCCTGCCGCATCCGGCGCAGATACACGAGGTCGAGGTGGTCGCGGCCGAGCTGGCGCAGGTTCTCCTCGACGTGGGCGCGCAGGTCCTCGGGCCGGGCGGAGGTCCCCCACTCTCCGGACCAGTCGCGGTACGGGCCCACCTTGACGGCGATCACCAGATCGTCGGCGTAGGGCGCCAGGGCGGTGTTGATCAGCTCGTTGGCGGAGCGCCGGGAGGAGAAGTAGAAGGCCGCGGTGTCGATGTGGTCGACACCGAGTTCCACGGCCCGGCGCAGCACGGCGAGGGAACGCCCGCGGTCGCCCGGGGTGCCGAGGTGGAAGGCGGCGCTGCCCGTCAGCCGCATCGCGCCGAGGCCGAGGCGGCGGACGGGCAGGTCGCCCAGGCGCCAGGTGCCCGAGGACTCCGCGGTGATCGCTTCCGAGGTCATCGGCGGAGTCTCGCACATCCCCCGGGCGTCAGCAGGTGAGGGCGCCGCCCGGCTGGACACCGAGGATCTGGGTGAACTGCTGGTACTTGGTGACACGGCTCTGGACCTGCGCCGGGTTCCTGCCGTCGCACTCCATGGCACCGTTGATGGAGCGGATGGTCTGGCCGAATCCGGCGCCGTTGACGATGGCGTTGTGCGCGGTCATGGTGCCGGGGCCCTTCTGGGTGTTCCAGTACCAGAGGGCGGTCTTCCAGGCGACGGCCGCGTTGGTCTGCACCAGCGAGGGGTTGTTGAGCAGGTCGATGCCCAACGCGTCGCCCGCCGCCTTGTAGTTGAAGTTCCAGCTGAGCTGGATCGGGCCGCGTCCGTAGTAGGCGGACTGGCCGGCCGGGCAGCCGTAGGGCTGGCTCCAGTCGCAGTAGTGCGGGTAGTTGGCGGTGTTCTGCTCGACGACGTACACCAGACCGCCGGTCTCGTGGCTGACGTTGGCGAGGAAGGCGGCGGCCTCCTGCTTCTTGGTGGTGTCGCCGCCGGTGTTGGCGAAGCCGGGGTAGGCGGAGAGCGCGGCGGTGAGCCCGCTGTAGGTGTAGAAGGAGTTCCGGCCCGGGAACATCTGGTTGAACTGGGCCTCGCTCACCACGAAGTTGCCGGCCGGGGTCTCCGAACCGCCGCCACCGCCGCCGCCCTGGGTGTCGCAGGCGTAGGGCTGCCAGTACCAGGTGCTGATGACCGGGTCGTAGCCCGGGTTGGCGTACTGGGCGACGTAGGCCTTGCCGTTGGTGTACAGGACGATGTCACCGGCCTTGTAGGACTTCCCGGCGGTCCAGTTGGGGTAGCTGGAACAGCCGGCGGCGAACGCCTGGGGCGCCGGCATGAGGACGGGCACGGCGCCGGCGAGGGCGAGTGCGGTCACGACGGCGGCGAAAGGGCGCCTCGACACAGGTGTGCCTCCTTCACGGAGCACGGCCGCTCCCCGGGGACGGGGCCGGACGAGCCGGACCCCGTCCATGCGGACCGGTCGTACCGGACCCGCGGCGCGGCGGGGCGGCCGTGGTGGGGGGTGTGGAGGCACACTCAACCGCTTTGGTCTGTACCAGTCAAGGGTATAGACCATTTCAATCCCCCGGAACCGGCCCCGGGTTGACCCCTTCCGAACCCTTTGCACCCCCTGGGGCCCGTGCGCACGTCCCGGCTCCGGACCGGCCGCACACGCCCGGTGCGCACCCCGGCGCACCCCGGCGCACCGGCTCCCGGCCGCCGCTCACGCGGGCTCCCCGTCTCCCTCCGCGCGCCCCGAGCCCCCTGGGACCCGTCGCCACGCCGGTCTGGCCGTACACCCCATGCCGACGGGGGCGGCGGGCCCGACGGGCTTCTGCGGCGGCGGGCCGTGAACCCGTGCGGCACCGGCCCGGTGGGCCGTTCCGGCCGCCTCCGGCCCCGTTGCCCCCGGCCGGAGGGCGGGCGGGCGACAATCGCTCCATGACGACGCCGACCACCGCTCCCCACCCGCTCGTCGACGTGGCCCGCCGTCTCGCCGCCGGTCTGCTCGCCCCCTCCGCCGCCCGCGTGGACCGGGACGGCGTGCCGGTGGGCCACGTCGACGCCGTACGGCGGTCCGGACTGTCCGGGGTGAGCGCGCCCGAGGAGTACGGCGGGGCCGGCGCCCCCGACGCGGTGGCCCGCGAGATCGCGGAGATCCTGGCCGGGGCGTGCTGCTCGACGTGGTTCGTGCAGACCCAGCACCACACACCGGTCCGGATGCTGAGCCGGGCGGAGCCGGGGCTGCCCGCACGCGAACGCCTGCTGCGTCCGCTCGCCACCGGCGCGAGGACGGCGGGGATCGCCTACGCCCATGTCCGCGCCTTCCCCCGCGTCCCGGTCCGCGTCACCGAGGAGCGGGACGGGCTGCGCTTCGATGGCACGGTGCCCTGGTACACCGGCTGGGGACTGAACGACGTGATGCTGCTCGCCGGGGTGACGGAGGGGGCCGAGGTGGTGTTCGCCTTCGTCGACGCCCGTGAGCAGCCGGGACTGCGCCCGTCGCGGCCGATGCGGCTCGCGGCGCTCTCGGCCGCCCGCACGGTCTCCCTGGAGCTGGACGGGCTGCGGGTGTCCCGGGACTCCGTCGTCCTGCGCACCCCGCAGGCGGAGTTCGCCCGCACCGACCTGGCCCGGGCCGCCAACGTCTCCCCCGCCGTCTTCGGCCTGGCGTACGCCGCGCTGGACCTGCTGGCCGCCGCCCCGCGGGGGGCGGACGCGGCGCACGCGCTGCGCGGCCGGATCGACGCGGTGCGCGAGCGGGCGTACGCCCTGGCGGACCATCCTGCCCCGCACGAGCGGACCGAGGAGCGCACGGCGCTGCGCACCCGGGCGTCGGACCTGATGCGTGCGGCTACGGCAGCGGCGGTGGTGGCCGGGGGCGGGCGGTCGATGAGCCTGGACAGCCCGGCCCAACGGCTGGCCCGGGAGGGGCTGTTCCTCCTGGTGCAGGGCCAGACCGCCCCGGTCCGCGAGGCCCACCTCGCCTCCCTGGCCGCCCTGTAGGCGCGCACCGGCCGGTCGCCGGGGCGGTGCCCGTACCGCGGGTCCCCGCCCGTGCCGGGCCGGTCACCTCCTGGGACGCGACCGGCCCGCTTCCGGCGGGGCGAGGCCCCGTGGCGGGGCTCAGCCGGGCAGGTCGCCGGTGTAGCGGTAGATGTTCCCCGCCGAGTTGACACCCCACACGGTGCCGTCCACTCCCGCCCCGACGTCGGTGAGCGCGCCGGGGATCTGCACCCAGGGGCTGGCGTCGTTGTTGGTGAAGCGGTAGATGTTGCCGGCCGCGTTGGCCCCCCAGACCGAGGTCCGGGAGCCCGCCGAGATCGCCTTGAGCGAGCCGGGGATCTGCTTCCAGTGACCGCTGTCCTGGTCGCCGGTGTAGCGGTAGATGTTCCCCGCCGAGTTGACACCCCACACGGTGCCGTCCGCCGCCGCCCCGATGTCCGCCAGAGCACCGGGCACCTG